>MGSU01000084.1:394-13600 GCA_001799195.1 Deltaproteobacteria bacterium RIFOXYA12_FULL_61_11 | reverse complement strand
CGCGCTTGCTCTTCTTGGCCAGCGAGGGGTCGGCCTTGACCTGCTCGACGAACGCCCCCGCTGCCTCGATGTTGACATTGTTGACCTTCATGAAACCGACCTCCTCTCGACGCCTTGAACGACGTCGCGTATCGCATGTTCGGGGCTCACACTCGCCCCGTTTTCATCTTCCAGGTGAAGTAGGGCGCGTAGGCCTGCTTGGCCCAGAGCCAGCGGCGCCCGACGCTCATCTCGACCCGGTTGCGCGGCGGCCGCACAGGATCGGCCAGCATCTTGGCCGCCCGGTCGCCCATGTCCATGATGCATAGGACGAACGGTGGGCGGGTCACCCTCTCGCCTCCATTGATCGCAGCGGCGATGTTATGCGCCGCGGTCTTGGCCATCTGCACCGTCATGTGGCCGGTCTTGGGGAAGTTGACCGGCACCGGCGTCTGGTCCACCGGTGGGTAGCCGACCGCCACGCCTACGGCGTAGACGTTCTCGAACTCCTTGTGCCGGAAACCCTCGTCGGTGGGCACGAAGCCCTTGGGGTTGCCGAGACCCGGTGAGCGGGCGATGGCGGGAACACCCGCGAGCGGCGGGATGATCATGGAGTAGCGCGACTCCACGACCTCGCCGCCAGCGAGCTCCACGGATGACTCGGTGATCTTCGAAACCGCCACCGACGTGCGGTAGCGGATGTCCCGGTGCTCAAACTCTCCCTCCAGAAACTGACGGGCCCGACCCATCCCGCCGACACCGAAGTGGCCGAGGAACGGCTCCGGCGTGACGAAGGTGATCGGCACCTGGTGGCGCATCCTCCGGCGCTTGAGCGCGTGGTCCACCTCGAAGGCGAGCTCGTACGCGGGCCCGAGGCAGCTTGCCCCGGGCGCACAGCCGATGACCATCGGCCCCGGGTCGTCGAGGAAGTGGCGCCAGGCCTCGCCTGCCTCCACGGCCTCCCGCGGCGACATCAGCGAGTGCCCGGGCCCGTCGAATGGCCCCAGCCCGGGCACCGCCTCGTTGGCGCTACGGTGGCCGGTGGCGATGACCAAGAAGTCGTAGTCGAGATCCTCGCCCCCGACCACGACCTTGCTTGCTCCGGGGTCGATCCGCTCAGCCTCGCCGATGACGCAGCCTATCTTCGCCGCCTTCAGCGATGGCTCGAGCTGAAACGAGATCTGCTCCAGCGTCTTGTGACCCATGGTCACCCAAGGCAGTGACGGGACGAAGTAGAACCGGTCGTCCTTGGACACCACCGTGATGTCGACCTGCCCGCGAGGCAGCAACCGCCGCAGTTCGTGCGCAGCGGTCAGCCCTCCGAAGGATCCACCCAGGATGATGACTCGGTGTTTCTTGCAATGGCTCTTGTCCATATCTCAGAACACCAGGATCTTATCGGCCCAGATGGTCCACTCGGTCAACTCATCGAGGGTACTGCGCATTGCCCCCTCGGCGAGCTCATCGGGGGCGATACCCCGGGCGTCCATGCAGGTGCCGCAGACGCCGATCTCCCCCTTCTTGTTGGTCACCGCTCGGAGCATGCGCTCGAGGTTGTAGTAGCCGTTGGGCGTCTGCTGCCCGGCCTTGGCGCAGCTCGCCGCATCGCCCAGGAGGAACACGCGGACCTGCTGCTCCTCCTGCTTGGCCAGGGAGCCCGCCAGGCGCAGACCGTTGTAGCTCCGCTCGGTGCCGTAGGGTGGATCATTGAGGATAAAGAGGGTTTTGCTCATGAGTAAATCTCCTTCGTTGACATTTCGATCGGTAGGCCGCGGGCTCGCCAATCGGGAACTCCTTCTTCCATGCGAATCGCGCGAAATCCCTTCTCGCGCAGCACCGCGACGGCCTGTACCGCGAGCACACAGTAGGGACCCCGGCAGTAGGCGACGACCTCCCGGTCGTGCGGCAGGTCGGCAAGCTTCACTTCGAGCTCGGCGAGCGGGACCGAAACCGCGCCTGGGAGGTGACCTGCCTCGAACTCTTCTTTCGGCCGCACGTCGAGCAGCGTGACCTCGCCGCTGCGGACCCGGGCGGCAAGGACGTCGCGGTCCACCGGCTCCATCTCGCCGCGTTTCTCGAGGAATTGGCGCGTGACCGCCTGGATCTCATGAAGGCGCGACTCGGCGAGCGTACGCAGTTCCCGGTAGAACGCGCAGACCTTCTCGTCGGCGAGCCGGTAGGTCACGAACAGCCCATGTTTCTCGGTCTCGACCAGCCGCGCCATACGCAGTACCTGGAGATGTTGCGAGGTGTTGGCGAGCGATTGCCCGGCCTCGTTGGCCAGGGCCTCGACCGTCCGTGCTCCCTGGCAGAGAAGGTCCAAGAGCTCGAGCCGGCGCGGGCTGGCCAGAGCCTTTCCGACCCGGCCGAGCTGCTCGTAGATGGCATCCTTGAACTGGCGACCTGCGGATGGCATAGGCACTCTCGGTCCAGTAATCAAGTGATCTCTTGAATAACCCCCTTGTTTCTTGATGTCAAGCCCCATGCCTATCGTTGCCGGATAAGCACAACAGCTTGTTATCTATGTGTTTTATTCGTTTTGCAAACTGCCGTCTTCAGATGGTTCCAAGCCCGAGCAGCACCGCGATCAGCAATAGCAGGACTCCGGGGAGAGAATAACAGGTCCGGTACAGCTCACCTGAACTACCTTCGGCACGAACAAAGTCCGACAATCCCGTTGACACTCCTCTCTCCGAGGGGGAAAATAACCAAGTCTATGCTGGCCTTGGGTTTGGGCAGGGAGTTCCCCCATGAGTAACGATTTCATTTCCCTCCGCATCGAAATCGGCCATGGCATCTATGGGCAATTCGATTTCGATCTCGACGAGATCACCCTTGGCCGGAACCCGGATTGCGACGTCATTCTCAAGGCCTCGGGCATCTCCCGCCACCATGCCACCATCGTACGTCGTGACGACACGTATTACCTTAAAGACAACGACAGTCGGAACGGCACCTTCCTCAATGGCGAGCGCATCACCGACGAACAAATCCTCCGCGACGGGGATAAAATCAGGATCCTCGAGGCCGATATCGATGTTTCGATCTGCCCGATCTCCGAAAGTGCCGGCGTCGAAGAGACCACCATCATCAATTTCAAAGCCAAGCAATGAAGGTTTCGGACTCCTCGAGCCTTTCTCAGAGTGCCCCATGAGTTCCGAGTACCTCACCCTGACGATCAGGATCGCCGATAGGGCCGCTGGCCAATTCGATTTCGACCAGCCTGAAGTCACCCTCGGCCGTCACCCCGGTTGCGACGTCGTGTTGCACACCTCGGGCATCTCCAGAATCCACGCGGTCATTCAACGTCGTGATTCGAGGTTTCTGCTCCTCGACAAAGGAAGCCTCAATGGTACCTTGCTCAACGAACGGAAGATCGAGAAACCGACGCCGCTGACAAACGGGGACCTGATCACCATCCTCGATTGTCGGATAGAGGTCCGCCTCGGGACCGGAAAACACGACTTCGGCGTCGAGGAGACCGTGTTCGTGCCCAAGTCGGCCAAAGGCGGTCATGTTCCCTCCACGGTCGTTGCCGAGCTTCCGCCCCCTCCACCCCGGACCGGTTTGCTGCACATACTCCGCCGGTGGTTTGGTCTGGGCAGAGAAGACGAAGACGAGAGCTGACGCCTCGGAGCCTTGCCAGTACCGCCAATTCCTGCTATGCAACTCCTGGGTCCGGTTATCGAGAATGCCTGGAGGCTCTCCCTAGTGGAGGTAGTGGTTCATGAACATCTCCCGCGTCGGCTTCCTCTTCGGAATCTTTAGCCTGGTCGGCCTCGTGGCCTGTCTCGACTGTGACGACCGCACTGGACCGCCGCTCGCCGAACTCAGCGCGGCGTTGCCCCTCGGAGCGCTTACCGGAGACCTGACCTTTTCCGACCCCCAACGCCTGGGCGCACACGCGACCGAGCGCTTGACCTTGGCCTTCTCCCTCCCCTCGACCATCGACCCCACGAGCGACAGTTGCACCAGCAACCTGAGCCTCGAGCTGCGCGAGGTCGACTTTTCGGCAGAGGATCCGTTCCTCAGCACCCTCGAGGTCGTGCCGCCGGTCGAGCTGGCTTACCACTGGGAAGGCGAGAACTGGAAGCCTGGCCGCACGGTGACCGCCGACTCCGTGCTCGTGAAGTTGCGCGCGCCGGAGGGGACAAGCTATACCCTGTTGCTCGAGCCGCTCCTGTCGGGGAACCCCGAAGCGGCCTGGAGAGGGGTGTTCAGCGGAAAGAACGGGTCGGAACTCGCCCGGTTCGAGGGGGAGCCGATACTGCTTCCCACCTCCGCGACCGACGTCTCGGGCGACTGATCCGAGCTCACTGCAGCCATCCCGTCCATTCCCTGCCCTCAGTACAGGAAACGAGATGAACCTCTGCGTTGGGTTGCAACGCGAGGATGACCCCGCTATTGGTAGAGGGCAATACCTTCTCCACCATCCCATTCTCCAGGGCTCTCATGGACAATTCGGAGTGATCCCTCACCTCGGGCAAGGTCCGGCCGGGGTGTGTACTGGAGTACACGAAAATTGTCGACGGCGGTTGTCGGCCAAAGAACGGTATGGCAGGGTATCCCCTGTTCAGCGATCCAGGACCGACGGTTATGCACGATCTGTCCGAACAAGGGGGGCTCCCATGACTCATACCTTCAATACCTTGTTCCTGTTCCTCGGGCTGGTACTCCTGGCCTGCGGCAGCGAGACCACGACCACCCTGCTCACGGTCAGCGGGGTTTCCCCCGCACCTGGCCAGCTCGGCGTCCCGACCGATACCCCGGTCGAGCTTACCTTCAGTCAGGCGGTCGAGAAGCTCGAGGCAAGCCAGTTGACCCTCATCGAGCGCGATACCAGCTCCGACGTCAAGGGCACCCTCGTCCTCGCCGTCGACGGGCTGCGGGCGGTCTTCACCCCCAATGAGCCGTTGCGGTATTCGACGGTCTACGAGTTGCACCTTAAAGCGGAAGGGATTGAGAAAGCATCTGGAGGGAAGAAGGCGGCACTGCTCGGCGATCTGACGACCTTCTTCGTCACCCTCTCCCCTCCGCCCCTCCTGCTCACCGCGGCAACTCCCGGTCATGGGTCTACCGGTGTCGCTCGCAACACCCCAATCTCCTTGACGTTTTCGGAAGCTGTGGTCTACGACAGCGTCGTCCTCGGCTCCACCCTCGTGGTCGAGGACGTGACCGGGCTCGAGGATCCCGCTGTCGGCGAGGGTCTTGCCGTCCCCGGTGAGGTGACCTGGAGCATCGTTTCGCCTGCGAAGCACCAAGCAGGTGTTGGTGCTGCTCCTGCTGCCTCGATCCTGGAATTTACTCCCGAGCGGCCGTTCGCGTTTTCCACCAAGGTCCGGTTGACTCTGTTGGGCCATTCCCCCGTGGCTCTCACCGTGGACGAGAGCGGCGATCTCGTGGCACCGGCTGACTCCGCGACCTTGCCCGCTGCGATTCGATCTACCCGCGCGACGCCGTTCGGTGGTTTCTTGGCAAAAACCTCGACCTTGATGTTCAGCCTCGAGGGGCTCCCGCCTCTCTACGTCCTCGAAACCTCGCCGGCTCAAGGACTTGAAGATGGTTCCATCGATCAGGATGTCGAGGTCTTCTTCTCCGAGGGAGTCGATTGTTCGACGCTCACCCTGGGAGAAACCTTGACCGTGCGTTTCGCCGAAACCGATCCGATTGCGCCCCTCGAAGAAATCCCGGGTTCGCTTGCCGCCTGTGAAGATGGAGACACCTCGGTGACCTTCATCCCCCAGGAACCCTTGGGCTACAGTCGTGACGTCGAAGTCGTGCTCGAGACCGGCATCGGGACCCCCGAGGCGCAGGACCTGCACGGAGAGGCGGATCCCAGCGAAGGCCATCTGGGTCCGGAGCAAGGGTTCACCTTTTCCACCGAAGATCCTCCGGCGCTGTTGCTCGTGGGGGTCACCCCGGGTGGTGGAGCCACCGGGCTCTCTCCGACCCAAGCATTCGTCCTGACCTTCTCCGAAGAAGTCGCCGAAGACAGCGTGCTGCTCGGGACGAGCCTCTTGTTCGAGGACGTGACCGGCGCGACCGATCCCGAAGATGCAAGTGCGGGTCGGTCCGTCCCGGTCGTCCTGCAGTGGAACGATGAGGGCACGCACCTGACCGTGGACCCCTCGGGAGATCTTTCCTTCGGAACAGTCCTGCGCCTGACCGTCCTCGGTGGCGACACCGGTGTGCGTTCTGCCCGGGCGACCCGGCGTGGGGGTACTCTGACCACCGACCAGGTCCTGTTCTTCACCGTGCAGGACCTCCCGCCTCTGACCGTGCTCTCCGTCCTACCGAGCGGCGGAGCCACTGGCATTCCCATCGACGCCACCGTGTCGATCACCTTTTCGGAACCACCCGATTGCAGTTCTCTTGCCAATGGTGGCTTAACGATCGCTTTTGGAAGTACCGATCCCGAAACGCCGGAGCAGGACCTGAGCGGCGATCTGGCCTGCACTCCGGGCAGTGCTTCCGTCATCTTTACTCCTGACCCTGAACTCGGTTACAGCCGGGATGTGTCCGTGGATCTCGGTACTACCTTGCGCAGCGCCCGCACGGCCTTGCGGCATCCTGCTGTCGCTCCGACCATGGGCCACCTGGCCACGGCCCTGGGGACGACCTTCTCGACCCTCGATCCAGCCCCCTTGGCCCTCCTCTCGGCCGAGCCCGGTCCCAACAGTCTCGGCCTTCCGAGGGACCAGAGCTTCACGTTCGATTTCTCCGAATCGGTCGACCGCAACAGCTTCGATCTGGGTAGGACCCTCCTCGTCGCCGATGTGACCGGACAGACGGAGCCGCTCACCGCCGACGTGTCCGACGATCTCGCCGGCTCCCTGACTTGGGAGGATGACACCACGGTCACCTACACTCCGACGAACCCCTTGCCCTACGCGACCGTCCTGCGTTTCACCCTCAAGGGGAGGGCCGCGCCCTCGCTCAGCGGTATCCACTCGGCTCGGGCGACCACCCGTGGGGGGCAACTCCCCTCCAGCGTGACCTTCCTGGTGACGATCGAATCCCTGCCCCCGTTGCGCCTGGTCGCCACCACCCCGCTCCACGGCGCGCAAGATCAAGCGCTCGATGCCGCCGTTACCGCGACCTTCAGCGAGCCTCTGGACTGCGCCACGGTGACCCCCCTGACCTTCCGGGTGCGCTTCGCCGACACTGACTATGCAGCTCCGGGCAATGATGTCAGTGGCGATCTCTCGTGCGACGATGCCAGCGCTGCCGTGAGCTTCGTTCCCTCCTACCTCCATGGCTACAGCCGGGATCTCGAGGTGTTGCTCGACGGGAGCATCTCCGGTCAACGCGCCCTCGATTGCAATCCCGCTGCGGATCAGGACATGGGGACCCTGGAGGAGGACTTGGTCGTAACGTTTTCCACTGCTGACCCGCCTCCCCTGCACTTGCTCTCGGCAGCCCCAGGACCCGATGCCGGCGATGTCCAAGCAGGAGCCTCGCTGCGTTTCGTTTTCAGTGAGGACATCAGGACCTCGACCTTCCTCTCCGGTTTCTCGGTGCTGGATTTGACCAATGGAGGAGGGGAGTTGTGCCCCGAGGCGCAACTCGCGTTCAGCGATAGCGACAGCAGCACCGGTTACGATACCGTAACGTGTACTCCCGCAACCCCTCTGATCGCCTCGGCCATTATCCAGGTCACCCTGACCAGCGGCTCCGGGGGCATCAAGAGTCTGCGCTCGACCTCGCGAGGGGGGTGGCTGGTGACCTCGCCCTCTCCGTATCGCTACACCTTCACCGTGGAGGACCTCGATCCCCTGCTCATTCTGGCCTCCCTCCCTTCGGACCAGGGCTTTGGGATTAATCCACTGACCACGATCCAGGTGATCTTCGATCGCGAGGTCGATCTTGCCACCATTACTTCCGCCCCTGAGCAGAGCGGTGACCTGAGCACCTCCTTCTACCTGGTCCCCGGAGAATTCGGAGGCGATCCGAGCGCCGATCGCCTTGCCGGCACCTTTACCCAGCCCACCCCCAACAAAATTGTCCTCACATTGGATCAGGAACTCGAGTACAACGCTCCGTATACCTACACCCTGACCATGGCCATCTGCGAACCCAAGCTCAGCACCAGCGCCAACGGTTGCTTGACCCAGGACTGGGAGTACAGTTTCGTCACGGCCTCGGCTCCGCCGCTCACCGTCGTCGACGTCTTCCCGGCCGATCACGCCACCGCAGTTTCTACGTTGCCCATAATCACCTTGACCTTCAGCAACGAGGTGTTGACCTCGAGCTTGACCTCGGACACCCCGGCCGATCCGACCGACGAACCGAACGTCTATCTCGTGAAGGGCGAGTACGTGACTTCGCGGACCGAGGCGATCGCCCTCTCCACCGCGGTGTGCGGTAAGGCCGTCTGCCCCGGCGACAACCTGGAACAGGCCACCCTGCAACCCGCGGCCCCGCTCGAGCCGAACACGATCTACACCGTGGTCGTCACCAGCGATGTGATTGACCTCAACGAGCAGCCGCTCTTCTCGACCTTCCTCTCCACCTTCACCACGCGGGTGGCCGGCATGATCGACTTGACCGAACCGAGCGGAGGTCAGACCGGGATCAGCGTCGAAACCCCGGTGAGGATACTCTTCTCCGAAGCCATCGATACCACCACCGTGACCGGCAGCACCTACTACCTGACCTATCAGGATGCCTTCGGCCGGATTTCGCCCGTCCCGGCCACGATCTCCTTTGGCCAACGCAACCAGGTGACCGGCGACTGCGACACCGTCTTCGATGGTTGTGACGAGGCCATCCTGACTCCGCTCTCGCACCTCTCGGACTGCATGGACAGCTCCCGCCCCCTGCTCTACTCCACCACCTATACCGTGCATCTCTCCTCGACTATTACCGATTTTGCAGGGGACACAACTCTCGGCGGTACCGTGAACTATTCTTTCACCACGGCCGCCGACCCGACCATCGTGAGTATTTCCAGCGCGGGCGTGCTCGTGGCGAGTTCCCTCGACGATAAACCCATCCTTGGCGGCGCTGTCGAAGTCCCGGTCAACTCGACCTTCAACGTGACCTTTGGCCAGGACATGGATCCGGCGACGTTGCTCGCGAGCGAGGTGCCCGACCTCTCCGCTGACACCGTGGTCCTGCTGGATCTCTCCGAGCAGAGCGCGGTGCCCTTGGATCTCGTGTACGCAGCGAAAACCCTGACCATCACGCCGAAGAGCGACCTTGCGTACGACACCCCCTATCGGTTGGTACTTGAGGGCCGCGATTCTGACGATGACCTGCAGATCGAGCAAGCAGGCGGGGCGTGGCTCGACGGTACAGGTATGACCGAGTTCCGCACCAGCCCGCGCACCACCGTGGTCTTCACCCCGCCGGACACGGTTTCCCAAACCGCCCTGGTGGCGGCGATCTTCTCCCGCGATATCCGGTTCTCCTCGCTTACGGACGAGACGTTCTACGCCCATGATGACGATCAGGGGGTCAACGTCACCGCCCTGGTCACCACCCATTCCGAAGACCTCGACAGCGCTGGGTTGGCACCCATCCCCTCGTTCATCGTCGGCAACTCGGTGACCGCGACCCTGACCGCGGCGGTCCAGGACTATCTGGGCAACCCCTTGGGTCAGGACTACCAGGTATCCTATGCCTCGGTCGAGAGTGCCCCAGCAGCTTCTTCAAGGACCCCGGCAGCCATGGTCGTGACTCCCGCGAGCGGGAGTCTCGGCGGCGTGCCTACTTTCACCCTGACGGCGGGCGGGACGACCAACCGCTTCCGCATGCTGCCAGCCTCGTTCCACAGCAATTCGCTCGTTTTGACGTCTACCAATCTCCTTTGCGACAATCGCGGCGTGGTCGAGACGGGCAATGAGTTCCTGGTCGGCACCGGTCTCCAATCCGACCAGATCCTGCTCACCCCGACCGCCGCGCTCCGCGCGGGATGTCCCTACACCCTCCGGGTCGAGGACAACTTCCTCTCCAACATCTACTTCCTCTCCACGGAGGGAAATCCCCAGGTCTTCAACTATACGGTGGAGACCACGGCTCCGACCATCCTCTCGATCACCCCGGTTCCGGGCGCAACCGAGGTGTCGGCCACGACCTCGGTCGTGGCGCAACTCAGCGAGAGCATCACCCCTGCCTCCGTGAATGCGGGGAGCTTCACGGTCTCGACTGGAGGGATACCTCTGGTCGGCACCTATCAGGTCACCGGAGACACCGCGACCTTTACCCCGTCCGCGCCCCTGCAAGGGGGCAAGACCTACACCGTGGCTCTGCTTACCACCATCACCGATCTCGCTGGCAACCCGCTCAATATCGCCGGTTCGCCGACGACCTTTACCGTGGAAGCGACCCGACCCACGGTGCTCGCGATCACGCCCGAGGACGCCACCGACGATGTCGCTCTGGACAGCGCGATCGTGTTGAGCTTCAGTGAGGCGATGAACACCGACACTTTGGTCGCCAGTACCACCGGTGTCCCCGGTTCCGTCCGGCTGAGCTACCAGGATGCTTGTCTTGACGAACGAGAGGTTTACACCTGTTTGACCCTTTCGGAAGACCTGCGCCAACTGACCGTTATACCCGTGCCTCCCGAACTCCTGCCCGGCGATGCCGACCTCGACGTCAGCGTTGATGCGGCCACGGTCAGCGATCTGGCCGGCAACCTGCTCGACCTGCCCTTCCACGCGACCTTCACGACCAGGAGCGGTGCACCCCGCCTGAGTTGCAGCGTCCCCGAGGACGGTGACGAGAGCGTGGACCCGAGCGCCGTGATCACCATGCGTTTCAGCGAACCGATCGATCAGAGCGCCGACTTCTCTGCCCTGTTCGCGTTGTGGGAGAGCGATGAGGGGACCGAGGTGTCCGGTACCTTCTCCTTCCCCGATGCGAGCACCGTGCTCTTCGATCCGAGCGGTGACCTGACCGCCGGCACCTGCTACGAATTCCTGCTCGAACCGGGCTACACTGATCTCGACGACCAGAGCGCCGATCGCGTCGAGAGGGGCTCCTTCTCAACGCTTCCCTAAGTAACCCATCGCGTCATATTCCTTCCGAAAACCCCGTGTTTCTTGCGCAGCCTAGTCCATGAGAAATATGCACCATGAGTTGATTTATGACGCAATGCGTGCTACAGGCGAGGTACCTGGACACCGGGAAAGCATGGTACCCGGTTGACAACGAGATGGAGGAATCTATGAAGGCCGCAGTACTTTTTGTTTTGCTCTGCTCTCTCAATGCCCTCGCCGGCGAGAAGATCGTCGAAGGGCTCGGCATCAAACTCCAGACCCCGACCGAAGCCGTATACCTGACCTTGGATATCGAGCATCAGGCCGAACTCGACGTGGATTTGGCCACGCTGAGCACCGAAGATCCGACCAAGGGGATCCTCTTCGCCGGAGCCTTCAAGGACAAGGGCTACAAGGGCGCCCGCCTCGATATGTCCGGCAAGCAGCCCACGCTCGACAAGAATACCTTACTGGCTTTGGGTTTCTCCGCCGAACAGAAGACCGAACTCTTCCGTCGGGCCGAGGAGATCTTTACCGCCATGCAATCCATGGCGCATATAAAGATGCTCTACAAAGAGAAGCATAACTTTCTCGGTTTGCTGGTTATGGGAAAGACTATCGTGTTGGTGACCAAGGTCGGTTAAAGCCTCCCCAGTCCTCCGACTCCCGATCTTTTTCTTTGATAACCCCGGTACGCGCCTTGAATCACCACATTGGTGGGAGCGATGTACGTGGACCTTGCCCCATGGCTCCCAGCTTCTTCACCAGGAAGTGCAGGTGGGTGCGGAGTTCGTCTCCGGGATTGCCCAATCCGTCGTAGAAGAGGTTGATGATCGGGCGACCGATACTCTCGGCAACCTTCGGGAACACCGCTTGGCTCACCGCTCCAGGGCAGCAGAACAAGGGGTTGACATGCACAAAGGCGGCCACGCGGCCGTGCGCTGCAAGGTGCAACACGTGGACTAAGTTCATCGGGGTCTCGCCGTGCTGATACGGGGTGATGCCAAGTTTCAGCGCGGCCTCGAGGTCTTCGTGGTTGATGATCTTCTCGGGCTCCTCGAGCAGGGGTGCGCACAGGCGGCGCAGCCGACGCTCGAGGAATTCCGCGAGATTATACGTCAGGGAGTGGTTGAACCAGTTCAGGTACTGTTTTTCCCGCAGGGCCAGCTCGCGGCCGTTGGTACTGCTCACGTAGAGCATGTCCATGACCGGAGAGGAGAACACTTCACAGCCCGAGGATTCGATGACCCGTTCGAGCCCGTCGTTGAAGACCTCGTTGTACTTGACGTAGAGATCGCCGATGATCGCTACCAAGGGGCGCTTCCCCCGGTCTGGGGTGACGGGTACGGCAGCCAGCCGTGTGGCCAGGCGTTGCAGGACGGCTTCGGCATCGCCCCGCGAGACGAACGCGGCCTCCAATTCGGTCAGACCCTCTGCGCAGACGTGATCGGTTTGGCCCGGTTCCCGTTCGTAGGGTCTCACCCGATGGGCCATCTGCCGGAGCAAGGCCCCCATGGTGAAGGCCCGGAAGAACCCGTAGGTCATGAGCATACCCTCGCTGCCGCCCGAGAGTTCAGAGCGGTAGACCGAGAGCCCGTCTAATCCGAGTGCGGCGAAGGCCTCTGCCGCGACCTTGGGGAACTGCGGGAAATTGCAGGCGATGTGGGTGAGAGGGGCGAAATAGGCGGTCTTGTGGGGGTCGAGGCCGAGTTCGCGTACCGTGTGGACGATACTGCCGACGATGGCGCTGGCCGGCAGACACTCACACCCGAGGGCATGGGTCAGGCCGAGACGGATGGTCTCCTTGGTCTCGAGAGCCAACTCGGCCTTGTACCCGGCGCTGCGGAGCTGGGCTACGGCCAGTCTGCACCCGAGCGGCTCGAAATTGGGCATGATATAGGTCCGGTCTTTGCCGAACGCGACGTAGGGCGTGTGCCTCACCGTCCCGCGTCTCCCCTTCGTGTGCCCCCGGAAGGTCGCCACCGCGGCCTCGATCCTGGTCTGGTACCCCACGTCGGAGCCGAGTTCGTCCAGTTGCAGAATGAGATAGGGTTTCCCGTAAGCCTCGAGGAGTTGCTTGAAATAGACCTGTACGAAGGCGTCCGGGCTGCAGCGGAAGTTGGTCAACAAGACTGGGAAGAGCCGCTCTTGGCGGGCGACGAACTCGGCCGCGGCCAGGATCTTGCGTCCGAAATGCCAGTGCAGGTCCTCGATCATCGGTTTGGCCAACTCGATCTCCGCA
>MGSU01000084.1:175-317 GCA_001799195.1 Deltaproteobacteria bacterium RIFOXYA12_FULL_61_11 | reverse complement strand
TTCCGTCGGCACTACCAGTTTTACTCGGCCATCCTTGGGGTCGGGTTGACGTATCACCCAGCCGTCCCGCTCCATGCGATCCACAAGTCTTACCCCCGTGGCACGGGTAATTGAGAGGCGACCAACAAGTTCGGATTGCGGC
>MGSU01000084.1:0-147 GCA_001799195.1 Deltaproteobacteria bacterium RIFOXYA12_FULL_61_11 | reverse complement strand
GGGCAAACATCTGGGCAGAACTTATTCCGGTCCCCTTAAGATGCCTCCCCAAAGCGCCGAGGAAAGCCTTCAGGGTAAGATTGCAGTGAAAAGCCAAGCTTTCATGTGGGTCAAGACGCAGCATAAATAGTTACCTCTCTATTTTCG
>MGSU01000083.1:1087-14572 GCA_001799195.1 Deltaproteobacteria bacterium RIFOXYA12_FULL_61_11 | reverse complement strand
CACCGACCTCGACCGGGACGGCGACTGGCGGCTCTCACCGGCAGAGTACGAACGCGCGGGCCTCGCGCTGGAACGGCTCCTCGGGGACGAGCTCGGACTGTACCACCGCCTCGAACCCTGCGAACTCACCCGCCAGGAGGTCTCCCAGGCCGCGGAGGGCAAGGTCGGGCAGGTTCTCGAGGTCCTGAGGACTTACCGGTGCGGCCGGACCGCTGGTCTACGCTACCGCAACGGCCTGGTCTTCCGCTTCACCCATCCGACCCTCCTACGTACCAGGATCGAGTACCGCGGCCGCAGCTTCCACCTCGTCTTCGAGCCGGGCGAGGAGGTGCTGCCCATCTCCCTGGAACAGCCGGGGTGGCGCGACGAACTGGAGGTGGTCGTCAACGACGGCTTCCTCGCCCTGCCGCTCGCGGTGTGGCTTGCGCTTGCCGCGCTCGCCCTCGGCCTTGTCACCAGGCTCTCCCAGGTCTTGTTCCTGCTCCTCGTTCCCGCCACGCTACCCCTCGGGGCGATGCTGCCGCCCTCCCTTTCCTTCCCTCTGCTCTTCCTCGCGCTCCTCGCGGTAGGAGGCACGGTCGGCTACGGCAGGAGGTGCAGTCTGCGGGTGCGTTACCTTGTGGTCGGGTTAGGCGCGAGTCTGGGCGGGCTCGGCACGGGCGCTGCCATCGCGGCCCTGCCCCTACTGACCCTCGAACGTCCGGCAGGAATTGCTGCCATGGCTCTCCTCTCCGCTTGCGTCGTCACGGGTGCCGGGGGAGCGGGCCTTGCCGCGAGGGGAATATGGAGGCAAAGTCGGGCCAGAGCACCCCGTTGATAAGCTCCCTGTGGGGTTGGCGGCGAGGTCAGCCTTTGCGGACGTAATGCGGCAACTGCTCGGGGAGCACCAGGGAGAGTTCCACGAACCCCTGGTACTCACCTCCCTGGAACCAGGGGGCCTGGTAGATCAGCTTCTTCTGCCCCTTCTTCTCGATGGTGTAGACGTTGGGTCGGCCGGCCGCGAGCAGGGCCTCGAGCTTCGCGCGGGCCGGTTCCGGGTGACAATCGAGGATGTTGGAACCGAGGAGGTGTCGGCCGCCTTCCCGTTCGGCAGCCCGGTCATTCATGTCCAGCAGGATGCCCTGCCGGTCGCAGACTTCGATCGAACCCGGGAATTCCTTTACCCAGCGTTGGTCCATCGCCGTGTCTCCTCGTCATCGGGAGGGACGTCCTCTCCCGTGGGGGCGAACTCTAGCAGAGAGGCTGGATTTGTCGAGAGGTGGGATCCCTCGCTCGGGCTTCGATGCATGCAGGAAGATCCTAGCAAGAGGGAGGAGGAGGCTGCAATCCACTCAGCAGCCCAAGGGCGACAGGGTCGCAAACTTGTTGAATAAAAAGGGGACTCGCACGGGCATGGTTCTTGATAGGCCTGGGGGTTCTCAAACCTCGAGGAAAGGCTGGGAGGTGAACTGGGTGCGTCCGACCTCTGGGCTGGGCCTCGCGCTGGGGCTCCTCTGCAGCCTGCTCCAGGCCGCACCGCTCGAGCCCGTGCCCGAATTGTCAGGTCTCGACCGCGGAGCGACCGTCCCTGCCGAACTCTACCAGCTCCACGATACTCACGCCCTTGCCCAGGCCCTCGTCGAACGGGTGTTTCGCCTGACGAGGGCCAAGGATACGAGGCCCAAGCTCGGACCATTGAAGAGAACCGAGCCGGTGCACCACTTCGACCTACAGAAGGATGCGCGCCTGCTCATGCACCTCAAGCTCGAGGCTGTGACCGACCCGCAACGTTTTTCCGGTTATGTGACCAGGGGATTTCTCAACCTCCACCAGACCGGCAGCACCGGGGGGCTCGATAAACCCGAGGTACGAGCCTTGCTTGAGGACGATCTCGCCCTGCTGCGCCTCGAGGAGGAGTACAACCCCGACCCTTCGAACCGGGTCCATGAACTCAGACCGAAGTACCTCGTCCTCGACCTTACCGGCGAGGTCGTAGTCGGTGGGCGCCGACACGATGCCGCCCATTACGGGAACCTCGTCTTCGTTTTCAAGGAACAGGTCAAACAGCGGGCGACCTGGACCTATCGCGATTCCCTCGACCTGGTACAGGCCCATTTCCAACCGACCATCCAGTTATCCTTCGGGGTGTGGACCTTCGACGAAGAGAAGTATAGGACCGGGGTCCTGGAAGAGTATTACCGGCTCTGCTTGGCCGGCACCTTCGAGGATGCCTTGCTGCGAGCCCGACCTTATCCTCAAGGGTACCTCGAGGCGCAGGTATGGGGTCCCCTGGAACTCTCCGACGTGAACCACGTGCTGGTGCTCGAGGCCGAACTCCCCGCTTTCAGTGAGAGTCAGGCCTTCCAGTACCTCACCGAACGCCTCGGCATCCCCGTCTACACCTACGAAATGGCCACCCGATGGGACCGCCCCGAATATCGGACCTTGCGAAGGGTTTCCGGTTCGGATCCCGATTGATCGAATCGGTTTCGCAAATTCCGCAATGGAACAACTTACAGCAAGAGAAACAGGGGCTTCCCGGCGCGGCTTACTTCGCCTTCTTGTGGCAATGCTTGCAGAGGGTGGGGAGGGCGTCGAGTTTCACGCCCTTGGCAGCGGCGTCTTCTTTGTACTTCTTGTGGCAGTCTTTGCAGTTCTTGTGCAGGGCATCTTTGTACGAAGGGGTTTTCTCGACCTTCTCCGTTTTGTGGCAGGCGGAACAGGCCTTGGCTTCCTCGTCGGTCTTGATGCCGTGATGGCAGGTGGAGCAGGCGAGCTTGTGCTTGGCGATATGCTCGGAGTGTTTGAAGGTGACCGGACCGTTCTTCCCGGCGGTCCCGAGCTCGATCACGTCCTTGGGCGCGGTCTTGGCCATCAGGATCGTGGTGTAGGAGAGGAACAGCGCTGCGAGGAGCGGCAGGGAGAAGAACATGGTGAGTGTGAGCTTCATGGGGGCTACCTCCTGGATCTCTGTGCGGATACCGAGGGGCGTCTCGGGCTCCGGTCACGAGGGTTTTCCTCGTACCAGAGCCTTTTCGCTCCGTCAAGGTCTGGTCAGACCGTAGGTGCTAGGAGCATCTGAGGATAGATCCTCGATCGAATCGAAGAGGAGTTGTCCGGAATACAGGGTGTTGTGCGCCCAAGCCCCTGGATCGGCGCTGACGAGCTTGTAGTTGAAGGCCGCCTCAAGGAGTGCCGCGTCGAATTTCTTATAGGCGTTGGCGCTGGTCATCTCTGCCGGATCGGCGGCTCCGTTGCCATTGGTGTCCACGAAGAAGTAGGGATGACTCTCGCCGTACGCGATGGCCGTGCCGATAGTTCCGAGGGCGTAGGCCTTGATTTCGTTCAAGAGGTGTTCCTCGAGCCCCTCGAGTTCATCGGAGAGTGCCTCGGTCGTGCTGCCGTCGCCGTCGTAATCGGCGGCACGGTTCTTCCGGATGGTCTCCGGGTCACCGGGGGTTGCCTCGTCATGGCACCCCGTGCAACTCTCCTGTACCTCGACCTCGAAGGTGTGGTTCTCGGCCTCGACCGTGTGGCAGGAGGCGCACTGGTGATCGGTCGCACTGCTGCCCGCGTGGGCGAAGGCGGTATCGTAGATCTTCGCGGGGTACTGGAACCCCATGCCCACGACAGCCCCCTGGAGGATCGCGCCCGCGGGCAGGTAGTGCGGGTTGAGGAAGGACAGGTCCAAACCGTCGGTATCGGCCGCGATCCGCGCGGTGACATCGGCACCGGATTCTCTGCCCTGGTGACAGGTCATGCACAGGAAGCTGTCGTCGGTCTGATCGTTCAGGAGTTCGACGTCGTTCGGGAAGATCACCTTCTCGACGTATTTCCTCGGCGCATCCCCCTCTACATAGGCCGTGTTGTCGTGGCAGGTGTCGCAGCGCAGTCCGTTCATCTTCGGGGTCGGTACGGCAAAGGCAAGGGTCTCGAAGGTCGCCACGAAGTGACTGAACCCATCCGCGCTGTGGCACTTGTTACAACTGCTGCCCTTGAAGCTGCTGTCGCGGTAGTGCCACCAGCCCTCAGCCGTGGCATTGAAGTGCGTAGCAAGGTCATCGCGCTCGAAGGCGGCCGCGGTCGAGCTGTTGACGGTCACTCCTAGATCAGCCAGGCTGTCGACCAGGAGTTGGATCAGGTACTTACCGTTGTGGGCATACCCGCCCGGGTCCTTGTGCGAGAACTGGTAATTATAGGCGACACGGACCAAACGGGGTGTAAAGCTCTTGTACCCGTTGGCGCGGGAGGTCTCGGCCGGAGCGTCGATCACGCCATTGGCGTTGGTGTCATTGAAGAAGTACGGATAGCCGGCGCCGTAATAGCCGATCGGCGCCCCCTTGCCGGCGGCATAGGCTTGCATCGCGAGGAGCAACTCTGCCTCGAGGGTTGCTATCTCTCCGGCGATACCTTCGGTGAGCTCGCCGTCACCATCATAGTCGACCCCCATCGACGAGGTCATGCGCAGCTCGGCGGGATCGAAGGTCGCGAGAGTCCCCTCGTGGCACTCGAGACAGGTGGCGGTATCGAGCGCGAAATCATGGTCGGTTGCATCGACCGCATGGCAATCGGTGCAGCGGGTCACTCCCTCGACATGCCCGAATTCGTAGTCGTAGCGTTTGTCGGAGTATTCGTACCCGCCCTTGGCGATGGCGCCGAAGCGCACGGCGCCGGCGGCGAGGTAGTGGACGTTGCGGAAGGCCAGGGAGGTCGAGAGCGTGTCGGCATCTTCGAGGGCAGCCTCGGTGATCGCCGTCTCCTGGGAGAGACCGGACTCACGTCCCTGGTGGCAACTCAAGCATAGGAAGGAATCGTCCGGGACCGCCGGTTCGACCAGGATACCTTCCTCGTCGGCGACGAGCTGGCTCAGCTCTGTCCCGGAGGGGAAAACGACCTTCTCGATGAAGCGGCGCGGAGCATCCCCCTCGGAAAAGGCCTCTCCGGTGTGGCAGGCCTCGCACGAGAGCCCGTTGATGGCCGGGGCAGGGACCTGTCCCGGCCGGTTCTCGAAGTGTTCGGTGTAGTACAGGAAGCCGTCGGCGCTGTGACAACGGCTGCAGGCGCTGCTGCCGAAATTACCATCCCGGTAATGCGCCCAACCCTCGGCCGTACCGTCGAAGTGGCCGCCCGGGTCGTTCCTCACGAAGGTCTTCGCCGTCAGGCTGTTGGTGGTTGTGCCGAGGTCGGCCAGGCTGTCGATGAGGAGCTGGATCACATACTTGGCATTGTGGGCGAAGCCGCCCAGGTCTTTCATCGTGTACTGATAGTTATAGGTAGCGCGTAGCAGCCGCGGGGTGAAGGTGGTGTAACGGGTGGTCTCGGTCGCATCGATCGTGCCGTTACCGTTGGTGTCGACGAAGAAATAGGGGTGCGAGGAGGCATTGTAGCCGATCGCTTCGAGCCCCTGAGCGGAAACATACGCCCGGAGGCCCGCGAGTAGCTCGTCGCGCAGGGTGAGGATTTCGCCGTGGATGCCCTCGCCCACATCTCCGTCCCCGTCATAGTCGGCATTCGAACTGGTCATGCGGATGCTCGCGAAGCTGTAGGCTCCTCCTTCATAGTCGAGGTCGGGATGGCATTCGAGGCAGGCCGCCGTCTTGACCTTCAGGGTGTGCTGATCGTGGCACTCGACGCAGGAGTCCCGGTCGGTCACGTGAGCGAATTTTGTATCGTAGGTACGTCCCGCGTACTGGTACCCGCCCATGCTGGCCGTACCATAGAGGGTCGCGCCGGCCGGGAGGTAATGCACACAGCGGAAGCTCAGTCCGTCGGTGACCGCATCTTCACCCTGCGGATTCTTCGAGGCAATGGCCGAGTCGACCGTGGTAGTCGACTCCCTGCCCTGGTGACAGGTCATGCAACGCGCCTCGGGACCGAGGTCAGTGACCACCGTCCCCGAGGGGAACAGGACGTGGTCGAGTTCGACGGCAGCGCCGCTGTGGCAGGTAAAACAGGTCAGGGTCTGGCCGGTCGGCGCGGCTGCTTCGATCACCCCGGCCTCGGTACCGTCGGCGCCGAGGAAGGAGAGATACCCCGCGGTGCTGTGGCATTTTGCGCAACCGGCCGGGATGCTGCCCTCTCCGTCCCAATGGGTGAAGGCCTCGGCCTCGGTGTCGAAGTGACCGCTATAGGCGCCGAAGGTCTCGAGAGGGGAGCTACCGGAGGCCAGGGTGTCCCACGAGGAGCCGTTCCAGAGGTACGTGGCGTTGTCCTTGGCATCGTAATAGGCCTCGTTCACCGCCGGCTCCGCCGGGGCTTCGGCATGCTCGCCCAACCAGACGATCGAGGACCCGGGTTCTCCGGCCGGACCTGCAGGACCTGCCGCTCCGGCCATTCCATTCGCACCCGTGGTTCCGGTGGGACCAACGGTTCCGGGCAGGCCTTGCGAACCCATGGGTCCTTGTCCTCCCATGGGGCCGAGGTCTCCGCGCGGGCCTTGGGCTCCTTGCGCCCCCACCGGGCCGGTCAGGCCACGTTCGCCGGAATCCCCTTTCGTTCCGGCCGGTCCGCGTTCGCCGCGCAGGATGGTCAGGGCGAAGGTGTCGGTACCGTCGTCCTCGGTGACCTGAACGATGTATTTACCCTCGGCGAGGTCAAGGGGCAACGCGGCCTCGAGACGATCCTCGGCGACCGAGACCAGGGACAATTCCGCGACCAGGGTACCGTGCTCGTCGAGCAGATTGATCCGAGCCGCCGCGGTGAAACCCCGACCGGTGATGATGAGCCCGTCGGTGAAGCGATCCTCGGCGGAGCCGTTGCCGAGGACCGACGAAATCGCGACCGGAGCGGAGGTCCCGGGTTCGGCGTCGGGGGGAGCAGGGTCGTCGTCGAGGATGCATCCGGAGAAGAAGCAAAGTGGAAGAACGGCGACGAACAGGATGGTGCGGAACATGCGACGACCTCCTAGGCATGAGAGCGATGGTGCTGCCGGACCTGCACTCGCGGCTGACGGGTCGCGAGGAGAAATCGAAAAGACAGTTGCCTCTGGACGCGAACTCATCTACCGTCTCCTCTCCGTTGCCGGCTTCGGAACGATACTACCGTACCGGGAGGGTCAGTCCGGCACGGAATTTCCAGGGTGCGTCCCGATAACAAGATTCGTACCACCTCGGATGCTGTACGAGTGTTTTCATAAGATGAGCAATAACGAGCAACTATCCCGACCGCAGGGGTCGTGGTCCAGCACAAGTGTGCCAGGAAGTGGCGCGCTTATGAGACAGGCACAGGTGTGCCATTCCGGCGCATCCGTGGGCTCATGCTCCGCCCGGGTACGACTCGGCATCGGCAGCCTGGCGATGGGTTGCGTCCTGCTGCTCGGGTGCAGCGGGGGAGGACTCCCCGCCGACCAGTTCCTCCCGCCTGCCGGGGATGCCTCCTCGGCAGCGAGCGCGATCTTCCCCCATCCCGACGGTTTCGGGGCAGGTGCCCATGGCCTCGTCCTACGCGGTGAAGCCGGGGCTCTCGAGACGTGCCGAACCTGCCACGGAGAAGACCTCGACGGAGGTTGGGCCGGGACGAGTTGTACTTCCTGTCATCGGACCTATCCGCATACCCAGGGCTGGATCGATCGCGGCCGCCACGGGAGTTTCGTGCGGGACAATGGTTCCCTCCTGTGCACTGCCGCGTGTCATGATCAAGATCCTCTCGTCGCCGGCACTGCCGGCCGGTGCACCGGCTGTCACTCCGACTATCCCCACACCCAGGGTTGGAGCCTGGCCAGCCAGCACGGTCCAGCGGCCACGGAACCCACGGCGCGCTGCGTTGCCTGCCATGGGGCCACGGGCGGGAGAACAGGGGATTGCGCCGATTGCCACGCCGACTATCCCCATCTCAAGGGGTGGGCGGAGCCTGCTGTCCACGGGGCTGCGGCACGTGCCGGTGATCGGGGAACGGGATGCTCGAACTCGTGCCACGGAGAAGATCCCCAAAAGTTCGACAAAGGCCGGCGATGTACCTCCTGCCACCCCGAGTACCCGCACCCTGCCGGGTGGTTCGAGGCGGGAGGGCACGGGAAGCGGGTCGGTCAACTCGGAGGGGTGGAGAGCTGCGCAACGAGTTGCCATGGTCCCGACCTCGAGCGCCGAACCGAACACCAGCGGAGCTGCAACGATTGCCATGCACTCTACCCCCATGCCCCTGGATGGACGGAAGCAGCCAAGCACGGGGCGAGCGCCCTCTCGGTCGGAACAGCGCAATGCGCCGGTTGTCACCGCACGGGAACCGGGGGAAGGTCGGCGGGAGACTGTGCCACGTGCCATGCTGGTTATCCTCATCGGGAGAACTGGGCCGACGGGGAAGAGCACGGCCGGTCGGGAACCGAGACGGCCCAAAGCGAGTGTGCCCGCTGTCATGCGACCGAGGGCACCGGGACCGCCTCCGGGGATTGCCATTCTTGTCATGCCGACTACCCTCATCCCCGAGGATGGGAGGACCCTGCCTTGCACGGGCGACTCCCAATCGCGACGTCTTGCGGGACTTGCCACGAACTCGGTGCCGGGGGCGACGCCAGCGGGGATTGCGCCACCTGTCACCCGGGTTTCCCCCATGCCGAGGGCTGGTCGGACAGGGGGGAACACGGTGCGGCGTATCGCCGCGGCGGAGGAGCCGCTGCCTGCGCGACGAGTTGCCACGGAGCGGAGTATTCCCGGACAGAACCCGGGCGCACCTGTGCTGCCTGCCACCCGACCTTTCCCCACCTAGGAACCACATGGGGTTCCCCCGGGGTGCATGGAGCGGAGTACCGAGAAGTACGCAGAACCCAGGCGGACGCACAGGTCTGTGGGAGCTGCCACGACCGGAGCGCAGAGGCCTCGCCGAAGCGGTGCAGCGATTGTCATGCCGCCTATCCCCACCCCGCCGGATGGCTCTCCGACCACGGTCCCTCCGGCCGTGGAGCGGAAGCCGCGGCTTGTACAAACTCGTGCCACGGACCGGCAGGGGACCGGCTCCTCGAGGGCGTTTCCTGCCGTACTTGCCATAGTGCTTATCCACACGGTTCCGACTGGGAAGAGGCCGCTCGGCACGGCGCGGAGGTGCTCGAGGCAGAGGACCTCGAGGCCGCGGCCTGCGGGCGCTGCCACGCCGGCGAAGAGGGAGTCGAACAAGAGGCCGCCTGCTCCGGCTGTCATGCGCTCTATCCTCATAGTCAGGGTTGGGCTGAGGCCCACCGACGTGAGGTCCTCGAGCACGGCAGCGCGGGGTGTGCCACGTCGTGTCACGGAGAAGACCTCGGCCGCTCCGTGGGGTTCGCGGGGGCCGGACGCGGCTGCCGGGATTGCCATTCTCTCTATCCGCATCCAGCGGATTGGGCCGAGCCTGCTTCTCACGGACGTGCCGTCAGCGAGACCGGCGAGGTGAGTCGCTGTGCGACGAGTTGCCACGGGGCTGATTTCGCTTCGACCGAGGGCAAACAGGCCTGCTCGGAGTGTCATGCCGGCTATCCCCATCCGGCGGGGTGGTCGGTCGGACATACCGATCACCCAGGGCAAGAATGCGGAACCTGTCATGCCGAACAGAGGAACTACGACGAGCGATGCTGGTACTGTCACTAAGACCGCGTAGAGCGGACCGGCGGACGGCCGCCTGGCTCTATCTCCTTGGCTGCTGTCTTGCCCAGGGTGCCGCCGCCCTCACCTATGACGGTGAGTTCAGCACGGTCAACCTCTACCGGCGCAGCCTGCTCGACCAGAGCGAGCTGTTGGGCGAGGACCGGCTGTGGCTACGCGCGGAGCAGGCGGGTACGTCCGTGGTCCTCAATGCAGCTTCCGAGAACACGATGCTCGACTGGCACCCCGAACACGAGCTGCGCCTGTACCAATTCCACGCAGAGCAACGGCTCGCCGGTGACCGCCTCGCGGTGACCTTGGGCCGGCAGGTCTTGCGGTCCTACCGTTTGCCGCTGATCCTCGACGGGGGTTCCGCCCGGTACCGCGTACGCCCGGAACTCGATATCGAGGTCGTCGGGGGTCTCTCCCGCCCCGCCGAAGCACTCGGGTTCGAGCCGAAGGATGCTCTGGTCGGGGCCCGGGCTGTCACCCTCGGCGAGCTGCACGAGACCTCGGTCGGCCTGGCCAGAGAGATGCCGGGAGAAGCGGAGGCAGCGACCCTGCTCTCGGTCGATCATCGCCTCTTGCCCTGGTACCTCGAGAACGCGCCCGAACTGTACCTCGTCTCGACCGCGGCCCTCGAGGAACGGCTTCTCGAGTATCTCGCCCTGGGGTTGGTCCAGGAGCTCGGTACTCGGGTCAGTCTGGACATGGGCTACGAGCGGCATGCCGGGGGGCGCTCTCAGGAGGGCGAGGACCTGACCCTCCTCGAGGCCTTCCGGTCCGGTCGGGAACACCGCCTCGTCGAAGGCGTGCAGGTCGGCCTCGGGCCTGCTCTGGAAGTGCGCCAGGAGTTAGCCCTGACCAGCACCGAGGGGGATTTCGGGAGTGCAAGGGGCTGGTCGAGCGACCTTGTCCTGCTTGCCGGGGACGAGCCCTGCAGCCTGACCGCAGGGCTCGGAGCGCGCCGGGGACCGGGAGGAGAAGCGACTCTTCTCCTGTTCGATGCTCGGGAGCGTCTGACCGATCGGTGGCGGCTCAGTCAACGCGGCCACCTGGCCTGGTACTCGAAGGTGACCGGGGTCGAGGGTCGGGCTTCGGAGCTGCGCTTCGGAACGACTTGGGATCACGGTGCCGGAGATGTGGGATTCCAGGTCGAGGTCACCGACAATCCCGATGTGCACCGAAGCCTCGGTGCGGTGGTGCTGCTGACTCTCGACCTGCGTTGAGGACGACGATGTTTCGCGTGAGCTCGAACCTGGTGTTCCGCCGACCCTGGCCGTTCCTGCTGTTTTTCGCGTTGGGACTGTCCTGTCTCGTACCGCGGCAACGAACCGGCGTGTCACCCGTGGAACGCCAGGCCATCACCGCGCGTTTCGACCACGCTCGCCATCGCACCTCCCTGCTCGAGACCGGGGTGACCTGTCTGCAGTGCCACCCCATGGTGCGCCCCGAGGACGTTTCCGGCGACCAGACCGAGGACAGGGTACCGGCGGGGGTTTGCCACGCGTGTCATCAGGACCGAGGCTCCGCGGGGGCACCCCAGCGTTGCACGACCTGTCACCAGGAACTCGAACCGCTGCTGCCCGAATGGCACCGCGGGCGTTTCGAGCATCGGCACGGCCGCATGGCGCGCCTCGACGGCGAACGGTGCCGGGCCTGTCACCAACCCGATGCCTGCGATCGCTGTCATCACGAGAGGGGTACCGCCGAGCAACGGGTCCATGATCGCAATTTTCGCCAACTCCATTCAATAGAAGCCCGCATCGCGCCGTCCCGGTGCGATCGCTGCCACCAGAGGACGTTCTGCATCGACTGTCATCGGGAGGAGCCGAGATGGCGCTGAGGATTCTCTGCTTGCTCGGTTGTTTGCTGGGGCTCGGTTGTGAGCGTCAGGAACCGTCGGCCGAGGAGTATGGCAACCTGGTCGATGGACCCGGCGGTGTGCGGCTCGTCGAGTCCGAACACGGTGAAGGCTGGAGCCAGGCGGATTGTTTTCTCTGTCACCCGCGCAAGAACCTGCACCTCGATCCGCCGGGGACCGTGGCCTCACCGGCCCTGGCCGGGGTGCGAAGGCTTGTCGAGGAAGAAGGGCAGGCCTCCTGCACCTCCTGCCATGGCGCCAACGGAGTAGAGGTCGAGAACGGGAGTGGGGGTGGAGCATGAAGCGAGACCTGGGCCTGCTGCTGGGTCTTTCCGTCTGGTCCCTCCTCGCCTGGTCGGCCGGCGAGGAGCCAGCACCGGCCACCGATGGCCCCGACTGCAAAACCTGCCACCGCGAGGTTTCCTCCTCGCCACACCTGCACACCCCGATCGAGGAAGGCGAGTGCTCGGCCTGTCACGTGAACGAACACCGACAGACCCCCGAGGCCGGACATCGTTTCGACCTCGCCGAGGGAGGCGGCACGGCCCTCTGTCTGGCCTGTCACGACGACCTCGTCGAGACGGTCCACAGGGAGGGGATACACCCACCGGTGGCCGAGGATTGCCTTGCCTGTCACCGGCCACACGGCTCGACCTCTTCGCACGCCCTGCTGCGCGAGGCCACGATCGGTGCAACGTGCCTCTCGTGCCACGAGGACCTCGCACCAGCCCCCTTCCTGCACGGCGGCAAGGGCGATTGTACCTCCTGCCACCGGGCGAAGTCCGCCGAGAAGAACCTCCTGTTGTCACCGACACAGTGTACTGACCGTTGCCACGGGCTCGCCGAACACGGGTTGTCGGCGCGGCACCTTGCCGCGACAACCCCCGAGAACAAAGACGGTCTTCCGAGGGGGCCGGGGAATACCATCTCTTGCACGACCTGCCATACTCCACACCCCGGAGCCGCGGGGCGTACCGTCGGAACGAAGCCCCTTACCGGTCCCGCGGGAAGGATCGCCTCCCTCTCTCCCCGAAGGAACAGCCCCCGCGCGACGATGCTGAGAGCGAACGGAACGGCGGACGAGCTCTGCCTGCGTTGTCACTCCGACCTGATCCTTCCCGGGTCCCAGCCTTCGAACGGAGGGGGGAGCCATGCCGCCCCGTAACCCGGAGTCCACCACTCGCAATCTCGCGGCCGGCGTCTTCTTGTTCCTGGTGCTGGCCTCGGCCATAGAGAGCCGGGCCGAGGAATGTCGGGAATGCCATGCATCCCGGGATCAGGCGAGCGAGGTTCCTCGCATCTCTCCGGCCTTCGCCACCTCGGTCCACGCAGAACTCGCATGTACCGATTGTCACGCAGGGGTTCAAGACGACCATGCCGAGAGTGGAGCCGCCGTCGGGGAGGTACGCTGCGCGGCCTGCCACGAGGAGGCCGAGGTTGCCTACGGAGCCTCGGTCCATGCCCGACCTCGGTTCGCGGCCAGGAACCAGACCGCGACCTGCCTCAGTTGCCATGGCGGGGGGCACGATATCCTCCCGTCCTCCGATCCGGTCTCACCGGTGCATCGGACCAGGGTGGTCGGAACGTGCGGGAAGTGCCATTCCCGGCCTGAGGTGACCGAACTACTCGGCTTGCGCCAGGGGGACATCGTCGCGCGTTACGGCGCGAGCGTGCACGGCAAGGTCCTTGCTCGAGGGGGAGATCGCGAAGTCGCCACCTGCGTGACCTGTCACGGCGGGCACCTGATCGTGCCCCAGGCGGACGAACGTTCACCTATCCACAAAAAGTCCATGGCCGATACCTGCGGGCAATGCCATGGGACCGAGAGGGATGAATTCAAGCTGAGCGTCCATCAACGAGCCATCGACAGGGGTTTTTACGACGCTCCCTCCTGCAGCGATTGCCACGGAGAACACGACATCGTCCGGCCGAGCGAAACCGGGGCCGCGACCAGCCACGCTCTGGTTTCCACCGCCCTGTGCGCCGACTGTCACGGTAACGAACGGATCATGCGCCGGCATGGGCTCCAGCCCGAACTGTTCACCAGCTATTTCAAGACCTACCACGGGCTCGCCGTGCTCAAGGGGTCGGCCGAGG
>MGSU01000083.1:0-1048 GCA_001799195.1 Deltaproteobacteria bacterium RIFOXYA12_FULL_61_11 | reverse complement strand
CCCACCGCCGCCCTCATCAAATACCTCTATTATTGGCTTATCGGCCTCGTGGTCCTCGGCATGTTCCTGCACAATCTGGTCATCTTCGTCGCCCACCTGCGGCTCAAGTACCGCGCCAGCTTGCGCCAGGGCGGCGAGGTGCGTTTCACCGCCTTCGAGCGGGTACAGCACCTGCTCCTGCTCTCGAGCTTCCTCGCGCTGGTGGTCAGCGGCTTCGCGCTCGCCTATCCCCGTTCCTGGTGGGCCGGGACGCTCCAGGAGCTCGGTTTCGTCGAGAGCGTGCGCTCGGCGACCCATTACGTCGCGGCGCTCGTGCTGCTCCTGGTGAGCCTCATCCAAGGCTGGTACATGGTCCTTTACCGTCGCGGTCGGCGTGAAGCCCTGGCCATCCTACCGCGCGGCGAGGACCTGCGATATTTCCTCGCCCTGATGCGCTACTACCTCGAGTTGAGGGGAGCGAGGCCGGCGTGGCACGGTCGCTACGACTACACCGAGAAACTCGAGTACCTGGCCTTGATCTGGGGAACCTTGATCATGGCGTTGAGCGGTTTCGTCCTGTGGTTCCCCGAACGGTTCCTGACCTTCTTACCGAGTTGGTCCTTCGAGGTCGCCGAGGTGGTGCACTTTTACGAAGCTTGGTTGGCGACCCTCTCCATCGCCGTCTGGCATTGGTACTTCGCGGTTTTCTCGCCGCGCCACTACCCGTTGAACATGAGCATCGTCCATGGGTTGGAAGCCTCCGGCGACGAGGACGAGAACCATGGCTGAACGCGTAGTGCTCCTCTGCTGCCTGGTCTTGGCGGGGCAAGCGGTCGCGTGGCAAGCCCGGAACAACGCCTGCCTGGAGTGCCACGGCGAGGGGGATTTCACGACCGAACGCGACGGCGTTGAGCTCTCCTTGACCGTGACTCGCGACCTGCTGGCCGGATCGGTCCACGCCGAACAGGCTTGTCTGGACTGTCATCCCGACGCCGGGGGGCGGGACGGACATCCCGAACGCCTCGAGCGGGTCCGGTGCGACAAGTGCCATGCCGAGGAGGCCGAGGTG
>MGSU01000082.1 GCA_001799195.1 Deltaproteobacteria bacterium RIFOXYA12_FULL_61_11 | reverse complement strand
GCAACTGCAGGACCACCTGTTTGAGAGCATTCTCGGGATCGAGTATCACTTCTGCTCTCCTTCGCTGGAGACCAGCTTGAAGGTGCGGTCGAGGGCCGCTTCGACCAGGGCTCCGGTCGGATCCCAGCGTTTCGACAAGGAGAGACCCAGCTTGTTCTGACGGAGCACCAGGCCATCCGGATCGGGCGAGTTGAACATCAGGGTATCCTCGTCGATGCGCTCCTGGTTATAGAGTTCGACCAGGGCCTGGTCGAGGGACTTACTGCCCTGGACCTCGGAATACGCTTCGAGCAATTCGCGCATGCTGAGCTGACGATCCTGATCCTGGTGGCCCAGGATCAGGGCCTGGACCTCAGCGTTCATGCGCATGATTTCCAACACGAGTTCGACGGGTTTCGGTTTCCCGGTGACCAGGATCTGCGCTAGGCCGAGTTTGTACTGGGTGGCGAGCACCTCTCGGACCTTTTTCTCGTCGCTGGGCGGATACATCTCGACGATGCGGGTCACACTCTCGGCGATGGTGTTGGCGTGCAGGGTCGCCAGGATGAGGTGGCCGCTGATGGCAAGGTCGAAGGCCAAGGACATGTCAGAGGCATTGCGGATCTCTCCGACCATGGCCACGTTGAGGGTCTGGCGCACCGCGCTGCGCATGGCCGTTTGCGCATTCACGGTGTGCATCCCGACCTCGCGTTGCAGGACCACGCTGTTGGGGTAACGCTGCGCCGGGAATACGACCTCGATCGGATTTTCGATGGTCAAGAGGTTGATGCTTTTGGTCTTGAGCAGGTAGTCGAGCAGGGCGGCCATGGTGGTGGACTTGCCGCTGCCGGTGACTCCGTTGATCAACACCAGGCCCATGCGCAGGGAAGCCACGGTGTCGACCACCACCTTGGGCAACCCGAGCTGGTCCACGGTCAGCGGTTCCTCGGCCAACACCCGCATGGTCACATGCAGGCCGTGTTCTGAAAGCCCGTCGAAACAATCGGCCAGGTTGACGCGATAACGCCGACCTGACCCCGTGCGATACGCGATGTCCGATTCGAAGGAGGGGACCCCCTGCCGCTCGAAGGCCAGTTGGGCCTCGGGGTTCTTCGAAGCCGCGAGCATCAGCCGTGCGAGCCGTTCGGTGATCTTACGTTCTTGCTCGAGCTTGACCGACCGGACCGGGAGCATACCCCCAACCACGGTGACATAGGGGTGAGGCTTGTTCGGGTTGAGTACCAAATCCTTGGGTTTGGGGTTCTTTACGGCCGACAGGGTCTCGCAGAAGTCGTTCCACCACGTGGCCAGAGCTGGGTCGTCGAACTCCGCGGGGTTGGTGCAACCCGCGGCTCCGGTGAAGATCGGGTCGAGTTCCCCCTGGAAGGAGATACCCGAGGGAGGTGGAGTGGGCTGGGACGGGCTTTTCGCGTCTGGACCGGTGGGGTCCATCGAGGCTTCGGATGGAGGTTCGGTCGGCACCACCAGGGCATCCGGGCGAGGGCTTGCCATTTCCTTGGCTGGAGTTGTTCCCTGGCCGGCGAGGAACACCACCAGCGTGGGACGCCCCGCAGTAAGGCTCGGCTGTACGGTAAAATTCCGTTCGCGGCCCTCGATCACCAAGGAATAGGAGAAGGTCTTGTCTTGGATTTCGGTCCAGGAGGTCGGTGGTGGACCTTCGACCTGGCTGGTCAGTTCACGTACCAGGGCGCGAAAAGTATCCTGGTCGATGGGCACCTTGGGGTTCTCTCTCTCCTGGCCGCCGAGTCGCACCACCAGTGGAGCCTCGGGCCGGAAAGAGCAGGCGTCGATGCCCTGCCGCAAGCAGGAAGCGAACAGACGTTGCAGGAAATCCTTGCTCTGGTCCGCGTCGAAGGCTGTCATTTCGCCCCCTTCGGGCCGGGCCGTTCGACCCGGAAAATGGACTTGTCCTCGGCGAAGCGCATCGCCTCTTCCACGGCCACCAGACGCCGTTGCACCAGGTCGAGCAGCGACTGATCCATGGTCTGCATGCCCAGGCTCTTACCGGTCTGGATCGAGGATTTGATCATGAAGACCTTGTTCTCGCGGATGAGGTTGTTCACCGCGGGAGTGCCGACCATGACCTCGAGCGCGGCGACCCGGCCACCGCCGGTGCGGCGCAAAAGGTTCTGCGCAATGACTCCTTTGAGCCCCTCGGAGAGCAGCATGCGGATCTGTTCCTGCTGACCGTGGGGAAATACGTTGATGATGCGTTCTATGGTCTTGGGCGCGCTGTTGGTGTGGAGGGTGCCGAAGACCAAATGGCCTGTCTCTGCCGCGGTCAGGGCCAGCTCGATGGTCTCCAGGTCGCGCATCTCGCCGACCAGGATGATGTCCGGGTCCTCGCGCAAGGCTGCTCGAAGGGCCGCGGCGAAAGACTGGGTGTGGCGGTGGACCTCGCGCTGGTTGACCAGACAACGTTTGTTCTGGTGGACGAACTCGATCGGGTCCTCGAGGGTGATGAGGTGATCCTCGCGGGTCGAGTTGATGTGGTCGATCAGGGCCGCCAGGGTGGTGGATTTTCCGCTGCCCGTGGCTCCGGTGACCACCACGAGGCCCTTGGTCAGGTCAGTGAATTGCAGGATCGCCTTGGGCAGGTCCAGGTCCTGGACCGAGAGGATCTTCTCCGGGATGCGCCGGAACACGGCTGCTACGCCGCGATGCTGTTGGAAGACGTTGGCTCGGAACCGGGCCAATCCGTTGATCGAGTAGGCGAAGTCCACGTCTCCGGTCGCCTCGAATTGCTCGCGAATGCGGTCGGGCATGATCTCGTAGAGGAGGAAACGGCACTCTTCGTTGCTCAGTTCCTTGATTTCCAGCGAGACCACGCTGCCGCTGACCCGAAGCTTGGGGGGGGCTCCGGACGAGAGGTGCATGTCCGAGGCCTTCTGCTCGACCATGAACCTGAAAAGGCTGTCGATCTTGGCCATTGCGCCGAACCTCCTCGCCCTCGGGTGGGGTCGCTGTCCTCCCGGAGGAGCGCCATAATGCCTGCTCGCGGCTGAAAGTGCAACAACCTTGTTCTCGCCTCGGGTATGCCTTCAGTCTTGGGGGGGCGAGTGGGAAGAACGCATCGTGGTTGACTGCAAAAACGTCCCCTGCTAGGCAAGCAGCATCGGAGGTCCAGCGTGAAAGTAACCCTCATTCATCCCTGTATCGGCAGAATCCCGGGCAAGGACTATATCAAGTCCTGGCAGATGGAAGCCTTGCCGCCGGCTCAACTCGCCGCTCTGACCCCCTCCGGAATCGAGGTGGTCTTCCACGACGACCGCTTGGAGCCCATCCCCTTCGACGACCCGACCGACCTCGTCGCGCTCAGCGTAGAGACGTATACCGCGAAACGAGCCTATCAGATCGCCACCGAATACCGCCGCCGGGGCATCCCCGTGGTCATGGGCGGTTTCCATGCAACCCTGGTCCCGGACGAGGTCCAGCGTTATGCCGAGGCCATAGTCCTCGGTGAGGCAGAGGAGACGTGGCCCCGGTTGCTCGAGGATTTCCGCTCGGGGGGGCTGTGCCGTCGCTACCAAGCGGAACGGCGCCCTGCACTTGGTTCGGTCCGTCCGGACCGGCGCATCTTTGCCGGTAAACACTACCTCGACCTGCGGTTGCTTGAGGCCAGCCGTGGCTGTCGGATGAGCTGTGATTTCTGCGCCATTCAGACCTTCTTCGCCTCGACCCACCGTCGCCGCGAGGTTGCCTCCATCGTCGAAGAGATCCGTTCTTTCGGAAAGAATCCACCCCTCCTCTTCTTCGTCGACGATAACCTCGTCGCGACTCCGGCTTGGACCAAAGAACTGTGCCGCGCCATAGAACCGCTCGGTGTGCAGTGGGTAGGGCAGGCCGCGATCACCATGACCCGCGACGAGGAATTGCTCGAGCTGCTGCACCGGAGCGGCTGCCAAGGGGTGTTGATCGGGTTCGAGAGTCTCGACCCGCGGAACCTAGCGGCCATGGGGAAAACCTTTGCCCATACCGACGACGGGCTTGAGGCCGCGCTCGAACGTTTACGCCGGCACCATTTGCGGCTCTACGCCACCTTTGTTTTCGGTTACGAGCACGATACCCTGGAGAGCTTCGAACGCACGGTCGAGTTCTGTCGGCAGCAGCGGATTTTCATGGTGGCCTTCAACCACCTCACTCCCTTTCCCGGTACTCCGTTGTACAAGAGGCTTGAAGCCCAGGGTCGCTTGCTCTTCCCTCGTTGGTGGCTCGACGACGCTTATCGGTACGGCATGGCGCCCTTCTCCCTGTCCCTCCCGGCCGAGGTGGTCACCGAACGCTGCGTGGCCGCGCGTAAAGCCTTCTATAGTCTCGCCTCCATCGCCGGACGTCTGCTCGAACCGACCAACACGGGTAACCGGCGCATGTTCCAGGCCTATGTCTTCATCAACCTGCTCTTGAGAAAAGAAGCCGCCCAACGCGAGGGCTACCCCCTCGGCGATCTCACCTTCCGTGGACCTCTCCTGGAGGTGGGCCAGCGGCGTCCCGTGCAGGTTGCCCTGGGGGCTTGATCGCATGCCAGACGCAAGAGAAATCTATAGGTTGCAACCAGAGCGCTATGATGAACTGGTTCGCTGGGAGGATCGCGATGGTACGGTACTCTCCTGCCTCCGAGCCCTGAGGCCTCTCGAGGGCGCGAAGGTGATCGAATTCGGGGCGGGGACGGGACGGTTGACGAGACTGCTCGCACCTTACGTGCATTCTATCAAAGCGTTCGAGCTCGAACCCACCATGGTCGAGGTGGCTCGGCATACGCTCGCTCAGCTCGGGATCAAGAACTGCGAGCTCAACGTAGCCGATAATATCCGGGTGCCGGTGCCCGATACCAGTGCTGACCTTGCCCTTGCCGGATGGACCTACGGACACCAAACCGTGTGGAACGAGGCCGCTTGGAGGCCTCAGATCGAGCAGGCCTTGGAAGAAATGCTGCGGGTCCTCCTGCCCGGTGGTATTGCCGTGGTGTTGGAGACCTTGGGGACGGGGCACACCAACCCGTTCGATCCTCCCCCGGGCCTGGCCGACTATTTCGCCCTGCTCGAGGAGAGGTATCATTTCAAGCGTACATGGCTACGCACGGACTACGAATTCCCCAGCAAACAACGCGGGGAAGAACTGCTTCGTTTCTTCTTCGGCGACGACACGGCCAGGAAGTTCTTGGCCGTCGACGGTACCAGGTTCCCCGAATGCACCGGCGTGTGGTGGCGGAGGAAAGGAATCCCCGATCAGGGAAAGGTCCCGATCCTCTGATCCAAGGAACCCGTAAACCTTTGCCTTCACAAGAGGACAGAGGTCTTTGCCTGGTCGGCGAGCCCCCAGAGGTTTGCAACATGGACACACTGCGTGTGCACTATGAAGCGACCGATTATCTCATGGGGGCGGTACAGCGCATCCCGGTATCGTCGTACCCGGTGTCGGGGGCGCCTCCGACGCGAGACACGGAGGACACGTTAGCGCGTTCGCTATGCCAACTTCCCCCACGCATCCCCCTGGTCGCTCCGGTCGAAGGACCGGACGGATCGGTCTGCGCATCGGCGGGATACGTGTCGTACCAATCGAGGACCCATTCACGGACGTTGCCGATCAGATCGTGGAGTCCGAAGGGAGAACGTCCGTCGAGGGTCCGATAGGTGCCATGCAGCGAACCGTCGAAGTAACCGACCGTGGTGGTCGGCCCACCGCACTGCGTGTAGGGCAAGTCCATCGAATCATAGGGGTCGAAACTGTCCCAGAAATTCGCCCGGTTCGTCTCCATCAGGTTGCCCCAGGGATAGCTCCGGCCATCGTTTCCCCTGGCCGCGTACTCCCACTGGGCCTCTGTCGGGAGGTCCCCTCCAAGCCACTGACAATAGGCTCTAGCTTGGCTCCAGGTCAGGCAGTTGATGGGGTGACCTTCTTTGCCTTCGAGGTCGTAGGTGCATCGAGTGTTTTCGCGGGTTGCAGGGCTACACCCTCCGGCATCGATACACGCTCGGAATTCGCCGGCAGTGACCTCATACCTCAAGATGCGATAGGCCGAGAGTGTCACCCGATGCGCGGGACGTTCGTTGCCGAGGCCGTTCGCGTTGCCCATCAGGAACGTCCCGCCAGAGATACCGATCCAGGAATTGGTCAGGCCATAGTCGTCGCAGCCGTCCCGGTCGGCGTCGAAAGAAGAGCTTTGGAGGGGACAGTTGTCCTGGTCATCGCTGACGTCGTCGCCGTCTTGGTCGTCGTCCTCTTCGTCGGCGAGGCCATCGCCGTCCAGGTCGGGCACCCTGCTTCCCCCGTTAGAAGGGTCGCTGCCGTGGTTGGTTTCAAAGGAGTTGGGTTGACCGTCACCATCGAGATCCTCGTCCTGCTCGTCGATGATGGTATCGCCGTCGAGGTCAGGGGGACCACTGTTGCGATCGAGGAGATTAGAACCATAGCCCAATTCGAGGATGTTGGGAAAACCATCGCCGTCGAGGTCGGCGAGCGTCAATGGGTTGCAACCTCCTTCGAAACCGTCAGCGCTGAACGATTGGCTGATGGATCCTCGCGCCTCGCCTTGATGCGCTGTCAAGGTTACCTCGTGATTGCCGGAACCGTTGCGCTTGGGACTACAGTAGGCCAGGAGGTAATGGCTATGGGTGATCGTGTGGAGCCGGTCGGCCACTTCGTCGAAAACTTCTGCTAGGTTGTCAATCGTGACGGCCTTGAGGTAGTTCTTACCGTCGTTGCCGATACGTTGAAGCTCTGCTTCGGCCACCTCATTACCTAGTCCGATGGAAAAAATGGGGTGTTCGCTCTGCCTCAGGGCATTGGTAAGGTCTTCCTGGCTGCGCCGACCGGCTTGGTCTGTGTTGTCGGTGAGTACAACCAGGGCCTTCTCGAGGATCTCACCGTTTTCATGCTGGTTGAGGAGTTCGAGCCCGGAGATGATCGCTCCATAGAGATTCGTTGACTGATCGGCGATGGAATACCCATCCGTCAAGGTGGCGTTGAGAGCTTGGCCGAGGGCGATGCGGTTGGAGGTGAAGTCACTCACGCGCTGGAGATCAGCTCGACCGTCGAACAGGTAGATGGCTACTCGTTGGTCGGTGACGGTGGTATCGAGAAAGGTTGACACCGCCTCCCGGAGCTTGGCGAGGTTGGCTGCTTGAACCAGGGAACCGCTCATGTCGAGAAGCAACATCGTGTACAATCCAAATCTACCTTCATTATTAATGATAGCTTGTTGCGCTACCGTGATCGGCACTGCTTTCTCGTTTTCCGAGACCATGAATTGCTCTGCAGCGAAGTCGGGCAATGGATCGCCGTTCCCATCGAAGAGTGTGAAGGAGAGCACTATGGTACTCGGACCAAGAGTCCGGAGGGTGGTGTGTCGGAACAGCAAGGATCTTGTCAGGGCATCTGCGCTCGGGTCGGGATTGTTCTCGGGCTCAGACTCATTGTCGTCCGAGGGATCGGTACTCGGCGTGGGTAACGGTTCCTCACTATTGTTTTCTGCCGGTTGAAGTTCCTCGCTCTCCTCGCCTATGACATCCGTACTGGTATCCGCGAGAGGGTTAGCCTCGTCGGTGCTCTGGTCGTCGATGAGTCGGTCCGAGGAGGTGTCGTCAAGAGAACCGGTCTTGTTCTGCTCCTCGGTACAAGCGAGAAGCACACCCAGCAGCAAGGAGCAACCGAGGCACCATCGAGGGACGGCGGATAGGGCTACGATATTCGTAATATTCATCTGGTGCTCTGGTACTTAGTTGTTGGTGCGGTTCACTGCATCGGCCACGATCCGTGTACCTCAGACCGATACTAGAACAACGCATCGAACCTGTACACCACCGCCTACATTACCCTCACCTGGGATCGTAGGTCGTAGGGGCGAAAAATTTTCGCCCCTAGCGCATGTCCCCCTCCCTCTGTCCCTCCCGCGAGGGGGAGGGATAAACCTCACCCCCTGCCCGATCCGCAGGATGTGGTGTACTGTGGGTTGTCGTCCAATTGACCTTCGCGAGTGGACATGGGACGTTGCCCGGTCGGCGAAACCCCAGAGGGCTGCACCATGGACAAACTGTTCTACCCGAGCTCGATCGTGATCTATGGACTTTCGGCAAAGGCCGAGAACATCCCAAGGATTATTTCCGAGAACCTGATCCGTTGGGGGTACAAGGGTCGCATCTTCGGTCTCAATCCGACCACCACGGACCTCCACGTCAACGGCATCAGGTTGTTCCAGCGCCTCGGAGACCTGCCGGTCGTTCCTGACCTGGCGGTGACCCTGGTCCCGGCAAAGTTCATCCCAAGCATCGTCGAGGAATGCGGCGCCGCGGGTGTTCCCTATGTCGCCATCCCGGCCGCGGGTTTCAACGAACTCGGCGGTGAGGGCGAGGAACTGGCAACCCGGCTGAAGACGTGCGTGGAGCGTTACGGCGTCCGTTTGGTCGGTCCCAACGGAGTCACGGTCGCGAATACGGCCAACGGCATGTGTCTGCCCTTCGTGCCCCTGTACCCTCCGCCCAAGGGCGGGTTCTCGCTCATCTCGCAGAGCGGCGGCGCCGGCCTGATGCTGTGGAACTTCCTCTCCGAGGAGAACATTGGGCTCGCCAAGTTCGCTTCCATCGGCAACAAACTCGACCTGGACGAACTGGACTTCCTGCGCTACTTCGCCTCCGACCCCGAGACCAAGGTCATTGGCATGTACCTCGAGAGCATGGCCCGCGGTCGGGAGCTGTGCGAGCTGGCCGAAACGATCGACAAACCGATCATCCTGCTCAAGGCCAATCACACCACCGCGGGCCGCCGTGCGGCCCAGAGCCACACCGCGGCGCTCAGCAACGACGATGCCCTCCTGGACTCGGCCATCGAACGCGCAGGCATCATTAGGATACGTAATTTCAAGGACTTCCTTCCGGTAACCAAAGCCTTCCTCCTGCCCCCGATGCGTGGGAACAGGATTATGGTGATGAGTCCGGCCGGCGGTTTCGCGGTGATCATGGCCGATCTGTGCGAAGAAATGGGCTTCCAGTTCGCCGATCCGGGCGAGGAGTTCTACCGCGAGGTGGCCCAGTACACCAATGCAGGGGTGATCCGGTTCTCCAACCCGCTCGACCTCGGGGACGTCTATCAACCCCAGGCATATGCGCATGTGCTCTTCCGGGCCATGCACGCCGAGGGGGTCGATGCCGTGGTCTACGTCAGCCAGTGGCCGGCCATGCCTCCGGGCGATGACGTCTTCCATCGCATGTTCCGCACCGACATCAGCAAAGAGGTCATCGGTTCGATCATGTCCTCGGGCAAGCCGCTGGGCATCTGTCTCTTCGGCCAGGCCGAGACCATGGCGAAGATCAAGCGCAACCTGAGCGTGCCCATTTTCAACACTCCGGAAGAGATGGTGAGGGCCTTGCGCGCCCAGAGCGATTTCCACGCAAAGCTCGAGCGGCGACGCACGGTACCGGCCGGTCAACCTCTTGCATTGCCGGCCTCGACCTGTGACGCGATCGCCACCCTCTCCGGCATGATCGGCGAAGAAACCCTTGGAATCATTGCCGGCTGCGGTCTCCGCGTGGCCCGGTCCTGGCTCGCCTCGACCCCCGAGCAAGCTCGCCTCCTCGCCGAGGAACTCGACTACCCGCTGGTACTCAAGGTCGTCTCGCCCGAAGCTGTGCATAAATCCGATGTCGGGGGCGTGCTCCTGGGGCTGCGCGATGGTGCCGAGGTCGAGGCCGGTTTCCTCTCGGTCCGCCGCAATCTCCTTGCTGCTCTGCCCCAGGCCCGTTTCGAGGGTGTCCGCTTGGCCGAGATGGCCGAGGAAGGCTACGACCTGTTTGTCGGCGGCCGGCGCGACCCGTCTTTCGGTCCGGTGCTGACCTTCGGCTATGGCGGGATCTACGTCGAGGTTTTTCGGGACGTGCAGCACGTGCTCTGCCCAACCACGGCGGAAGAGGTGCGGGAGCGCTTGGCCCGATTGGGGACCGCGCCGATCCTCCGCGGCCTGCGCGGCAAACCTGCTGGGGATATCGAGGCCTTCGTTGAAGCCGTGGTACGGGTTTCAGCGCTGATGGCCGCGTGTCCAACCCTCCTGGAACTGGACATCAATCCGTTGCGGGTCCTGCCCGAGGGCAAGGGGGTGATTGCCCTCGATGCCCGCATGCTGATCGCTGGAGGAGTTTGAGCATGAACACGATGCTACAACCAATAATCTCACAAAGGTGAGGCGCAACCATGCAGCTCCAAGGTATTGGTACCCCGTTCATGTGGATCGCTTTCTTGGTATTTATCCTGGCCATGCTGGCCCTCGATCTGGGGGTGTTCCACCGTCGAGAACACTCCGTGGGAATGCGGGAAGCCCTCATCTGGACCCTGGTCTGGATAGGATTGTCGCTGCTCTTCAACTACGGCATTTTACACTGGTACGGCGCCGAACGAGCCCTGGAGTTCTTCACCGGGTACCTGCTCGAAAAAGCCCTCTCGGTTGATAATTTATTTGTTTTTCTTGTGCTTTTTTCCTATTTTGCCGTACCTCCGATACTCCAGCACCGCATTCTTTTTTGGGGTATCCTCGGCGCGCTGGTCATGCGAGCCGGTTTCATCGTCGCCGGAGCTGCGCTGGTCCAGCGTTTCCATTGGATCATGTATGTTTTCGGAGTCTTCCTGGTCTACACCGGGTTTAAATTACTGCGTCAGCGCGAAGCCGAGGTCGATCCCGCACACAATCCGGCGCTGAAATTCTTCCGGCGCATCCTGCGCGCGGTTCCGGAGTATCGAGGCAGCGCTTTCTTCGTGCGCGAAGGGGGAAAACTTTTCGCAACTCCGCTCCTGATCGTGCTCCTGGTGATCGAGGCGACCGATATCGTCTTTGCGGTCGATTCCATACCCGCCATCTTCGCCATCACCACCGACCCCTTCATCGTCTTCACCTCCAATATCTTCGCTATTCTCGGACTTCGCGCCCTGTATTTCCTGTTGGCGGGTATGCTCGGCCGTTTTCGTTACCTCAAGGTAGGTCTGGGTCTGGTACTGGCGTTCGTCGGGTTGAAAATGCTGATCATGGATCTCTACAAGGTGCCGATCGGTTTTTCCCTGGGGGTGATCGGAGGTCTCATCCTTGCTTCTATCGTGGTCTCGTTGTTCCGTCCGGAAGACAAAGAGCGCCCGGCACCGTGATGGACGTGTCTTCAGCGGGCATCAATTCCCAAAGAATCCCGCGAGATCGTCCTCGTCCTCGAGGCCGAGCTCACTGAGATCGACGCTCGCGTCCCCGAATTGTTCCATGAGAGCGTCGAGGTCGACACCTTCGCCCGTACCGTCCTCCTCTCCGAGGAACTGCTCGAGCAGACCGCCGAGGTCACCCGCTCCGCCCGCGGTGTCTCCTCCACCGAGCAATCCGCCGAGGGCCGTGGTGAGGTCGTCCTGGGTCGCACCTTGCGCAGGAGTCGTGGCCGCAGGGACGGTGGGAGCGGTCGTCGCCGGAGAGGTGGTCGTCGCGGTCTGACAGGCACCGCGCGCCGCTACATCGATCTGGACACACGCCGCCTGACAAGCGCCGGCATAGGTCTTCCCGTCGACGCCGCAGACCTGTTCTCCTTGCGGAGGGCAGTCGCAGGTCTCGGCGGGATCGGAAACCTGGGGCGTGTAGGGGACCTGTTGCGCATTCCCGTTGTTCGCTGCGGTTTGGGGGGTGGTGGGAGTAGCGACCGTGGTGGTTGTCCCGGGGGGAAGATCATTGAAACCTTGGGGCGGTCCAACCGTCTCGTCTCCGCCGCAGGCCAGGAACGAGAAGAGGAAGAGAAGCGGCAGAGAGCAGAGCGTACGCATGACCATCCCCCTCGATCGATACGGACCTGGCTCTCAGCAAGAGCCGAGCCAGGTTATCGTTTGAAATTGGATAATCTTCTTATAGAACAACAATGAGTTGAATAATCAAGGGAGCCATCTCTGCAACCGATGCAGGCGAAAACCTGTCAACCCGGTTGTCATGTCGCCCGAACCGAGACGACGGTTTCAACGGACCTGGGCCGAACTGCCTGGTATATCGTGGCGAGCTTCCACCCGGCCGCCGAGGTGCTTGGCCAGGAATTCTTCGACCCGGCCGTAGAAATCCAGACGATTGTCCGGGCGGGCGAAGCCGTGGCCCTCGTCGGCATACACGACGTACTGCACCGCCAACTTGTTCTTCCGCATGGCCTCGACGATCTGCTCGGCCTCGGCGATGTTCACCCGCGGATCGTTGGCTCCCTGACCGACCAAGAGGGGAGCGCGGATCTTGGCTGCGTGATAGAGCGGAGAGAGCGCGCGGTTCAGGGCGTCATCGGCCTCGACGTCGCCGACGCGCAGCACGAATTCCCGTTTGAACGGCTCCCAATAGGGGGGAATAGCCTGGAACAACGTCCGCAAGTTGGAAGGACCGACGAGGTCGACCCCACAGGCGTAGACGTCCGGTGTGAAGGTCAGCCCGGCAAGCACCGCATACCCACCATAGGATCCGCCGTAGATGCCGATCTTCTTCGGGTCGGCCAACCCCCTGTTTACGGCCCAGGCCACGGCCTCGGTGAGGTCGCGCTGCATCGCGCCCACTCCCCAACCGCGGTTCCCGGCATTCAGGAAACGCTTGCCGAAACCGGTAGAACCGCGGAAATTGACCTGCAGCACGGCATAGCCTCGATTGGCCAGCCACTGTGCGGTGGGGTCGAAGCCCCAGGTATCGCGACCCCAGGGACCGCCGTGGACGAAAAGGACCAGGGGCAGGTTCTTCTCCGGTACACCCACCGGGAGGGTCAGGTAGGACACCAGCTTCAGACCGTCGCTGGTCGGGATCTCGACCGGCCGGTACTTGGCGAGGGTATGGCCGGCCAGGTCGGGACGGTTGACAAAGAGTAACTCGGCGGCACGAGTGTCGCGGCGGTAAAGGTACCAGGCCATGGGTCCATCGTCGAGCTCGAGAGCGACGATCCAGAGGCGGTCGGCCCGGTCGCGGGAAATGAGCGAGAATTCGCCTTCCCCGAGCTTGGCCAGGGCTGCGAAATCCGCCTCGATGGTCTTGTCCACGACCTGCCAGCGTTGTTGGAGGTAGTTGAAACCCACTGCCTGGACTCGCCGGTGCTCCGGATGGATGAGCACTTCCCCGAGATCGGCGCTGGGATCGGCGGCCAAGGTCTTGAGTTCTTTGCCATTGGTGGTATCGAGGGTCACCAACCGGGTAGTGTCCGTGCCGAGCGAGGTTTCGACGAAGAGCGTCTTGCCGTTGGCACCGAAATCGAGCACCGCTCCGTTCTCGCCGAACGGCCAGGTGAGGAGGTCTTTCCAGGGCTTCATCTTCCCCTGGCGCACGCGCACCGTGGTGGAGGCGTCCTTCGCACTCTGCGCGAAGGCAGCGCGGACCTGGAACTGGGGATCGACCAGCCAGGAAACGACATCGCCGGGATTCTCGGTGTCGAGGACGAGAGCACCGGTGGTGAGCTCGAGACGATGGAGATCGAAGACCGTGCGGTCGCGCAGGTTGAGCCCGACCAGGAGCTCGTTCGGGTGTTTGGGATCGAGGAAGACCTCGGCCGCCTTGATACCCTGGAAGGGGGTGAGATCCCGGACCACCTTGGTACGCAGGTCGACGGAGAAGAGGTGATAGTTTTCGTCCCCGCCCTGATCCTGGAGATAGAGGAGATGAAGGTTGTCCTCTGCCCAGAAGTGGCTGCGGAT
>MGSU01000081.1:13927-14746 GCA_001799195.1 Deltaproteobacteria bacterium RIFOXYA12_FULL_61_11 | reverse complement strand
AGCCAGGGCAGGAGGACCAACCCACCAAGAGAATGACCAACCCAGACCACTTTCCGCCCGGTATGAGCAAACACATAGCCGATCACCCCATCGACATCGCGAATGGCATAATCGTCGATCGAGGTGGTTTCACAACGGTAATCCAGGTGACTGTAATGTTGTAGCACTTCCTCCTCGGTCATGGCAGGGCAGGTCGAACGCTGCCCTGGACCGAAGCCGAGATCACGGTAATTCGCTATCCAGACATCGTAGCCGGCCTGCCAGAGGTAGGCGGCAAGGGAAAGCTGCGGATTGCCCTCGGCCAGATCCCAGACCCTACCGCTGAGCATGACTCCATTCATCAAAACAAGCGGCACACCACCCACGGTGCGATAGCGCCTGAGCACCAATTCGTAGGGATTGTCGAAGGAACCCATGACCGCGACCCGGTGATGCTCTATCGCTGGATGGTCATAGGACGGGAAGGGGAGAACTGCGCCCTCGCGCTGGAAACATCCCGCGAGCAGGAGGACACCAAAGGCTAGGAGCCGGCAAACATGGGACAAGTGGCAACTTGGCATGGGCACACACGCTCGCAGATCGGCCAAGGTCGAGGATCCGGCCTTCAACCGGTTCCCACTCCCCCACGAGTAATCTCCGAGTTCTCGGTAGCGTCGGATCGTACCGAGTGAGACGTTCCTAGCACATCCCCACGCTCATGGCAAGACCCTGTCCGGATTGATTGGACCGAGGAAGGAAGAACGTCCCCAACGGGATTTGAACCCGTGTCGCCGGCGTGAAAGGCCGGTGTCCTAGGCCGGGCTAGACGATAGGGACGAC
>MGSU01000081.1:5951-13859 GCA_001799195.1 Deltaproteobacteria bacterium RIFOXYA12_FULL_61_11 | reverse complement strand
GTGTCAAGGATAAATTGAAATTGCGACTTCCCTCTTGTATAGTCCTCCGGTTCGTAACCACCACGATGACGCTACCATGCCCAGAGGGTTCAACATGGTCTGGAGGCTCTGCCTGCATGACCTGAAGTTTCGCTATTTCGGTTCCTTCTTCGGCATGTACTGGAACTTCCTCCACCCCATGATCACCATCCTAGTCTTCGTGGTCCTGTTCCGGGATATCCTGAAAATTCGCATCCCAGGCTTCGAACTGGAACAAACCTCGTATGGCGAATTCTTCGTCTGTGGACTGATACCCTGGATCGCCTTCTCCGATTGCCTCCGCGCCTCTATTACGGTCTTCGAAGGAGACCAGGGTCTCCTGATGCGCGAGATTCCCCTGGACAAACGCGTCCTCTTCCTGCGCAGCACCGTCACTACGAGTATCAATCTTGGGATCGGATTGCTCATCTTCACCCTTTATCTCCTGGCCCATGGAAACCTGCATCCGGCAGGACTGGCCTACCTCCCAATAATCCTCCCGTTCCAGATTCTCTGTACCGTCGGCCTGTCGATGATCAATGCCCTGCTCTGCGCCTTCTTCCGGGATTTCCGAGAAATCAGTCTGATCCTCATCAACCTCGCTTTCTTTGCCACTCCGATCATCTATTCGATCGACCTCCTTCCCACCTCGCTCCAATGGATCATCACCTTCAATCCTTTGACACCTTTATTTGAATCCTGGCGTGCCGCCTTCCTCAACGGAGTTCGACCCGTTCCGGCCTTCTTTTATTTCTTCCTGCCCTTCTCCTTGCTCGTAGCGCTTATCGGCTCTGTCCTAGTCCGACGCTTCGATGGCGCGGTTACCGAGATAAGCTGATGGCCTACATTTTTCTCTCCAACGTGGTCAAAGAGTTCCGCCTTTACAACAATCCTACCGACCTCCTGCGGGAGTTGATCGCCCTGCATGGGCAACACTTCTACCGACGTCGCCTCGCCCTCGAGAATATCTCCTTCCACCTCGCCGCAGGCGAAGTCCTCGGGATCATCGGCCTGAACGGGAGCGGGAAGTCGACCCTGTTGCGTCTTCTCGCAAAGATTTACCGTCCCACACAAGGCGAGGTCGAGATCGAAGGGCGGGTTCTCTCCCTCCAAACCTTGCATGCCGGATTGAATCTCGAACTGGACTGCACGGCCAATCTCCACCGGAAGGGGTTGCTCTATGGAATGCCCCCTGCTCGGGTCGATGAGTTCATGGAGGACATACTTGCCTATGCCGGTCTGAACGAATACCTGCGCATCCCTTTGAAATACTATTCGGCGGGGATGGTCTTGCGGCTGGCGCTGGCCCTGGTCCTGTGCATCGATGCAGACATCTACCTTTTCGACGAAGCCCTATCGGTAGGAGATGCCGCCTTCCAACGCAAGACCATGGTTAAGCTTCGTGAACTCAAGTCCAGGGGAAAAATCATCGTCATGGTTTCCCACTCCATTTCCGATCTGGCCACGATTGCCGATAAGGTCCTCCTCCTGCAGAGTGGCCGGGTTCTGCAACTCGGCAGCCCAGAAGACGTATTGGCGACCTATCTCCAACGATGCGAGAAAGAGGCCCAGCAACTCGTCCTCGACCAGAATCCAAGCGGCTCCTTCATCGGTGAAAACTACCCGACGCACGACCTCATCATCACCTTACTCCAAGTACTCGACCGAGAAGGACGTCCCGCGGAAACCATAAGAACCGGTGATCCTCTCGTCGTGAGAATCACCTATCGGGTCGAACGACCTGTCGAACGTCCCCTGCTGCGCTTACAATTGCACCGCAACGATGGTCTATGGGTGTGGGGGCACAACAACTATCGCAGCGCCTTCGAACTCGAAGGTCGGAGCGGGACCCATACCGTGGAAGTGACCCTCCCCACCATCAACCTGCTCGCCTCGACCTATTATTTCTCGGTCGGTTTGTGGTCGGACGAATACCAGAGTCTCGCCAGCAAACGGCCCTGCGATCTCCGTTGCCATGATCGCGCGCTGAGGGTCGAGAGCCATCGCGAGCAAGGAGCGGGCGTGGTCGTCCTCCCCTTGACCTGGTCGAGAACCGAAGCATGACCTCTCTGCCACTGCGCCCCCCTAGGCTGCACCGAGGTGACCGGCTCGCTCTCGTCGCACCTGCGGGTCGGTTCTCCTCGAAGGTCCTCGAACGAGCGACCTCGAATTTTTCCTCTTCTGGATTGACCCTCGAGCTTCCCGCTCCGCTCCTCCGGCGACACCCCTTGTTTGCCGCCGAAGATACTCACCGTCTTATGGCTATGCAAACCGCTCTCGACAGCACCGACTATCGCGGTATCCTCGCGGTCAGAGGAGGATACGGCACTTCCAGGATACTCCCCGGGCTCTCCCTCGACAGCCTAGCACGTCATCCCAAGGTGATTATCGGCTTTTCAGACCTGACCGTCTTACACCTCTTCCTGGCTCGGAAACTCGATCTGATCAGCTTCCACGGTCCCATGCTCCTGAGCGGCTTCCGCAACTACCGACACAACGCACTAAAAACCTTTACGAACTTCTTCCTGCAACAAAACCAAGGAGACCTACTCCTTCCCCAAGGAACCTCCACCGTCTTCCTCCGTCGTGGTGAAGCAGAAGGACGCTTGGTCGGGGGCAATCTGACCATGCTGGCCCACTCCCTGGGCACCCCTTTCGAGGTCGATACAGTCGGCAGGATCCTCTTCCTCGAAGACATCAACGAACCTCTGTACAAGATCGACCGCAGTCTGACCCAACTTGCCCTGGCCGGGAAACTCTCTTCGGTGGCCGCCGTGATTTTGGGTATCTTCCTCGACCGAGACATGCCCATAGCCCGCAAAAAGGTAGGTGCCTCGGTACTCGAGAAACTGCCCTCCGGAGTCCCGGTGGTGGCAGACTTCCCGATTTCCCATGGACCCGAGAATTGTTATCTCCCCCACAATGCCCGGGCCTGCTTGCGAAAGACGAGACCCGACTTGGTCCTGCCGGAGCCCTGTTTTGAGAACTGAACCTATCCTGCTCGAACTCGGTCTTGACTTGGGGAAGATCAAGCAGTTCCAGGACGAGGTCTTGAACTGGTATCGAGTTCACGCCAGAGACCTGCCCTGGCGCCACACCCAAGATCCCTATGCAGTGATCGTCTCCGAGACCATGCTCCAGCAGACCCAAGTAACGAGGGTCATCCCCCGTTACCTCGCTTGGTTGGAGCGTTTACCGACCTTCGAGGATCTAGCGGCAGCGTCCAGGGCGGAGGTCCTAGCCCTGTGGTCGGGCCTCGGTTACAACCGGAGAGCAGTACGACTCCACGAACTCGCAGGTGTAGTCCTTGAAAGACACTCCGGAGTTTTGCCAACCGAGCTCGGCTCCCTGTTGGCTCTCCCCGGTGTCGGCAGGTACACGGCTGCGGCGATCCTGGCTTTTGCCCACAACCGGGATGTCGGCCTGGTCGACACCAATGTGCGCCGAGTCCTCCTTCACCGGCTCGAACTCCCTCCCGATCTGCCGCAGAGTACGCTCGAAGCCCTAGCAGGTGCGATCGTTCCTCCTGGACATTCCAGAGACTGGTACAATGCTCTGATGGATCTGGGGGCAACGGTGTTGACCGCTACCGAGACCGGGGTCCGGGCACGTTCCCGTCAGAGCGCATTTTCCGGTTCTTCGCGTTGGGTTCGGGGGCAACTCGTGCGTCGCCTCGTCGCGGGTGAAATCCTGTCCGTAGCGGAACTCCAAGCCGAATACCAGCGAGCGGACCTCCCGCTCCTGCTCGACGCTCTCCAGACAGAAGGACTCCTCGACCGCGACGGGGAGTATCTGCACTTGCCCGGCCGGGTGAGACCGTGACGAAACCCCGGCCTGCACACACCTCAGGCTTCTCTGGGCCTGCCTCCTGCACCCACCCTGCATCGGATATTTACAGGTGGAGAGCGCTCGTGGTAGTTTCGCGGTGGTCCAGGGCTTATCAGAGAAGGTTCCCATGAGTGGCTCCACCTTCGCCGAGAAAATACTGTGCGCCCGCCGCGGTGAGGTCGTCACTGCGGCTCCCGATCTCATCCTCAGTCATGACAACTCCGCGAGCATAGCCAAAACCTTCTCTTCCATGGGCGGAGGCCGGGTTCGCTACCCCGAACGTCTGGTTATCACCCTCGACCACAATGCGCCACCGACGAACGCAGCGCTAGCCAACGACTACCAAGCCGTGCGCACCTTTGTCGCCGAGCAAGGTCTTACCCATTTCCACGACGCGGGTTCGGGCATCTGCCATCAACTTATGGCCGAACATGCCCGTCCCGGCATGCTGATCGCCGGGAGCGATAGCCATACCTGTACAGCGGGTGCTTTCAATACCTTGGCGGTGGGAATCGACCGCACCGAAACTGCTGGTCTATGGCTCTCGGGAAGAACTTGGTTCCGTGTCCCCGAGACCCTTCGCGTGATCCTCACCGGAAAGCTGCCTACTTGGGTCTTTGCCAAAGACCTCGCCACTCATCTGATCGGCATGCTCGGAGCCGATGGCGCCAATTACCTCTCGATAGAATTCCACGGGCCCGGGGTCGACACCCTGGGGCTCGCAGAACGCATGACCTTGTGCAACCTGGCTTCAGAAATGGGTGCCAAGAACGCGGTCTTCCCGGCCGATGCAATCCTGGCCAAGGCGCTCGGTCCCACCTGCGGCTCCGGGATGTTCGGCGACGAGGATGCCGACTATCTGCGCACCGTGGAACTCGATCTTTGCAAGATCGTCCCACTGGTTGCCTGTCCTCACGCCGTGGATAACGTACGCTCACTCTCCGAGGTGGTCGGCACGCCGATCCATCAATGTTTCCTCGGTACGTGCAGTAACGGAAGACTCGAGGACCTAGCCCTGGCCGCCAAGATCCTGGCCGGAAAGCACATTGCTCCCGGAGTGCAATTCCTGGTAACTCCCGCATCCCGAGACGTCTTCCTGGCAGCTCTGCGCGCGGGTATCATCGCCACTCTGGTCGAAGCCGGAGCTTGCATACTTTCGGCGAGCTGCGGTCCCTGTCTCGGCACGGGTCAGGGCATTCCCGCAGACGGCTGGAACGTGCTCTCCACTGCCAACCGCAATTTCAAGGGCAGGATGGGGAACAAGACCGCCAACATTTATTTGGCTTCCCCCGCGGTCGTCGCAATGTCGGCGCTACAAGGAGCAATCACCGATCCACGTCCTGGTAACCCCCGAGATCATTTCGAGGTCCAGCGCCGCCAGACCCACGCGGTACCCTTGCCTCTTACCCATGATCGCAGGCACGGGGGAATCCTCGATCTCTCAGATCTCGATGACCTGAACACGGACTTGATGTTCGCCGGGAACCTCACCTACCAGATCAAGAGTTCGGATCCCGCAGCTATTGTACCGCACCTGTTCGAGGCCGTTATCCCAGGCTTCGGCGCGATGCTCAAACCCGGAGACGTGATCCTGGCCGGAGAGAACTTCGGTTGCGGCAGCTCCCGAGAGCATCCTGCCGTCGGGCTCCGTCACGCAGGGGTCGCCGCGGTCGTGGTCAAATCAGCGGCGCGCATCTTCTACCGCGCGGCCATCAATCAAGGTCTCTTGCTCTTGGTCTGCCCCGAAGCCGTGACTGCCTATCGACCGGGTCACATCCTCGCTCTCGATCTCCAGGCCGGCTGGATCGAGGTTGGCAGTCAGCGTTTCCCCATCCCTCGCCTGACCGGCACAGTAGCTGATATTCTCGCCGCGGGCGGACTCAAGTCATACCTCAGCCCAGGAAGGACATGAAACAGAGCTACCCAGAGATACGGTATCCACGGAACGAGGTCCCTGCATGATTCTCGAAAAACTGTTCGGCAAACGCGACACGAAGGGGTGCGCGGCATTCCTCGCCGAGGCTCGTCCCGGAGACAGCCTCGACCTCGACCGTCAGACCTGGAGGGTCGCGGCAATGCACCGTTATATATGGGAAGAACCCCCTGGAGAACAACTGGTTTGGGAACTACGTCGCCAAGAAGACCTTTGCCTGCTCACCAAGACGAGCTCGGACGAGGTGGTGCTCGGTCGGGTGACCTCACTCGAGAAACTCGACCCGACCCTCGTCTTGCACATCCTCGAACACGACGATCCCCCTGAGCAACTCAACCTGGAAAACCAAGACTATCATCTCGAGGCAAGTCTCGCCGGGGCGTATCACGAGCAAGGGCAAACCAGAGGATCCGACTTGGTGGCGTGGACCTATTTCGGACAGGATCGCCACTATCGCTTGTTGATCGAACAGCGCGGTGGAAAAACCTTCCTCTGCACCCTCGGCAAGATCATCGGTCCGGGACAATTGACCAATCTGCAGCACCTAGCAAAGCCCTGAGGACTACCCGATGGATGAACGTATCAAGGCAGCGGTGACCAAGGTACGACATTACCTACAAGGAGATGGAGGGGATTTGGAATTGGTCGAACTGAAGTCCGACGGCACCCTGGTCCTACGCTTGCTCGCCCCGCTCGGGGAGAGTGACTACCTGCGTGCTTTCACCCCCGACATTGAACGCATGCTGCGTCAGGACGTACCGGAACTCGCGAGGATTGAACTGCTCTGAGAGGTCCCTACCTCATTGTTGCCCAACTCGTCGGAAACCGCCATAGCATCCATTGCCGAGAAGCTGCTTCAATGAGCAGCTTTTCCCTATCGGCTCGAGGAGTCGATCAGCCTTGACTTGTATACGAGAAGAGTATGCTCTCGAATATCACCATGGGATGAGCGGGACCATACGAGGTTAGCATGGAAGCGTGCCCAGAACGATCGCAGTTCCTCATACTCCAGCGCGCCTTCCCCAACCAGCGGAGCGTGCTCCAATGCAGGAGGAGATATGACTCCTCTCTCCCACGCGAAGCCCTCCCGGGTTATCTCCCCCCTCGGGTAACCTGGAAATCCTCCCGCGACCATGAGCAGACCATTACCCTCTCCGTGCGAGAACTCGACCTAGCTCTGCTCTGTCAGACCGACGAGGCCAGAGCCACTGCGCATTTCGAGGACATCGTCTCAGCACGTGCCGGCGACCTCGGCGCGGCTTCCCGCGCTAATGCTGCGGCTGAACAGGTCTTCCATGAACGCTTCGCGAAACCCCAGCCTCCGGTCTGCACCGAAAGTGAGCATCTCATTCCCTCGACCAGCGAACTGCAATATCCCGTCGAAGCGGTCAGCCATAAGGGAGCCGTCCTGCTACGTCTCGCCCAGCAAGGGTATCCCGTCCCTGACTTCATCATCCTCGGCGCGAAAAACTATCTGCTGAGCGAAACGGAGCGCAGAGCCAATGTCCGCGAGGCCATTACCGGTCTCACCCACATGAGCGAGGTCCTGCACTGCGCCTCTCCAGACCCCCTGGTCTTCGCCATTCGCTGCGCCATGCCTGTTTACATGCCCGGAGTGATGTACACTTTCCTCAACGTCGGCGTGACCCACCCCAACCTACCAAACCTGGCTGCACGCTATGGCAACCTTGCCGCTGAGCGTATGCTCGCCAACAACCTGCGCAATTTCCTGCTCATGCAAGAAGACCATCGGTATGCATCCCTGCTCGATCGTTCCCGGTCGAACAACACCAAGTCCGGAACCTCCGCCCTGCTCGAGGAGCTTCTCTTTGCGGTCGGATCCATCGACCCAGCCTTCCTCGAAGACCCCTGGCACCAAGCCGATTTCTTCGTCGCCGGGGCCTATGCTCATTATCGGCAGAACCTGGACCTCCTGCACACCTTCATGGGCTCGGTCCAGCATTATCCCTCCCTGATCTTCCAGACCATGGTATGCACTGTGCGCGACGAACGTTCTCACGCCGGGGTTCTCTACAGCCGTCACCCCAGGAACGGCCAGGGGATGCATCTGCAGGTCGCCAGGAACGTGCTGGGTGAAGACATCATGACCGGCACCGTGGAGGCCGAAG
>MGSU01000081.1:0-5942 GCA_001799195.1 Deltaproteobacteria bacterium RIFOXYA12_FULL_61_11 | reverse complement strand
TCGAACGACAAGAGGACCTCGCGGCTGCCTTCCCGGGAGTCAGCTATTTCTGTCCGAACCTACCCCGCCTTGAGGAACACTTCCGCTCGCCCGTGACCCTCGAGTTCGCGGTTGAGACCACGGGTCGTTACGACTGTTTTGCCCTGCTGCAGCTCAATTGCTCGGAGCTCTCCGGCAGAGCAGCCTTCCTGGCAATCATGAATCTCTACCGTCGGGGGATCATCACCCGGCAGCGAGTGCTCGAGCTGATCCGCCCCTATCACTTCACCCAAATGGAATCCGACACCATTTCACCAAGCAGCCTCACCTCCCTGCAGGTCTTCAGCCAGGGGGTTTCCGTACTCCCCCGCACCGCGGTAACGGGCAGGGCGTACTTCTCTGCCGAAACTGTCCTGGCTGCCAAGAGGCGTGGAGAGAAGGTCTGTTATTTCAAACAGTCTTTCCAACCCTCGGATACCGTGATCATGCGCGAGATGGATGCCATCGTCTGTGGCACCCCTGCGGCCATCCACGTGGTCACTCTCTGCCAAGGTTTCGGAATACCCGCCCTGCTCAATATGGAACGGTATGGAAACTACTTTGCCGCGGTTGACGACCGAGGTGGACGTTGTCTGGTCAATACCAAAGGAGTCCGCATCCTCGAAGGCGACTGGGTCACGGTTTCCAGCCGTCGGCAAACCCTGTACCTGGGGCGCGCTGAATACCAGCCCGGCAGGCTGCTGCGCTACATGAACGGCGAAAAAGTGCACCTCGACCCGGGAGAAGAGAACCTTTTCCCGGCCGTGGCTGAGGCGTATCGCGAATATCAAGAACTGGTCAGTCACCTCGAGCTGCGCCAGATCAACGGTATCCGCGATCTCGTCCGGTTGGTGCGTTTCGACCTCGACGACGAGCACGAGCGAAGCCGCACGGTCAACGAATGGTTCGACCAGTACCCCCAACGCTACCTCGAGGAGGTCTTCGCCTGTGAGATGGGCGCTCATCTCAATCAGCACACTATTTACCTCTTGCTCACCCTCGATAGACAGGTCTCCTTCTTCCACTCCGCACTCGCCAAGAGTCGCCAAGAGGGGCGCTCCGGCCTGGGTGCCGGATGCTTCGTCCTCGGCCGTTTCCTTGCCTCGCCCCATCCCGTTCGCTTCTGGAAATCCTTTTCCTCTTCGGAAATCGCCACCCTGCTGAACGAGTGGCTGCATTTCGAGCAATACATGGACGTCCTGACCGAGGTGGGGGAGAGAAACCTCAATCAGGCAAAAAAACGACTTGGAGACGACCTCCCGGCCACCTTTACTTTGCATCCCGGCCGGGTCAAGCATCTCCTCACCCTCAAGCTGGCCGGAATAGACCTCCATGAGGTCATGACTGCCGCAGAAACCCATGATCACAGGGTCGTCGAGCTGTGTACCTTGCTCCTCTCCCCCTACAAGACCTTCTTCCAATTCAATTCTGCCTGGTCCCTCGGCCAATTACGTCGGTTGTGCGAACAGGAGAACCTGCCAATACCAGGACCCGACGACGTGTGAACAACCCAGGAGGGCATGCCATGCCACTCACCATTTCCCCTCTCCACCGCCTCGTGATGCTCTCTTCGCGCTCGTGGCTTCTCGGGCACGCGCTCCTCGGCCTCCAAGCACTCCTGTCCACCACGCGCAAGAATGCTGCACCGCCTAATGCGACTGGTTTCCTCGACCGATCCGCACGACAAGCCGGATATACGTGTTACCGAGAAGCTCTCTACTCGAGAGTTGCTGGTAACCACAGCGCCACGCTCGAGGGTGAATTCATCGGCAGCGGCTATTTCGGCTTCGCCTTTCACTTTGCCTTCGTCAGCGGTTTGCTCTTCCCTGCCTTCTTGCAAGAGGCTCTCGAGAATCCGGCCCTCTTCTACCTTGTCGAACTCAGCAGTTCCGCAGGCATCGCCCTGTTCCTCACCTATTGCATGATCGTCGGGCACATGGGCAGTGTCGCTCTCCGAGCATACCGGACCAACAACCTCTCCGAACATGTCGAAGTCCGTTGGGACGAATTGCTCAGCAAGGGTATCGTCGGCAAGGGACGCCTCATCGGTCAACTCCTCGGGTTACCCTTTGGTACTTTCCCGGGAGTGCTCAAGACCGGTCTCTCCTACCGGCTCGACGGAGAGGCTCCGATCGCGGTCAGTGCAGCAGGACCCGGCAGGTGGGATCGCCCGGTGGCTCTTGGTGCCCTTGCCCTTGCCGCCCCACTCGTCATGCTCGCGGTCTTGGCCTCGAACGGATCGATCCCGCCTCTTCCAAAGGGCTTCGAGCTGCTCGTGAGAATTACCGTACCGCTCTGCTGTATTTCTCTTCTGGGGACCTTTCTCACCGGCCGTGGAGCCTATAAAACCGCAGTCGTCGAGCAGTGGAAAGCCCAGACAGGGACCCGACACGAACGTGTCCACGGCTTCGACTTGAGCGAGGTGAAGCGTCATCTGGAACAACGGGGGCAAGCATGAGCGAATACTCCATCCCTTTACCCACCACCGCCTGCCGCGACGGTATCGAAATAACGGTGCCCCTCCCGGTGCGCAACACCATCCAGGGCGGAGCCCACGGGGTCATCAAGGCCAAGGTCGGCAACCGCACCCTCAAATACGTGATGTCGGACCTGTCCATCCAGGAACGGCACCTCATCCCCCTGACCTACGACATGCGTACGAACCAAGAAATGGCCAACACCATTCAAGATGTAGCCATGAACTTGATCTTCAGTAAAGAAGGGATGCGGGTGATGGGCACGTGCAACGAGGGCGGCATCGGCGCCTTCTTCCGCTCCTGGGGGGAGTTGGGAGCTTGGAAAATCCTGGCTGAAGCCGTCGAGGAAGCGGGTTACACGTTGGGGCGCGAGGTGTGTTTCGGCGTGGACGGCGCGGCCGATCGTTTTTACAAAGGCAATGGTGTCTATGAGTTGGATGGAAGGAGCTTCGATACCATGCAGCTCATGGAATACTATGAGTCCATGCTCGATACCTATCCTATCCTCTATGCCGAGGATCTTTTCGCCAGCCGGAAGGAGGCCTGGCGACATTGGTCGGAGTTCACCTCCCGTTTCGGCGAGAGGGTTTTTGTTTCCCTCGACGACGTAGCCACCACCAATGCCCGCTTGGTCCGTCCGTTGATTGCCGAGAAAACCGGCAACATGCTACTCCTGAAGATGAATCAAATCGGCACCATGCTCGAAGGCTGGCGCGCGGCAGAAACCGCCCACCATGCCGGGTGGTTGACTATCAGTTCTCACCGCTCGACCTCCTCGATCGACTTCATGGAGGTAGAGGTAGCCCTCGCGCTTTCTTTGCGCCGTCCTGGGTTGGGCCGTTGCGTTTTTGCGAAGTGGGGCGGCGCCAAGTTGATCGAACGCGCAATGCGGTATGCTATGGCCCAACAATGGGTCGAGGACTTCGCCGCAGGCGTGGCCCTGTTCGAACCTCTCTCGCCGGACACCAGGATCCAGATGTTCAAGGGCTACCCCGCCCCACTGAACACGGGTGACCTGACCCTCGGGGTGAGAATTCGCCTCTCCAACGGTTTCGAGATCAACGCTGTGGTTCCGGCCGGGACGTCCACCGGTGAAACGGAAGCCTGCCTCGTGCCGGTCGTCGACGCGGTCAGGAACGTAGACCAACTCGTCTCGGAATTACATCTCGTGGGCATGCGCCTCGGGGATGTACCCGATCAACTGACTCTCACCCAACGGTTACTCGCGACCGAGCTGCAAGAAGCTTCGCGCATTGGCCAGATCAAACCCGACGACTCGGTCGGGAAGCTCCAGGAAGCTGCCGAACTCAAGCGCTGTCTCGGGGCCAACACCCTGCTCGGCATCACCGTTGCCTATAACCGGTTGATAGCCGTCAAAGAGGGGAAGCCTTCCTGGCTCAGTCTTCGTGAAGCCGGTCAAAAGCTCGACAGGGATGGGTTGACCCTCTGCGACGAGGCATTCTACGAACCCATCATCGCTTCACTGCGCCAGACCCACCATCCCTCCTCGCGAGGAACTCGGCTCTTCGGCGCCGCGGGCACTGAGCTATGAATCGCTGCCTGAAGACCCGTCCATCGGCGGCAGGGGCTCGCTCTGGCAAGCGGTCCGTTCTGGATCCAACAGAACCCTGAAACAGGTCCGTCCCGGCTCACTCTCGACCTCGATCGTGCCTTGGTGTTGCTCGATGATGGTACGCGAGATCGACAATCCAAGCCCAGTGCCTTCGCCCTTGGGTTTCGTGGTGAAATAGGGTTCGAAGATACGCGGGAGGACCTCCGGTGGAATGCCGGATCCATTGTCCTCGATCTCAACCACGACCTTGCCCGCGGCTTCGTGCAACCGGACGATCAGTCTACCGGTCCCACGCATGGCTTGCACCGCGTTGTTGATGAGGTTGGTCCAGACCTGGTTGAGCTGATCAGCCCTGCAAACCAGGCGCGGTACTGGTTCGAATTCCCGCACTACCTCAACCGCTCGTTTCAGCTTGTTGTGGAGAATAATCAGGGTGTTTTCGAGGTCCTCCTGCAAAGAGGTCGGTGCACAACCCTGACTGTCGAGGTGGGAATAGTGTTTGAGCGCCTTGACGATCTGAGCGATGCGCGAGATGGCCAGCCGGATGTCGCGGACATGGATCCTGGACATGCCCAAGCTATGCAGATGCGCGACGAGGTCTGCCGGCGGCACCGCAATGAAGAGAGGATGGAGCAACTCGAGATGACCAGTCTGGAGACCCACGATGGCCAAGTTGCGGGAAAGCGCCCTACCGTTCTCGATCCCCATGGCCTCGAGGTGACGCGCGACCTCTTGGGCAACCTGGCGCTGCTCCCTCGTGGAGAGGTCGTATTCCAATGCCAGTACCAGCTCGCACACCTGTAGGAAGCGAGGATGCAACTCATGCGGTATCGCAGCCAAGAGGGTCTGGGTACTGCGCAACAAGGGCAGATGTTCCCGATCCAACTCCCCGATCGCACCGACGATCGCGCCGGCCGGGGTGTTGATTTCGTGAGCGATCCCGGCAATCAGTTGCCCGAGGGCTGCTAATTTCTCGGATTGGAACACCTGAGCCTGACTCTCGAGCAACCTGCCGACCATGCGGTTGAATGACCTGGCCAGAGAACGCAGCTCGACGCTCCCGAGCCGCTCATCGGCCCTGGTGCTCAATACCTGGTCGGCGAGTTCCCTGGCGACCTTGTTCAAGCGGACCAAGGGCTGGGTAATGGTCAGGGCAAAAACATAGGCGATCAGGGTAGAGCAGATGAGAAAGCCCAAGGCAAGGAGCCCGACATCGCGTAGCGCCTGGGCTTCGAGTTTCCGGACCTGCGCGGTAGAGAACCCGATGAATAGGGATCCTTTCTCTCTCTGCGATAACCACTCGGTCGAACGTACCGAAACCGGCCGAAGAAGACCACTGTCCTTCTCATACTCGTCGAGTTGGGCCGGCATCAGGCTCAGCAACTCTTCGGGATAGGCCGCGATGACCTGCCGTTCCTGGTCGGTCAAGACGATGAAGGCAACTCGCTCGTCGGCCCGTGCCCATTCCAGGACGCGAGTGATATTCTCGTAGTTTTCCTCCCCAAGACCGATCTCGATACCCAGCCGCACTGCTGCCAGCGTGGCTTTGGTGCTGCGCTCGAACTCCTCGGCAAAGAGCCGGTGCTGTTGTCCGACAGTGTACGAGTAGAAGGCCAGGGAGGTGGCGGCAACTCCGAGTACAACGAAGGCGATGAGTTGGGTGCGCAGGGATCGAGCGCGCGGATCGAGACGCAGGGCCAATACTCGGAGAAGGCTCACGGAATGACCAAGAGCACCCGGACTCGATCCGTGACCTTGTCCGCGGCGAGGTAACCTATGGCCCCGGGCACGCTGGCCACGCGTTCGAGGATTTCTTCCTCGGAATAGACCGTCTGCGGAGGCAGAGCGCGGCCGGAGAATTGTTTCCGCAACCA
>MGSU01000080.1:401-14020 GCA_001799195.1 Deltaproteobacteria bacterium RIFOXYA12_FULL_61_11 | reverse complement strand
CGCGCCGTCGAAGGTCGCGTCGGCGGTCGCGGAGAGGTCGACATAGTCCTGGGAGGTACTGAAAATAGCGACGATCTTGTCGAGGGGAAAGGCCTCCAGATGTCCGCTGCCCGAGAAGGGATAGGGGGTCTCGAGCCCGAGTACGATGTCGGCGCGCAGATCGACTCGCCCTTCGTCGAAGGAATGGAGGGCGGCGGTCAGGCGCTGCTCGAGGAGTTCCGCCTCGAGGATGGTGTCGTGGTAACGGAAGATGTCGTAGGTCATGGTCGCAACGGTGACCTTCGCCACCACCCGCTCCAGGGAGGTAGGTTGCGCTCCGGTCGCGGCCGCGGTGAAGGAGCCCTCCCCGCTCAGGGTCGGGATCCCGAGGAATACGGCAAGCTCGCTCAGCTCGAAGGTACCGTTGAGATCGGCGTCCCAGGGGCCGTCGAGGTTGTAGCTGCCTTTCGCGTTCATGACTCCGACCGTGGACCTCGCTCTGGCTTTCTCCAGGAGCAGGATCGAACCCCGCACCGTTGCCGAGGCGTCGAGTTCAGCCACGCGGAGCGTGCGGCCGTCACGGCGTAGTTCTGCCGTGAGCCCGGACAAGCCGAGACGATGGGGAACGAAGGTTCCGCTGGTAAGGTCTTCGGCCAAGCGGACTGCGCTCGCCTCCCGGAGAGAGAGAGAGGCGTGTAGGTTGCTCTCCTCGAAGTCGAGCTCGAGTTCGAGCTCCCGGATGGTAAGGTTCCCGAACGCCAGTTTGACAAGATGCAGTACCTCGCGGACAGAGGTTTTTCCCCTCGATTCCCCGGTGCTCGGGGAGAGGCGCACCCGCACGTGGGGATGCTCCACGAGCAGGGAATCGAACTCCACGACCTTGGCGAAGAGTCGGCCCCAGGAAAAAGTCAGAGAGAGACGCGGGATCTCCAGGTCGAAGGTCGGTCCCCGCAACCGCACTCGTTCCAAGGTGAGTCGGTGAGGGTAGGCATCGAGCGAGTAGTATCCGAGGGACAGCTCCAGGCCGGCTCGGGCACGCAGTTGCTCGACCAGGATTGTGGCGAGGCCGCGCTTGAGCGCGTCCTTGTGGTATTCGTAGGCGAGCACGAGCGCGGCCAGGAGCAGAAGCGGCAACATCACTTTTTTGATCATGGTCGCGGTCGGACTACAGCCGGACTACAAGGTCGGGTTCATCATAAGGAAGGGGGGGGCTCCAGGCAAGAGGAACCCTGCACCCGGAGCGACCGAACTGTTCGAGACCGCAGTCCTGTGAATCGGAGGAGGGGGTTGCGGACCGGTGGAGGTTTTGCCCGGTACGGTTGCAACCAGAAGGGCGATCTCCTACAATGGGTCCACGTTGACCGCAACTGGAGTGGCGATGAGTACGCGGGTCGTGGCGATGACGAGACGCCTTCGTCGGCAGGGAAAGGTCGAGGTCCTCGAGGAGCAGCTCGAGGTCAAGGGGCGAGAACGGCTCGGCGAGCTGGTCGCCGAACTCGAGACCGTCCATCTCGGCAAGGGCGAAATGCTGGTCCAGGTCCTGCTCGACGGCAAGGAGGTCGAGACCCCTGCCGGCAGCGAATTGCCGATCGGCCCCGACCAGGTCGTGGCGGTGGAAACCGTCTCGGTCGAGCAGTTCATTCTCGAGGAGTTGCGCAATGCACAGCTCCATTTCAATGCCTTGCAGGAGCTGTTGGAAGACTGTCTGGTTCCCTGCCGAACCCGCAACATGACCGAGGTCTCGCGCCTGTTCCTCCATCTCTCCTCGTTGCTCCAGTGGGTCGCGCTCCTGACCTCGAACATCGAGTTGCATCTTCGGGAGTACCTCGAGGAGCGACGGCTCTATGACGAGTTCTCCCGTATCAGCGCGGGGTTGAACGCATCGATGAAGCACCTGCTCGACCTCAAGGACGAAGGGCGTTTCCCCGAGATCGCCACCCTCATCGAGGGGGACCTTGCCATAGCTGTGAAGAACTTCAACGAATTCCAGAGAACGACGAACTGGCGTTGACGTGGCTATCCCGTAGGGAGCAACCGCAGTATCACGCATCACTGGGTCATGTCGATGATCTGGGTCAGGGTCTTGTCGGCCTGGATGAAGACCTCCATCTCTTTGGGGGGATACTGCGGGTGGGACAATTTCAGGGTGTACTTGCCGGATTGCAAGCGGATCGGTTTCGTCGGGGTCTCGTCCACGGCCTTCCCGTTGATGTAGACCGTTGCCCAGGGCTTTGCCTGGACGATCAGGAGACCGAAGGACGGTGGGAGCTTCTTGAGCGTCCAGTTCACGGTCTTGGGAAGATCCGGGTTGTCGATGCTGATCACTCCGCTGCGGTCCTGGTACCCTTTCTTCGACAAGCGTAGCCGGTATTCCCGTCCGGGATAGATGTCCGGGAAGTCGAGCGGTGTCTTGCCCGCGAGGTCCTCGTCGAGATAGATCTCGGCGCCTTCGGGATCGGAACGGATGCACAACCTGCCTACCCTCGGGTACAGCCGGAAGTCCAACACTTCTTCGATTTCCGGCTTGAGCGCCACGGTCTTCTCGGCATTGCGATAACCGTCCTTCTCCAGTCTGACCGTAACCTGCTGGGGAGCCTCGAGTTGGTCGAAGGTGTAGGGAGTGCGGAAGCCCGTGTTGGTCGAGTTGAGATAGATGGTCGCGCCGTCCGGGGAGCTGGTCACGACGATCTTCCCGTAGCGGAGCTCTTTCTCGAGGGTGAACTTGAAATCCAGGGGACTGTCGAGGGTACTCACGGTGACCTGGATCTCTTGCTCGAAGGGCCGGTAGCCTTCCTTGAGGATGCGCAGGAGATGGGGTTTGGCGGTCAGTTCGACGTAGGACAGAGGGGAATAGCCGTTCGGCTCGGTGTCTCCCTCGACCGGGTCGATGAAGACCTTGGCACCTCGCGGGATGGTGTCGATGTTCACATAGCCCATGGTCGGCTTGACCGCGGCCTGCGTGGATTGGACCTCTTTCTGATACTGGTCGAAGATCTTGCGTTTATCACCCTTGTCCATGATGGTCTTGAGGCCGAGGAAGAGCATGACCAGGGCTGCCAGCATGGCGACGCCCAGGACGATGGATCGGACCTGCGACGGTCTGAGGGTTCCGACCAGACCGTTCTTCTTCTTGAACAGGTGATAGCTCTCCTCGGCGCGATACTTGATGTTGGAACCAGTGATGAGGTTCACCGCGCTGGCTTCGTCGAGGAGCAGTTTGTCGATGTCGAGATCGACGTCGGGGGAGCCGGGCAGGCGGGACTGGATCGTCTCGGCGTTCTCGAGGTCGATCATACCATCGGCCCGCTGGGTCGGCGCGTTCTCCAGATCGACCTCGTGGCGCCTTTGCCGTTCGTGCAGGACGTGCTGGTGTTGGATGTCTTCCTCGAAGATGGTCTTGAGGAAGGACGACAGTTTCATCGGGGTGAAATCGGCATGGTAGATGTTGAGGAAGCGGGAGAGGTCGGCTTGCATCTCACCGGCGCTCTGGTAGCGGCGGTTGAGGTCCCGTTCCAGCGCGGTCAGGGTGATGATGTTCAGCTCTCGTTCGACCATGGGATTGAAGACCGAGGGGTACTTGATCTCCATGGTCTTGACCCGTTCCAGGGTGTCGAAATCGCTCTCTCCCAAGAACAAGCGCTGACCGGTGAGCAGTTCCCAGAGCACGATGCCGGTGGCGAAGATGTCCGAACGGTGGTCGACGTCTTGGCCGCGGGCTTGCTCGGGAGACATGTAGCCGAACTTGCCCTTGAGAACGCCGGCCTGGGTCTTCCCCTCGGCGACCCCACGGGCCTTGGCGATGCCGAAGTCGACGATTTTCACCTCGCCCTCGTACGAGACCATGATGTTCTGAGGGCTGATGTCGCGATGGATGATGGGATGGCCGATGTCGGGCAAGGTGCGTTTTTGATGGGCGAACTCGAGGCCTTTGCAGGTCTCGGCGATGATGTAGGTGGTTTGCTCTACCGAGAGATGCAACCCCTTACTCTTGCACTTCTTCACGATTTCCCGGAGGTTTTTCCCGGCGATATACTCGAGGGCGATGAAGTACTCGTCCTTGATCTGGCCCATCTCCCAGATCTGGGCGATGTTGGAATGTTGCAGCATGACCGAGATCTTGGCTTCGTCGAAGAACATGTCGACGAATTCCTTGTCCTCGGCGAGGTGGGGGAGAATTCTCTTGATGACCAGGTACTTTTCGAACCCTCCGACCCCACTGAACTTGGCCTTCCAGATTTCGGCCATGCCCCCGGTGGCTATTTTCTCGAGCAAGGTATACTTGCCGAAACTCGCAGGTAAGGTTGCCATTCGCGGCTAGAGTTGCGTCGGGACGCTCAACGAGCCCCGCGACCATGGTTACACAAGTCCCCAGAACTGTAGACCCGGGTCAGTCCTTTTTCAAGACGATGTGGTGGGAAATGTGCGTTCCGACTTGACAAGAAGTCTAAGTGGCTGTACGAACAATGCCTTCACGGGAGCATTCGGCGAGCAGGAGGGCGGCATGGGGACGAAGAAGGTGTGCCGGTTGCGGTTCTCGTTGACACCGCAGACCGTCTGTCACCTCGGTACCGTGCGGCTGGTGCTCCTCAATAACCTGATCACCCGACAGAAGAAGGGAAAACTGGTCTTCCGGTACGACGATCTCGAGTCCGGGACCCTGACCCGCAAACAGGAGACCCAAACCATCGAGAGCTTGCGCTGGTTGGGTTTGACCTGGGACGAGGGCGTGGATGTAGGTGGCGACTATGGCCCCTATCGTCAGTCCGAGCGGCGGGCCATGTATCAGAAGTATGTCGAGAAACTTGTCGACGAGGGCAAGGCCTACGAGTGTTTCTGCACCAGCGGAGAGCTGGAATACGCGCGCAAGCAGTCCCTTCGCTCGGGCTTGCCTCCGAAATACAACGAGAAGTGCCGGTTCCTCTCCGAGACCGAGAAGAACGAGTACCGGAAATCCGGGCGCAAACCCGTGCTGAGGCTCCGGGTGGCCGAACAGGAGGTCGGGTTCGAGGATCTCGTACTCGGTGAGGTCGTGGCTGATACCGCAGAATTCGGTGATTTTGTCATCGTGAAAGCCGATGGTTCGCCGATGCCCAACTTCGCGAGCGTGATCGACGACCACCTCATGAAGATCACCCATGTCCTGCGTGGGCACGACCACCTTGCCAATACCTATCGGCAACTCATGGTCATCTCTCAGCTTGGGATCCAAGCCCCGGTCCTGGCCCATGTCCCCATCCTGGTCAACCAAGATCAGTCCCGGCTGAGCAAAAAGTACGGTTCGGTCGTCCTCAACGAGCTTCGCGAGATGGGTTTCCTGGCCGAGGCCATCGTCCACCTCCTCGCCCTTGCGGAACTGGGACCGGGTATCGGTCTGGAAAAACCTTTCACTCTGGAGGCCTTCGCCAAGAAATACAAGCTCGGGCCGGGAGAGGGAACCCAGGTCGTCTTACCACGAGAACAGCTCGCCGACATCAATATTATGCATATCAATAAACTGCGACTTCAGGAGTTGGTCGGCCGCCTGACCCCCTTCTTGGCAAAAGTGCGTTTCCCGAACGAACACATCATGTTGCGTACGCTCTCGGCCCTACAGCCGGGCTTGAAACGTCTGGACGAGATCGGACAGCGTCTCTCCTTCCTCGCTTCGTCGCGCTACGATTATCAACGGGAGTATTTTCCCGTGACCTCTCGAGACGAGGTGCGTGGACTCGTCGATTCCCTGAAGGTCCTCGCTCAGAAGTTGCGGGAACTTCCCGAATGGCGTGGGGAAGAAGCCGAGAGGCTGGTCAAGGAAGTCGCCGAGGAGCGCGGGGAGTCTGCCCGCTTGGTAAAGTCCGTCATGGTGGCCCTGACCTTTGGCGGCAGTGAGTTGAGTCTGCCGGTGATCGTCGAGCTGCTCGGTCCGGAGGTCACCCTCAAGCGTTTCGATCTCGTGTTGGCCTTCCTCAAGGCGGAGTGCCGCTGAAAAGTCGGCGTTCTCCTCAGCGCTTCTGCTGATACTCGCGTTTTTTCTGCAGGTACCGTTGATACACCTCTGCGGCATTCTTGTCCTGCTCGGACATGTGCTCGAGCAAGGCCTGGCCCGTGGTGGCGAGAGCGTTTTCTATATTGCCGAGCCGCTCTTCGAGAACCGCACAGAGGAGGAGGACCCGGGCCCGCTCTTCGGACGGGAGCGTGTGCTCGAGAAGGGTTCGGGCAACGGTCAGGGCTTTGACGTCCTGCCGCTGTCCATAGTGCAGGGTGAGCAAGTTCCAGAGAGCCTTGCGTTGGATCTCCCCATGCTCGGGTGCAAGTATCGCAGCTCGGTGGAAACAGGTACGCGCGAGCTCTCCGGCATTGGCCCGTTGGCGCAGGACGCCGAGGTTGAGCAAGGCCGTGGCGCGTAACTCGGAGGGCAGCTCTACAGCCGCGAGCAACTCTTCGTATTTGAGCGCGGCGAGTTCGAAGCGGCCGAGCTGTTCGAGGAGTAATGCAACGTTGAACATCAATGCCTTGCGACCAGCAGAGTCCCCGATCGAGTCGCAGACACCGATGGCCCGTTCCGCGAGTTCGAGGGCTTTTTCCGGGCTGTTCCGCTGGCGTCGGTAGTCGATACCGAACAACAACAAACGAAGGGTGCCGTGGTGGTACCCGAGTTCGGCGAAAGATTTTTCGAGGTCGGCGAATTCCCGGCCGAAGTCCTGTTCCCCAAGAGAGGTGCTGCGGCGTTCGAGTTCGCTGAGGCGTTGTTCGAGCGCTTCTGTCCGCTCGAGTTGTTCCAGGGTGAATTTGTAAGTGAGCTGCCGACTTTCGGAGGGCGGGAGCGTGCTCGTTGGTTGATGCACCGACGTTTCCGCGGGTGGGGATGGGGCCGGGGCGGGGGGAGGCACCTGTGGTGGGGTGGATCGCCCGGCGCCGCAGCCGAGGACCCAGCACCAGCAGAGGATCAGGATCTTGGTGGTCTTAGCCATCCCCTTCCCCCCTCAGGTCGCGGTAGGTCGGGCTCTTGGCCAAGATGTTCGCTGCGATGAACTTGGGGATGTAGTTCTCGGTCTCTTCCTTGAGCACGCCCATACGGACCAGGTACCAGAAGTCCCGACACTTGATAGGGTCGTCAATTTTCTTCAGCCGGGCCCGGATGATCCCGTCTCCAGCATTGTAGGAAGCGAGCACGAGCATGAACGAATCGATGCCGAAGACCGAGATCAGGTCGAGCAGGTAGTCCCTTGCTGCGCGGGTCGATTTCACGGGGTCGGTTCGTTCGTCCAGTTGTTTATCCACGCGGAGACCGTGTTCCCTGGCGGTTGGAGCCATGAATTGCCACATGCCGGTGGCTTTCGAGGATGGGTTGACGGCGTCGGGCACGAACTCACTCTCGATGAAGGCGATGTAAGCCAATTCGATGGGCAGGTTCTTCTCGGCGAAGAGTTGCTCGATGACCGGCATGTACCTCCGGCTGCGTTGGAAGGCGGCGATGGTGCGACCCCGGATACGCGTGGCGTAGAAATCGAGGAAGTACTGGACGCGTTCGACGAAGACGGAGGGGATATTATAGTTGGTCAGACCGAAGGGGCGCAGCACGGCCATGATCTGCTCGTGGATCGGCTCGACCTTGGGCTTTTCCTGGATCGGCAGGGTGTCGATGATGAGCACTCGGCGTTGGATGAGTTCGTTCAAGGCCGCGATCTTCACTTCCTTGTTCTCCAGGGTGGCTTCGGCGCGGATGTCGTTCTCGAGCTTGGCGATGGTGGAGTCGAGGCGTTGCAGATTGGCCAATTTCTGGTCTATGTCCGGCAAGTACCCGAAGCGTGAGTACAGGAGTATCAGGAGAGCTAGACCGAAGAACCCGCCGACCGCCAGGTACAACTCGCGTCCTCGCAGGTGTTCCCGCAGTGACCTCGGGGGAGGAGGCGGCATGGGGGCGGCGCGGAGGGTCTTTTGAATACGGCTGGAGGCGGTCGGCCGTTCGAGCTTGGAGACCACGCGCGAATTGGCGATGAACTCCTCGGGTCCCGCCGTGATTTCAACGGTCAGGCGAGGGCCGTCATGGCCGAGTTCGATGACGTCGCCGTGCGTGAGATGCACGGCGTTGATGCGGACGCCGTTGTGGAAGGTGCCGTTGGTCGACCCGAGATCGCGCAGGAGGAAGCCCTGGGTGGGGTCGAAGGTGATTTCGGCATGCTTGCCGCTCACGATCATGGACGTGTCTGCATTCGAGAAGGCTAGATCGTTCGAGGTGTGCCGGCCGAGGGTGGTCGTCCGCCGAACGATGTGGTGGCGGCGGGGGATACCCTCGTGGGTGTATGTGAGATAGACGGCCATCGGTTCGCGTTGTGAAGCCCTGAGCCCGGTCCGGTCGTGATCCTGTTCCGGGGCACCCTGTTCCGGGAGCCTCGTGGAACGGAAGAGCGACTGTCCCATTATCGGAATAGAGTCTCAGAGGTCAAGTTTGCACTTTTCCCTTGTTCGACGAGGAGCTCGCGGCTAGGATCGAACCCCCGGCTCGAGCTGGGAGGAGGGAGCATGTCCTTGGGCGCCGATCGTCGTAAGTTTTTCCTGGTCCTCGGGGTGATCGTCCTGGTGGTAGCCGCCGACCAGGCCACCAAGATCGCCATCGACCGGCATTTCGTTCGCCACGACAGGGTGGACCTCGGTGAGGGGAGGACCTTGCAACGCAGGGTGGTGCTGCAGCCGCCCATCGAAGTCGTCGCGGGGTTGTTCAACTTGCAGTACGTGGAGAATCCGGGGGTGACCTTCGGGATGCTGCGCAATCTCGACGACTCGGTGCGGAGGCCGATCCTCCTGACGATCCCCACGCTCGTCATGGTGTTGCTCCTGTTCATCATCTGGAAGACGCCCGCGACCGAAGTGGTCAGTTTCCTGGGACTCTCCTGCATCGTCAGCGGCGCTATCGGCAACCTGATCGACCGAGTCCGCCTCAACTACGTGATCGATTTTCTCGATGTGTATCTGGGGAGTTATCACTGGCCCTCCTTCAACCTCGCCGACTCCGCAATCAGCGTGGGAATGGGATTGCTGGTCATCGAAATGCTACGCGGCAAGGAGCCCTTCAATGTGCGCCGGAACAAGAGTGAGCTTCACCAAGGTCCACAGCGCGGGTAACGATTTCATCATTCCCGAGGACCTCGCAGTGCCGGAGGAAGATCTTCCCGCGGTGGCACGCTTCCTCTGCCGGCGCAAGGTCGGAATTGGTTCCGACGGTCTCATCCTCTATTCCGTCAGCGGTCGTGAGGCGTTGCGCTTCCGCTTCTTCAACCCGGATGGTTCCGAGGCCGAGATCTGTGGCAATGGGGTCATCTCGCTTGCAACCTACTTGCACCGGGTTGCCGGGGTTGCCGGTCGGCGACTCAGGTTGGAAACCAAGGCGGGTGTGCGTTGGGTCCTGCTCAAGGGAGAGGAAGTCTTCGTCAACCTGGGGAAGCCGCGTTTTGCCCTCGAGAGCGTGGCCGAGGAATTGCTTGATCGCGAGATGGCGGTCGGCGACCGGCAACTCCGTCTGAACTACGTCAGCCTCGGTAATCCGCATTGCACGGTCTTCGTCGATAGCGTGGATTTGCTCGATCTGATGAACGACGGCCGCCTCATCGAAGACCTGCCGATCTTCCCCGACGGTGTCAACGTCGAGTTCGTCCAGCACCTCGATCAGAACAATCTGGTGGCCCGCTTCTGGGAACGAGGAGCGGGAATAACCCTCGCCTCGGGTTCGGGAGCCTCGGCGGCCGCGGTGATCAGTATCGTGCATCGGCGCTGCGAATCCCCGGTCACGGTGCATACCGAGATCGGAAAATTGCAGGTCTATTGGCGCCGCGGTTCGGCCATCGTCTTGCGGGGGAAGGGCGAGATCGTGTATCGCGGAACGGTCGAATTGCCCGCGGAGTGGCCTGACTGAACTCGGCCACGGGCCTGGGTTGGCTCAGCGCACGTCCCAGTCCTCGAAGATAGCGGCAAAACGCGGTTTGACCAGTATTGCGTACCTGCGGAACAATTCGCCGCGGCCCGGTTCGCGGGTTGCGTGCACGGCCAGGACCCGGAGGGTCTCGAGGTAGGCCATGGCCTGGCAAAGGGTCTCGGCGTGCTCCATGAGCAGTTCGAACTTTTCCTCGGTGAACCACGTCTTCGCTTTGAACAACTTGGCCAGCTCGGCGAAGTCCCATTTCTCCAGACCGGGTTTGAACACCCGCATCAGCAAGGAGGAAAGGGCTTTTTTGAAACGGTACTGGAGGTTGATGAAGTCGCGTTGGTACTCGTTGTCCTCGCTGAAGTAGACCCCGAAGGGGTGGGAATAGAAGATGGTCTGGAAGAAGCGGCCCGGATTCTTCATGATGTATTTCATCACATCCTTCATCGCCATCAGGGCCTGGATCTGCGAGGTTCCCTCGTAGAGAAGCGGACCGAAGCTGTCGCGGTGGTAGCGCTCGGCGTCGTATTCGCGCATGAAGCCGTAACCGCCGAGGGCCTGGACGGCCATTTGAGAGAGTTTGGTATAGGCTTCTGCACAGTAGTACTTGACCAAGGGCGTGCGCCGCCGGACCCATTTCAGTGCGGCCTGGTGTTGCTTGCGCTTGTCTTCGCAGAGCTCACCGGTATGGCGGAGCTCAAGGTCGAGGCGCTGGTAGATGTCGAAGTGGCTGCCAGTATCGACCAGCATGGCCCGGATGGCGTCGCGCTCGGTCTCCCAGTCCTCGAAGTTGCGTCGATAGAGAGGTAGTTCGAGCAGAGGTTTGCCAAACTGGGTCCTGGTCAGGGCGTATTCGCGGGCATAGGCCAGGCAAGCCTCGATGCCGCCAAGCGCCTGGAAGCCGACACCGATACGGGCCTCGTTCATGAGGTAGAGCATGTGGTGGAAGCCCTCGTTCTCCTGTCCGATGATCCGGGCCACGGTGTCCTCGTAGACCACCTCGCAGGTGAAGGATCCGTGCAGGCCGAGCTTGTGCTCGTCCTTGGTCACCCGGTAGTTGAGGCGGGTCTTGCCGTCGACCTCGAGGTCTTGTTCGACGAAGAAGAGGGACAACCCGGCCAGGCCCTCGGGGGCACCTTTGACCCTGGCGAGGACGAAGCCCAAGCCTCCGGCCGCGTTGGTGATGAAGATTTTCGCCCCATTGAGCAGGTAGGTCCCGTCGGCCTGCTTCACGGCCGAGGTCTTGATCGCGCCGACGTCGCTGCCGGCTCCGGCTTCGGTCAAGCACATTGATCCGCTCAGCTCGCCCGCCACGATGCGGGGGACGATCCTGGCCGCGGTATCGCGGTCGCAGAAGCGCTCGACCATGTCGGCGATCGTCCCGTAGAAACCGACCTGGGTCGCCGCGGCGATGCAGGCCCGGTTCATTTGCGTGAAGGCGATGAGACTGACCAGGGCCGGCGCGCCGAGCCCACCGTGCTCGGCGGAGACCGAGAGGCCGTAGGCCTGCAACTCTTTCGCCTCGTCGTAGATCTTCTGCAACAGCTCGCCGGGGACCGTGCGGCCGTCCACAATCGTGCCGGCGCCGTCTTCGTCGAGCTTGCGAGCCCGGCCGGCTACGGCGGTCGCGGTCCACTCCCCGGTCGCGGTGAGCAGCTCTTCCAGGAAATTCAAGACCTCGTCCTTGTCCTTGAAACCCTCGGGGGTCGGATACTCCTTGTAGTACAGGGGCAGGATGGTGTCCCAGTCCACGGCGTTGCGGAACAACCAATGCCACTCGAGCGAATCGGTGTAGTAGTTCATCGGAAACCTCCTCGACAGGGTCATACCGACCGGATGCGCGACGCCCACGGCTCGATCCGCGGCGCATTCGGGGTTGTAGCCCAAGCCGGGCGGTTTGGCAATTAGCGAGGTCGGTGGCAATGCCCTACTTGGATGTATGCTCGTATGCTCCGAGGTCGAAGCCGCTGCCCGAGGGGCGCGGTGACCCTGCGATATCGTGATCGTTCTCCACGGTAGTGCCGGCATGCAAGGCGGGGGAAGTTGGAAGCAACCGGAAATCATTTCCGACAAGATCCACGAAGAGGGGATCGATGTCCCAGAGATCGTGGATCCCATTGGGGGAGGGCAAGCGGCCGACCGCGGGTTGAGCGTCGGCGCGGAAGACGAGGTTGTAGTCCTCGACGATATCGACATTCGCCGTACCTTTCAGTTCCATCGCGCGATATTGGAAGTGATAGAAAATATTGTTGAAAATTGAAATAGTGGAGGCCGCTTGCAGGACAATCCCCACCGGCCAGCAGTCCACCCCGACCTGGCAACCCTTGAGGATTGCAGGATCCAGGATACCGACGAAGGTATTATTGACGATCGTGGAATTCTTCAGGCTGTTTTTCCCTGCGTGGATACCGACGTACGCGACCACCACATTGTTCTTGAATACCAAGTCGCTGGCATCGGCGATCATGAAACCGGTCGCGGCCTCGACACTGGAATGGTACTGGGGGTTGATGCAGCGATTCCCGTCGAACACGATGTGATGAGCGGGCACGCGGCCGTTCTCGGCGACGAAGGTTTGGAAGCAGTCCGTATGGGAGTCGATAACGGCTTGACCGTCGAAGACGATGTCATGGATGTAATTGTTCTTGAACAGGTGCCCCGAGCCGTGGAAATGAATACCGTCCGCATCTGCCCAAGCAGGCGATGGGATTCTCGCCGGATGGTGCTGGATGGTGTCCCAGATCTCATTTCCTTCGACGAGATGATCCCTACCGCGAATATCGAGACCGAATTGCGCACATCGCTGGATCCGATTGTTGCGGACAATGCACCGCTCGGTCCGGTTCGGATCCTCCGCCGAAGTCCTCAGGATGATACCGCCCTCACTGGCAAAGTAGATGGTATTCTCCTCCACTCTGCAGTTGGCGCCAAAGACATCAATGCCATAACCGAGCGCATTGTTGATGGTAAAGCCCAGGATCGAAACGCCGTCGACCGGCACCGCTCCCCCGACCCGAACGCTCTTCACCGAAACCATCCCCTCCGCGCGGAGTGAGATACCTCCCGTGGTGACGACGACGTGCTCATCATACACACCCGGTCGTATGATCGCCGTTTCCCCGGATGCGAGCGATCGCACGGCTTTCATGACCGTTTTCCAAGGAGTTGCCGAACCACCGTCATACTCATCGGAGCCCTCAGTGCCATCGACATACTTGCAGGTTGTGCAGGGCTCGGAGGATTGCGGTGGCATGGAAGGGGGCCATACATCAGCGCTGGTCTCGGGGACTGGATCGACCGTCTCCGGTGGATCCTGGTGCTCTGGGCTCACGTCCTCTTCTTCGACCTGCATTGGCAGGGACGATGGTGGGGCAGGATCTCCAACCGCAGGTGGGTCGAGATGAGATTCAAGCGCCCCATCCTCAAAAGAGGTGACGGGCGATGTTGGGAACCCGGCAGAATCACCGGAAATATCGAGGTTCCCAGCAAGACCGCTGACTGACGGTCCGGGACCCGCGCCAGGATCGTACACCGGTCCTCCCTCGGGCACGGTGGTTTCGTTGGAATAATCTACAACCGCTTGGTCGACACAGGAGAAGAACGGCAGTCCGCATATTCCCACCAGGATGGCGGGATACCATGCCCATACTCCAACCGATCTTGCGGGCATACAATGCTTCTCAAGAATTGGACCCAGGAAGGTAGAGTAGCTCAACTGGAAAAAAATCCAAGTTTCACTCAA
>MGSU01000080.1:0-310 GCA_001799195.1 Deltaproteobacteria bacterium RIFOXYA12_FULL_61_11 | reverse complement strand
CCACGGTCAGCGGTGAATACATACTTGTTTTTACTTATCTTTTCTAGGCACTCTTACTGGCCCGCATTGTGCTGAGGTGATCAGGTCATGAGCATGATCACCAACACCCGTGTGCCTCGCGACCTGCAACTCCACGACGGCGATCTGGTCCACGCCTATTGGCAATGCACCGACCACGCTCGTCAGTACCTGCTCAGCAACCCCGCGTTCAAAGAACTCTACCTAAACCTCCTGGCGGGAACGAAAAGGCACTATGGTATCAGTCTAATAGACCACGTTCTCATGGATAACCACTTCCATCTCCTCCTCC
>MGSU01000079.1:513-14119 GCA_001799195.1 Deltaproteobacteria bacterium RIFOXYA12_FULL_61_11 | reverse complement strand
GCAGTCCTGCGCGTCGAAGCTGCCGTCCTGGTTGACATCCTCGTCGACCTCCGCAACGCCGTCGCCGTCGAGGTCCCAGCAGGAGCGGCCGGTCAATCCTCGCGGCAGAACGTCGTCGGACTCGTCGACGGCCGATTCATCCGCGATTACGTTCGGTCCCTCGGGTGCGATCTGGGACGATTCTCGCGGAGCCTCGTTCCCTTCGGAACAGGCCACGAGTATGAGCAGCGTGAGGACGAGTGAGGGTAGGGTGCGGTGTGGGGACATGGGCGGTACTCCGGGTGGACGTTGGACTGCCCGCCAACCTATCCGCTCCCGACGGTCGAGGCAACCCCTACCGCATACACCGGGCGAGACCGAGGGGGAGTCTTTGCCCCGGCCGCAGCCGTGGCAGGAGTTGCACTCGAGGTACCAGGCCCCGCCGACCTCGTCCAAGGATGACCAGGTTGACCCCATGGTCAACCTTTGCTAAGGAACGAAGTCAGGATGGGCTGAGAGGTGGCGAGATGGGGTGGATGAGCACGGGCTTGCTGCTAGGCCTCCTGCTACCCGGGTTGGTCTCGGGTGCCGAAGTTACCGCGGTGTCCTACAATATCCACGAGGGCAAAGACTTCGAGCAGGTTGCGACCACCCTCCTGGCCCTGCGCGGGGACGTTGTCGCTCTACAGGAGGTCGATACCCGTTTCCCGGCGCACGGGGGAAGGGACAGCGCCGCCGAACTCGCTCGCAGGTTCGGCCTCAGGTTGTGTTACGGCAAGGGCTTCTTCGAACCCGGCAAGGGCGAGAAGGGTCAGGCAGTCTTGAGCAGGTTCCCCATCAGATCCTGCAAGACGCTCAAGCTCCCGGCCGTCTATGATTGGGAAAAGCACGGCAGGGTTGGCAGCCGCATCGCGTTGCGTGCGGACCTGGAGGTAGAGGGACAAGATCTGCGCGTGTACAACACCCATCTCGAGAACCGTGCCACGGCCAAGGGCCGCGCCGAGCAACTCGCGACCGTGCTCGCCGATCTCGAAGTCGACCCGGCGGAGATGGTTTTATTGCTCGGAGACCTGAATACGTTCCTTCCCGGTGAAACAACAGCCATCCGCGAACTGCTGCTCGACCACGAACTACAACCGTTGCTGCCCAAGGGCGCGAATACGGCTTGTTTCGGCCCGGTCTGTTTCGAACTCGACTGGCTGGCCCTTCGCGGTGCTGCGGCGAACCAGGCCGAGGTCCACGCTCTGTCAGGTTCGGATCACCGTCCAGTTTCGACAAAGCTTTCTCTGCCCTGAAAGATCTTCATCCCGCCTGCCAAGACCCGGGCAGGGTGCCAGGAAATGTCGTCTGAGGCATTGCATCCTGCCGTGTGGTTTTCCGGGAAAACTGAATGTATTCAGCACGTCGGAAATCAATCTCGTCCGAGAGAACCTGGCACAGGGTCTGCAGAACGTCGTCTGCCCGCGACCCGCTCATCCAGGAGGAGGATGCCCATCGTGCGACCTACTCGGCCCCTCGTTCCCCCCGGGTTGACCCTGCTCCTCCTCTTCTTCCTCTCGTTCCACCTCTCGGCCGACGATATGGGGAAAAGCCCTTCGGGCGTGCGCTATCACGGAGGAGACGAGATCCTGTTGCAGGCCTTCCATTGGAACATCGTCCGGACCAACCCCTCGCGCTGGTACGATGATCTCCTCGCAAAGGTGCCGAGCATCGTCGACCTCGGCGTGACCATGGTCTGGCTGCCGCCGCCCTGGAGGGACGATTCTACGTGGGAAGACAAGCAGAAGGGGCTCTCCGGGGGGCGTGAAGGCTATTTCTGGCACAGCTTCGACCTGAACAGTCATTACGGTTCCCGAGAGAGCCTCGAACGTCTGGTCGCAGGTCTGAACGAGGCCGGGCTGAAGGTGATCTTCGACATCGTCCCCAATCACCGCAACTACAAGTATGGCACGGACTGGATGGGGTCAGGCTGGGAATACCCCGGACCAGCCTGGGCGGTCGGCGGAGGGGATGAGGCCCTTCCTTTCATGCAGGGCGACGCCGATCTCGCCACGGGGTCGGCCGTGGTGCGCGAAACCCTCGCCAGCCAGTTGACCGAATTGGCAAAGCTCGGCGCAGTCGGGTTCCGTTGGGATTTCGTCAAGGGCTTCCATGCTGAGACCGTGGATATATGGATGGGAAAGGTCTTGGACCAGGGTTTCAGCGTCGGCGAACTCTGGTTGCCCGATACCTCGCAAGACCCGCTCTACACCTGGTCTGTGAAAGCACGATCCACGGTCTTCGACTTCGCCCTCAAACAACAGATCAACACCGGTATTGCCGCTAACCTGCGGTACGGATTGAATGCAAATCCCGAACGGGACTGGCGCGAACGCGCGGTCACCTTCGTGGACAACCACGACACCGGGGCTTCCCCCCCCGGCGAGCACGGGGGCCAGAAGCATTGGCCAGCACCGGCGAACTTCCGAGATTTGGCCCAGGTCTTTGTGCTGATCTCCCCGGGGACCCCCAGCGTCTATTGGCCCGATGCCTTCGATTGGGGCCGGTATGAGCTGATCCGTTCCTTAGTGAAGCTACGCCGGGAAGCCGGCGTAGTTGCCGCCTCGACCATCTCTTTCGAAGACGGAGTCAAGGGGTTGGCCGGTACGGTCTACGGACGAAAGGCGGGTATTGCCTTCGCCCTGCATTCGGACTGGACCCCTGACGATGCTCCGGAGCCTCGCCTGGAAGGATCGTGGGGTAAGGTGTGGCTGCTACCCTGATATTCCTGGGTGCCGATTCTCTCGGGTAGATTCCCTGACCCGTAGTATGAAGCAAGATAAAGGGCTTCCGGTAAAAAGTGGTGCCCTCAGAGGGAGAAATCCGCACCGTCGAGGGTGAGATTCTTGGGATCCTGTCTGATTTCGGGGGTGAGGAAGCGTACCTCGACCCGCCATTTGCCGCCGAGTTCGGTCGGGATGCGCACGACCTTCTCATCGTCGAAGGCCGGCACCTGGCTTCCTTCGCGCAACCAGCGCACCTTCAATACCGCCTTGCCGCCGGTTCCGCAGCCACACAGGTCGGGCGTTCTGAGGCGTACCTCGTGTCCGCCCGGTGCCGTGGAAGTATCGAGGGCATCGATCAACGACACCTTGGCCAGGAACTTGAGCCAGATATTCTCGATACACACCGGACAGAACGAATCGCTGAGCATGTCCCGCATGAGACAAGTGGCATGGGTCGGGCGGTAGCCGACGAGGGAGCCACCGGCACGGTAGGTCGCATACGCGCCAATACTGGGCGGATCGGTAGCGTAACCGGGCGGTAATCCGTGGAGATGGACCTTGGCCAGGATGTTGTCGCCGTCAGGGACCCCCTCGGTAAAAGAGAGACGATGGGTGCCACCACGTAGCTCGCCTGGCAGGAAGACGCGGTAAAAATTACGGTCGGTACTGAAGATCCCGGCATAGGTCACGACCCGGCCGTCGAGCTCGAGGCGCAGATCCTTGGGCGTTGCGGTACCGGTGGTATTGAAGTCGAGCAGATAGCGTCGAGGTTGCTCGGCTTTGTGCTCGAAGGTGACCTGATAGGGCCCCTCGAGCAGGTTCTTCCACGGTGCGGCGAGATGGTGGAGGGAAGCGGTGGAGACTGTTTGCTGAGCGGTCCACCAGTGTAGCCAGGACACTGTGGTGGAAGCCGAGTGATTGGCCCCGAAATAGGCTTGGCCGCCGTCGTATTCTTCGCCGACTTTCCCGAAGTTGTGCCCGAGTTCGTGCCGCAACACGATCATAGCGCTCTGCAGGGAGTTTGTGGTGATAGCGTACTGACCGCCGAGGCCCCCGTAGAGGGGGTCATTGGCCACGACGATAGGGTAATCGCACTGCGGAGCCAGGGCCAACACTTTGTTCGCCATGGAGGTGTTCCCGAGGTAGATGGCCTGGCGCGCCGTGCTGTCGCGGTACAGGCGGAAGGCCGTGTCTTTCGGCGAACCATCGCCGATACCCGAGGTCTTGGACGGATAAAACACGGCGTGGACGTTGAACAGCGGCCGGTACGAGGCGAAGGTAGACTGTCCGAACAAGCCCTCGACGATGCGTTCGGCGTCGCCGAAGAAGCGTTCTTTCTCCTCTTCGAGGTAACCGTCACCGATGATGACGAGATCGATGCGATTGGCGAGAGGGCCCTGGTCCACCAAGGTGCGGACCTCGTGCGGTTCCTCGAGCGGTTCGCTCTGGTCGAGCAACGCGAGGTAGGGTCGGGGGTCGTCGACCACGACCTCGCGTACCCATGGACCCTGTAAGGGGCGATCCTCGGCCAGGAAGAGCGGCCAGGGCTCGAGATCTGTCGCTGCCAGGCGCCGCTGATCGGGAAGGTCTCGGACCTCGATGACCTCAGGTTCAGTGGTGCTGTCCTCGAGGAGTCGTACCACATAGCCCGCGGGGGCAGCCGAGGCGATCCAACCGAGGAACATCGTGACCACGAGGAGCTTCGCCATTATCGCACCTTATTCGAAGACGCCCATGGGGGGCTATAGCTCATTCGGGGCTTTTCTGCAATGCGCGAGGACGGTCGTGGTGCGCCCTATACTCGGGGTGCGCGTCCTCACCTTGCTGATGGAACCACCCAATGCTACCCTTGCCAGCATGAAGAAGGTGGACTGGAAAGCGGGGCGTGCGAGCCGTGGGCAAGCCAAGTCCGGCTTTGGAAGATGTTTACAGGTCGTTCAACTTGGTTCTTGGAAATACTTGGAAGCCTGGTGGAAAAGATCCTCTACCGTCTTGTCTGGCCAGAGGTTCTTCCGCCAATGGGTATAATTCATCTTCGAACGATTGATCAGGCTTACGAAGCGTTCGGCCTCTACCAGACCAAGCTTGTCCTGCAACACAGCCAAGCCATCGGCGAGAAGAGCAAGATCATCATTCATCAGGTTCCTCCACAGTGATAAGGAAATCCAAAGGATTCATCGCCTTGATTAGACCGGAAATATTCAGTCGCTTCGTTAGACGTTTATCGACGGTGAGGAATACATTGCAGTTGCCCTGTATTGCACAGGCAGCATGGAGGGCATCCTTGGGATCGAGATGGTGAGTGCTGGTCAGTGTTTGGGCGGTCAGGAGCACATGGTCATGGGGACCTATGGTGAGTACGGCTAAGCTCTGCCAGTTGGCAATCACCTTGGCCACGGTCTGATTGGGATTGGCGCTGTTTTCGAACATGAGGATAAAAGACCAGACCAGATCGATATCCCCCTTTCTGATAGCTTCTTGAATGATGAGCTTGCCCTCGGTCTCGAGATGAATGAGTTCGGAGGATTGGTCATCATAGGGCCTATTGAAGCAACAAAGATCCATATACATCCGGTATCTCACACAATCCCCCGACGATGACGCATCCCTCATAATAGTGCAGACAGGGGGCGATAACAAGCCCGGCCTATCCTGTCATTATGCCAGGCTTGAGCGCGACGAACGCATCGAAAGGTCCGAGGCTTGGTTTGCACTCGGTGAAAGCGATGCGAGCGAGAGACGACGTATCGTGAGATGGTCGAAGCCCGGCGCCAAGATCTGGGGGCAGTCCCGGAAGAGCATGACGATCTCCCGTCCGTCTACAGCGGATCTCCGGGTTGCTGCCGAACCCATACCGAGCAGCTCCTCCAGGCCTTCCAAAACTACAACCGGGTTCTTAGCGCCGCTCGGACCCTGAGCCTCGATAGCTCCCGCGTCGCAAAAAGACTGACCCATTGTTCAGGTCAGCGCTTCTGCAGGCCGCGAAGAAGGCCTTGGTGCGCCCTTTTCTCGGGGTGGGTGTCCTCACCTTGCCGATGGAACCACCCAATGCTACCCTTGCCAGCATGAAGAAGGTGACCTGGAGAGCGGGTTGTGCAATCCGAGTCCGGCTTTGGATGGATGAAAATTCCAGGAGAAGCTTCATGAAATAAGGGTTATCCATTCTGTTTATAATAATTCTTAGTCAATATGGTTGTCATTTCTTTGAGGTAATTACCTCCGATACCTGCGAACCTGATTGTTATAGTATAAAAGGGCAGGCAATGCAGTATGACCATTTAAATCAATGTTATAAAATGGGTCCAGTACAACATCTTTTTTCCTTGAAGAACAAAGCTGAAAGAGAGCAAATGCTCCGAATACGTGAAGATAATGGATATCTCAATCCTCCTCCTATGCTCGTAGATCAGAAAGGCATTTGTTATTCATTAGTGATAGGATTTAGTAAAAATGATGATATTCTAGACTATTTTTTACTACCCACAACCGAAGAATTTCCGGAGAACTTTCTTCCTATAGCAATGCATCCAAACCGTTGCGGCATTAACTATGTACCCTGTAGTGATCTCGATCCACGAACTTCCCACAATATCGAACCATTACGACAACAACACGAAGTACCCGCAGGCACCTGCGCGTCACTCAACAAGGAAGAATGCCTCGCTGCAATGAACTGCGAACCGATGATGGGCGCGCGTTTCGATCTACGCAACCATTGTCGTACAAGCTCCTATAAGTATGTAGGATGTGCTGAGCAGCATACCTGTGGCAGCGAGCTCGTCGTCTTCAACGAAAACGAGAAAATCGATGCGACCTTGGCGCCATTCAGAACAAAGAACAGACGTTGACCTATTATTTTCGAAAATTACCAGCAGGTATGGATATCGACACCTACTCGGGATTGATCCGTTGGATTCCGGGTGAAGTACTTAGTGAGTACGTTGATTTTCCACCACAAAGTACAAATATTCATCAAGTACCATGGGAACTAAAACCGTTTGGCACCGATGAGACGATAGTACAATTCGAAGTCGAAATCACAGATACGAACGGTGGAGATCGTATGCTACTGGAGTTCAATGTAAATGTTGCCATCGATAGAGCATATTATGAGACAGATTTGTCTGATGTATCAGAGGATCTATAAAGGAAGCCAGGTGCCGTACAGCAGTGCGGTGCCAGCGCAACACCTGCCTAGGGCTTGACCTTTCCTCGGAAACAGGGTAAGAGGCACTTGGTTTTCTGAGGGAGGTATTCTATGAAAGCCATGTTGCTATTGCTCGTCTTGATCTTTGCCACGACCGTCACCGCCGAGGATCGTGTTCTGCAATGGGCGAAGAAAGGTGCTTTCGGTGGTCTGCACTGCGCCTCCTATAACACCGAAAATCTTCTCGTCGGCTGGGTCGATGATTGGGCTTGCCGGGACTATGCCTTCGCCTGGGTGAAGAAGGGCAAGGACAAGGCCGTATGCTCCAAAGTCACCTCCGACGGCAAACCGATTAAAGTCGTCGATGAAGCCGGGTGCCAAGGGTTCACCTTCGGCTGGAAGCTGGATTTCTGGGGCAACGTCAAGTGTGCTCAGCTTAACGCAGAGGGTGGGTTCATCGGGTGGGTCGAGCATGTCGATCTGTGCCGCGAGGTCGCTTTCGATTGGGCCGAGGACTGGAAGGGGCAGACTCATTGTGCCATGTTCACCCCCGAGGGCCTCTTCGTCCTCTGGATCGATTCCCCGGAGATCTGCCAGGACTGAGCCTTCCCGACCTCGCAGCTCGAGTTCGACCGCGCTTGACTTCCGGTGACCGTATTCCTAGCATGGACCTCCCGCGACCGGGAGAGCGACCCATGATGCACCAGCGTTTATTCGAAGCCATCACCCTCCCCTGTGACCGCCTCTCGCTGCGTTTCGTCGACGAGACCACCCGCGTGCTCGACCTGCGCAACGGTCTCCTCGAACGCATGGACACCACCCGGAGCGAGGGGGTGATGGTGGAGGTGACCCTGCACGGGTCGACTGCCTATGCCGCGACCTCGAAGCTCACGCCCGAAGGTGTTGCCGAAGCAGCTCGACAGGCGGCTGCAGTGGCCCAAGCCATACAGCCGCATCTCCTGGTCCATCCCACGCCGCCTCCTCCTGCCTCGGGTAGCTACACGACTCCCCATGAAAAAGCTTGGGATGCCCTCCCGCTCTCGGACAAGGTCGGTCTGCTGCGAGAGCTCCATGAGGATCTCTCGGTCAGTTCCGTGATCGGCCGCACCGATACCACCCTCTGGGGTACCACGGTTGAGCACCACCTCCTGACTTCTGATGGCGCCGATCTCCGGCAACACTTCGAAATACTCTCCCTCGACCTCTCGGCCACCGCGGCCGAGGGGGGGGAAACCCAAACCCGGACCTTCGGTGGTTTGCGCGGGCACACCTTCCAAAAGGGCTTGGAACTGCTCGACGACTACGAGCTGCATCGCGAAGCCCGTCGGATCGGGAAGGAAGCCTGCGAACTCCTGGCCGCGGAGCAGTGCCCGACAGGCCGCTTCGACCTCTTGCTCCTTCCCGACCAAATGATGTTACAGATCCACGAGAGCATCGGGCATGCCCTGGAACTCGATCGCATCCTCGGGGACGAGCGCAATTACGCGGGCAGCTCCTTCGTCAAACTCCAGGACTTCGGATCCCTGCAGTACGGTAATGAACTGCTCGACGTGACCTTCGACCCGACGATACCGCAGGAGTTGGCCAGTTATCGCTGGGACGACGACGGCCGAGAAGCTCGAAAAGAATACCTGATCCGTCGGGGTACCTTGATCAATGGGTTAGGTGGTTCCACCTCTCGAGCGCGCAGTGGTCTGCCGGGAGTGGCCAACGCTCGGGCCAGTTCTTGGAACCGTCCTCCGATCGATCGCATGGCCAATCTCAATCTCGAACCCGGCACGAAGTCGCTCGAGGAAATGATCGCTTCGGTCGAATACGGGGTGCTCATGGAGAGCAACCGTTCGTGGTCCATCGACGACTACCGCGAAAAATTCCAGTTCGGGTGTGAACGCGGACGCCTGATCGAACGGGGCACGTTGACCAAGCTGGTGAAAAACCCGAACTACCGCGGGATCACCGTCCCGTTCTGGCACAGCATCAAGGCGGTGGGCGACGTCTCCACCTTCCGCGTCCACGGGACACCTTTCTGCGGCAAGGGAGAACCGAACCAGATCATCCGGGTCGGTCACGCCAGTCCTGCCGTGTTGTTCTCGTCCATCGATGTTTTCGGGGGGGTGTGATGCGCGAGCTGCGAACCTACTTCGACGAGTTGGCCCAGGCGCTCGGCAAGCAGCTCTTCCCTGCCGAGCGTTCGGCCCTGTATCTCAACGCCGAGGAATCCCTCTTCCTACGATTTTCCAGGGGGAAGGTGCGGCAGGCGGGCACGGGCTTCCACCTCTCGACCACCCTCTCCCTGTTCCGCGGGCATCGCAGCACCAGCCACAGCCTCGACCTCCTCGGCCAGATCTCGCCGGATCTCGCGCGTTTGACGGCTCTGTTGCCGACCTTGCGGACCGAACTGGAACAGGTTCCCGACGATCCCTACCTCAATTTCCCCGAAGAACGGCACGACAGCGAGCAGGTCCAGACCGCCGAGCTGCCGACCGAGAAAGATCTGCCTGCATATCTGCTCGGTCCTGCCGAAGGTCTTGATTTGACTGGTATCTATGCCGGTGGACCGATCTATCGAGGGTACGCCAATAGCGGAGGACAGCGCAATTGGTTCCAGAGCGACCGTTTCACCTTGGACTGGTCCCTCTACAACCCTGAGCAGAAGGCGGTCAAACAGACCTATTGCGGCGAACACTTCGAGCCGAGCCGGTATCTCACCCTCCTGGATGAGGGGCGTCGGCACTTGGAACTGTTCGGCCGGCCGACCGTGCGTCTGGAACCAGGGGAGTATCCCGCTTACCTCGCGCCGCAGGCCGTGGCTGATCTGTTCGAGACCACCGCAGGGTGGGGGGGGTTCTCGCTCAAGGCTCACCGTGACAAGATCTCTCCCTTGCAACTCATGGTCGACCAAGACCGGCGCTTCTCTCCGGCCGTCTCCTTGTCCGAGGACCTCAGCTCAGGCTTGGTCCCACGCTTCAACGAAACGGGTTTCCTGCGTCCCGAGCGGACCGCCTTGATCAAAGAGGGTGCACTCGACCAGTTCCTGGTCAGCCCTCGCACGAGCCGGGAATTCTCCTCCCCTTGCAACGGGGCGCGCGAAGACGAAGTTCCCACCTTCCTGTGTCTGGACGGCGGAGGAGTTCCCGTGGCCGAAGCTCTGCAACGACTCGGTGACGGCCTCTATCTCGGCAATCTCCACTACCTCAACTTCTCCGACAAGCCCAAAGCACGGGTTACCGGGATGACCAGGTTCTCCTGCTTCACCGTGAAGGGTGGATTGTTGACGGCTCCGATAGAGAAAATGCGCTTTGACGATACCCTCTACAACCTATTCGGTGAGCACTTCCGAGGCTTCACCGATCAGCCCGAGACCCTGCTCTCGACCAGCACGTACGTTCGCCGAGACCTCGCCGGCGGGGTCTGGCCCGGTCTGCTGGTGAGTGCCTTCCGTTTCACCCTCTGAGCAGCGAGGAGGACACAATGCACGACCTCGAGAAACGTAGCAAGATCATCAAAGGATTGCGAAAGAGCAAGGTCTTTGCGGAATTGGCGGAAGAAGAACTCGATCATCTCCTCCAGCTCGGCAAACTCATGGAATATACCGATGGGGCCGTCATCATCCGCGAGGGTGATACCTCGAACCAGGATTTCTACATCATGCTCGACGGTACGGTGGCGATCACCCTGGACAAGGAGGGTAGCAGCATCGAAGTGACGACCCTCACGGGGCTCAACACGTTCGGTGAGTTGGCCTTCGTCACCAATCAACCCAGGACGGCCTCGGTCGTCACCAGGGGCAAGGCCGTGGTCATGGTCTTCTCGGCAACTGCGGTCAATGAGCTCCTGGCGTCCCATCCCGCCCTCGGCAGCACCATCTACCGTAATATCATCAATCTGCTTAGCGAGAAATTGACCAAGGCCAATGATCTGATCAAGAACAATGCCGTGACCTACCTGGACAGCATCCTCTCTGAATTGGATCTCTGAAGCAGCCTCGCAATCTCTCCTGCGCTCCGCGCGCCCACACTCACCTGCCGGACCTTCAGGGGCCGGTCTTGCCGTCCACGAAGGGATCTCCGAGCAAGAGTTCGTGGAAATGCGTGCGATCTTCGGGTCCTGAATGCATCTGATCCTGAGCGAGCAGCCGCCGCCGGTGAGCCATGCCGAGATAATCGCCCTGGTAGAGATGATCGACCAATACGTCGTAGCGGCCCGTGGCGACGCGGTTGTTGGGTGCTCCCAGGGCAGCGACGAAGGCCGAAGTCCCATAGATCAGGTTGACCAAAAGATTGCCCTCGACCGCGGTATCGAGGTCCTGGAAGGCGGTCGAACCCGGCTGGAGGTAGCCGGCGACGCTGCAGCCGCTGACCAGGGCCACGGCGGCACCCTTGCCCGCGACCACGCCGTTCTTGGCTTGTTGGCTGCTGAGCAGGGCGCCGGTCGGAGAACCGTGCGTGTTCCACCATACAACCCGGCGCAAGAAGCCGTTGAGGTGGCCCAGGAAAACTGATGCATCCTGCCAACCCTCGCCGATCCAAGGGAGAGCAGTGGCATAGGTGAGGAAAGCCTGGGCGCTCGAGTACTCCTCCAGCGGAGCACGTACGTAACAGGCCTTGTTGTTCTTGCAGGTTGCTTCTCCCTGGGCATGGACGGAGTAATAGTCGATCTCGCTCGGCCCGAGTACGCCCCACAACCGGGTGAGGAGTTCCCCGAACTGGGGAACATCGTTGCCGACATGGTAGAAGTGGCGCTCATAGAGATCGGGATGAGCATAAAAATCCAAAGCCTTGTGCAGAAAAGGAGTCAATTGGGAGGCATACCCTTCGTAGGTGTTCTTGGTTGCGTCGGTATATCCCACCGGCAGAAAAGCTGCCCAGAGTTCAGGTCCGGGGTTGGCTCCGTGCTCGAACCAGTCGTAGTCGTGCTGGGGGACGGTAGAGGAACCGTTGTTCCCGCTCGGAGCATCGGTACGGCAGGTCGCCCCGGATGCACCGGCGACGCACACGGGAAGTACGGTACCCGCGGACAAGTTCCTGACCACGGTCATGTCGAGGTCTTCGAGGTAGCGAGGGAAGAGCCTAGTCGACAGGATGTCGGGACGAGGTTTGAAATAGGTAGGTAGGGCCACGTCGCCCACGTAGAGGACGCCTTCGAGTTGAGCATGTTGGCCTCTCAGGGTCATGACCAGGGCTCTGACCTCTTCGGGCGTGCGATCATCGAGGCTCTGCTGCGGGACTATGGCAATGCCGAAGCCTCGTCGGCCGCAGGCGGCATTGACGTAACGGATCAGGTCGGCTTCGACGAGCGAATACAAGCGCTGATCGAGGAGCACCAACGCCCGGATCGTCCCTGGGCAATCCAGGGTTGGAAGCGGTTCTTCTGGACCGTCGAGCGGGGGTTCGCCACCTTGGGTGGGATCCTGGGACACCTCAGGTTGGGTCGGCTGCTCAACACCGGCTACAGGGGTCGGGTCTTCGCCGGTCACCGGGGCTTGTACCCCGGGCATGGTGAGGCCGCTGCGATCGTTCCCTGACGTATCCACCGGGGTTCCGCCCAAATCCGCTTGTCCATCCTGCGCAGGTGCCCGTTCAAGGCCTGTGGTCTCGGACCCGCAACCGTTCGTCGCCACTATCCAGAGCAGCAGGATACCGGACCGAGTGAGCCTCTTCACCTGGCGAATCATCAAGGACCCCCGAAGCCTGAACCATTCCCACCGACTGTACCACTTCTCGAGGCCGTGAATCCATCCACCGCATGGAAGAAGTCCTGCCCCGGGTCTCTTTCCGATCAGCGGTCGAAATACTTGGTCATCAGCACCACATTGCCCTTGAGGCTGAACTTGAGTTCGTCCATGCATTGGCGGACGAGGTAAATGCCTAGGCCCCCGGCTCTCTTGCCTTCCCGTTCCTCGCCTGCAGGGTCGAGATCTTTGGTTGCGAAAAAATGTTTGAAGTCGAAGCCCTCACCCTCGTCCTCGACCTTGAAAATGACCTTGTCGGAGAAAACCGTATAGGTGATCTTGAAGTGCTTACTGAGGTCGTTCTTGCAGCCCCATTCAATGGCGTTGTTCACCATTTCCAAGAACGCATAGGAAAGATCGTCGAGCTCGTCCTGGGAGAATCGTGTAGCCCGTATCAAATTGCCGAGATAACTGTCGAGCCGTTCGGCAAATTCGAAGCTGGCAATTATGACCCGAGCCTATCTGAGCCGCGCAAACGGCTTCTGCGAGCGGGTTGCGGAGAATTCGACGATTACAGGGTTTTCGCACACAAGGGTTGCTGGAATTGTGAGGCTGCTGATAACAAAATTTCTCGCACCGTTCTTTGTCGAGGGCAAAAACCTAGCCATGGAAGAATTGGGAGGAAGTCTTGAAGATGGAAATGATATTGGGGAAAAGAAGTATTGTAAATGCATAGAGGTTATGCAGAATCTGGTGCGAAAAATGACTGTTGCTCCAATAGAACTTCACGCTCAATATGCGTTTTCAACCATCAAAGAAGTTTATTGTGCTTATATTAACACTTTATTATAGACTGGACTAACGGAATATGCAAAGGCGATTGAAATATGGATCGAACGGAATAAACTCAAACGAATGGGACTGAAAAAAAACGGCCCTCCATCATCTCAGGCTTTGGTGCTGTTTGGCACAAATGACATTAACAAAAGACAACTCTGCACTCTAGTATGCAAAGAAATGGGAATACGGGTATGATAAGGCCTA
>MGSU01000079.1:0-431 GCA_001799195.1 Deltaproteobacteria bacterium RIFOXYA12_FULL_61_11 | reverse complement strand
GGCATGGCTAATTCCCAAGCAAAAAATGATCAATATCAAACAAAATTTATGCATTAACCCTAACGGTTAAGATTGATTGATTTCCTATGAATACATCAGGACATAAGTGATTTACTTATTCATTTATTTCTGATATAATTATTTGATCGGTTTCTGTTTTGAATTCTAAATTGAGTGTTTTGCAAATGATAGTCAGTGCAGAATTCAAAGACTTTTCATTTAACTCTTGAGTGGTGATACGCTTGATTCCTATTTCTTCGTTCTTCAATACTATATTGGTGTGGTATGCCTTGTTGAAATCCAAAATGACTTTGCTTAACAATTCATCATTGTAAATAAATCGTTTTGTTTTCCATGAAGAAATGTTTTTATCAGGGTTAACATCTTCTGTGAGTTTGTTATTTTCCAACTTCCCTTCTTCTCCGGGTGTT
>MGSU01000078.1:7906-14111 GCA_001799195.1 Deltaproteobacteria bacterium RIFOXYA12_FULL_61_11 | reverse complement strand
CGGGAGTATCAACCAGGACCACGCTCTGCCCCTGCACCCCGCAGAGGGTATTCCTCCCCTTCATCCTCGGGAATTGCTTCCAGAGATTCCCATTGGCCTCTCGCTCAGGCACGAGGCGCGTGACCGGATGCACCTCCCCGGCGGGAGTCAGGTGCAACCCCTCGCCGGACCCACGATAACTCGTCGGCCCCTCGCACATCCTCAGGGGGAGCAGATCCTCGAGCACGCCCCCCTGGTACCCCCCCTCATTGAAGGAGAGGTCACCGCCCACGACCAGCAGGGCTCCTCCCGCCCGCACGTACGCCGCGATATTGTCGAGGTACGAATCGGAAAAATAGCGCGAAGAATCGAAGTTCTGGAACACGACCAGATCGAAACCCGACAACTCCTCGGTGAAGAGTTTGTCGTACGGGAACTGGATGAGGCTCAATTCCTCGTCCCTCGCATCGGGTTCATTCCCGGCGGGAGAACGCAAGATGAAGAACGAAATCAGATTAATCCCCCCGTCACTGCTGAACACCTCGCGTAGGAACCGTTCATCCCAGGACGGCCGTCCGCACACATGCAAGACCCTGGTCTTGTCCTTGGCGATCTGAACGAGCAAGGCTCGGAGATTATTCTCGGACACTTGCTCTTCACCCTGGAGTTGGGCTCGCACCTGGTAGGCTTGCAAGCCCATCTCCTGGGGTAGGGTCTCGAATGCCACCACCTGTTCGTCACGCTCCGCGGCAACGACAACCTCCCTACTCTGGAGGACGCGCCCATCCTGTTCCAGGGTCACCATCACCCGCCGTCCGGGGGGCAATCCCTGGGTTTGGAGGACCGCGTCGAGCCGCAAGGGAACTCGCAAGAAGGACAGCCTCGGATGGTGGACCTGGGTCACCGCCACATCGACCAGATCGTTCTCCGCGGTGAGGATGGCCACTCGTCCCAGTCGCTCCAGCTTCTGCACCGGTCGCACCGTCAGATCCTCGGTCGTAATGGCATCGCTGAGCAGGACGGTCAGATCATAGGCTTCATCGGCCTGCTCGGCCAGACCATCGAGCTGCTCCAACGCCTGCAGCAACGGAGATCCGAGATCCGCTGAAGCCTCTCGTGGAAGGAACAGGGCTTCGCCGGAAACCCTTCTCAGGGGCGGTTCGAACAGGGTGAAATGGAACTCGTACTCGGAATGTCGGCTCAGGGAGAGGGCCTCGCCCAGGTAGGCGTCGATGGTCTGCCTGGGAGTCTTGCCCTGTTTTCCCTTCCAAGCAGTGCTCGGGGTACGATCTACCAGCAGGGCGATCCTGCTGGGCAAGCGCTCCCGTTCGGACATGCGAAGAGTCGGTGAGTAGTAGGCCAGGACCAGCCCCAGAGTTCCCAATGAGGTTCCGAGCAGCGCGATGGAGCGGAACTTCCCTGCCCGCAACCGTGCTGCGAGCCGGATCAGGGCAAAGGCCAGAATGGCCACAAAAAGGAACTGCAAGCCCGTCGATAGCCCACCGAAACCATCTGCGCCCAAAAAGAGTACTTCGCGTTGAGAGGTCATTTCGTGGACAGGAACTGGAGTATGGTCAAACCCATCTGGAGGGTGTCTTCATGCTTGATCTCGGCTTGAGTGATGCGTTCTCCATTGGCGTAGGTGCCGTTCCTACTGTCGAGGTCCCTCAAGGTGAAGACCATACCGCCATCTCTGGATTTGATGGTCAGACTGGCGTGTGATCGCGAGATGTCGAGATCCCGGATCTTCACATTGACGTTTCCTCGTCCGAGCAGGGAATGTCGTTCGGTGACCTCGTACCGCAGACCCTGTTGCTCTCCCTGGAGTACCAAGATCGTGGCGAGCACCTTCTTGCGCGGCGGAGGGGTTTTCTCCCTCTTGGGTTCGACCGCGGCCGGTGCTGCCTCACCGAGAGGTTCGAGCACGGATTCTTCGTCCTCGTCGCCGACCGGATCCTCGGAACCGAAATGGAGTCGGACTCCGGCAAGTTCACTCAATTCGAGCTCATCGTCGCGCGTCGGTTCGGGTTCTTCCCGGGCTGCCTCATCCCCGAGTTCTTCGTTGATCAAGCTATTCAGATCGACAATCCCAGCCTGACGCTGCTGCGGGGGTAACCCCTTACCCGTCCCCCCTTCTCCCTTGCGCCGATCGCTTCGTTCCCGTTCATCCTCGGGATGGACATACAGGAAACGCGTGTTGCCGATACGGATCTCATCCGAGTGCTGGAGCTTCCAGGTATCTATTTCGTTGTTATTGACGAAGGTGCCATTGGTACTCTCGGTGTCGGCGATGAAGATGCCTTTCGGCGTGATGGTGATGAGCGCATGTTTTGCCGAGGACTTGCCATCCTCGATCCGGATATCGCATGCACCTCGACCGATGGTGATGGATTTTTTCTTGATCAGGTAGCGTTTACCCTTGTTCTTGCCTTCGATGATCTCGAGCAATGGTCCCTGGTCCATGGACAACAGTTCGCTCCAGACTCAACCGGCCACGGCACGTGCCTGCCGATTGTCCGAAAAGGAGGAGGAATACCCGTCGGAACATACGACCGGGGACATCAGCCTTCCTCGATGATCAGGCTCAGCGAGGTCCTACCGACCCGGATCTCGTCGAGATAGTTGAGCTTACAACTGGTCACCGGCCGACCGTTCACGAAGGTCCCGTTGGTCGAAGCCAGGTCGCGGATGACGACCTGGTCCCGACCGAAAATCTCGATCAGCGCATGCCTGCGCGACACATCGGTATCTCGCAAATTCACATCGGCATTGACCCTGCCGATCACCACGCTCCCCTTTTCCAACTTCAAGCGTTTCCCAGCGTCATTGCCCTTGGTGACCTCGAGGAAGAGTCTGATCTTCGGTATTGCCAGGGACCGGTCGAGGGGCTGGTTCATCATCTGCCCGCGCACCGAAGCGACTTGTTCGGGGCCAGGTTGCCGTTGCTGCATCGGGTATTCATTGACCGGCGAACCTTGGTCGAGGGGCATCCGGGCGCGCCTCGTCGGCGGGCCTGCGGGATCATTATCGGGGAATACACGTTGCCGTGCCCCACCGGGATCGCGGAACCGGGGATCAGCTTGCCGTTCGGGGTACTGGCCTTCTCCTTGCTCCCGCGCAGGACGAGGCTCCTGAAAACGCGGGTCGGCAGGGCGGGGATCTTGATAACGCGGATCCACCTGACGCTGGTCTGGGTATCGGGGGTCGCGTTGCGGCTGAGCCTCGGGGAAGACCCGCGGGGAAGGCGCAGCAGGAGGAGGAAGGGGGTAGTTCACGCGCACGGTTTCACCGGGGACATTGCGCACGGCTTCGGCAGGCTGGACTGGGCGTTCCTTGGGTCTGCTCAGCGTCTTCCCCAGGTCGAGAATGCGCAGCATGTCGTGGTTCTCTCCGCACTGGAACACCAGGGTGGAGAAACCGATCTGGATCTCATCCATGTTATTGAGCATGGATTCCCTGACCTTGCAACGATTGAGGAAGGTCCCGTTGGTACTGCCGAGGTCGATGAGATAAAAACTGCCGTTGATGTACTCGATACAAAAATGCCGGCTGGATATCTTGCTGTCATTCAACATGATATCCCCGTCGCGACGGCCGAAATACGTACGGATGCCGCGCAAGGGGAAATTCTTACCCTTATCCACTCCGTCGATCACTGAGATCGACGCACTGATGTGCCGTGGCAGCAGATCCATCAAAAGGGACTCGTCACCTTACTCTCGCCTGCGAAACAAAGCCCGGAATACAGTACCACGGCACCTACGTCATGTCAAAAGTACCCCCCGCCCGACAAGAGGCAAAAGACCTGGAAATCTTTGTGGATTGGCCGGCGCTTTGCCGCTTTGCAGGCCCCTCTTCGGATCGCGGAGAGCCTGAGAAGAGGTCAGAGACCATGCTCCTCGAACAGGTACTTCTCGATCAATGAACGATGCCGCAAATAGAGTTCCAGGAAACTCCGCCGCCCGCGTTCGAAGCCGGCCAGTTCCTCCTCGTCCGGTGCTCTCAAATCGGAGGTAAAACGAAGGTCGATCTTCCCACTCCCGAGAAAACGCAGTAATTCCTCGCGAGACATGCCGAGCCGCTGCAAGAAGGCGACCGGTTCTTGGCTCTCCGCCGAGGACCGGAACAACACCGACTCGGCCCCATGACAACGGAAACAATTGATATTCATTCTCGTATTCGAAACGGCGCAGGCACGCACCCGACGCAGCACGGTCGTTTGATCTTCAATGGTGACCTGATCGAACAAACTCCAGCGACCGGAGCTCTCGTCGCGCAAGAGCCCCCCCCGCGGCAATTCCGAGGAAAACCCGAACAGCTTCCCTCTCCGCGAAATGACGTTCATGCCCATTTGAACGCCGCCATGGCAAGCAACACACTGGATCCGTTGACGATGTATACCATGATAGAGGTCGGCGATGGTAGAACCGGCCTCTTGCCCCACCGTCTGATCGTCGGGGTGACACGAGGAGCAGGTTCGCGGAGCACCGCCCCCGTGATGTGCGCTCGGGTGACACGCAGCGCATCCCATACCCGCAGCCCAATGAGGATCGTTCACCATGGTCTCCCCCAAGTCGCCGGAGAACCGACCGCTCAGGTCCTTCCCGAGGTTGATCGCGAACCGGACCTCGCTCTGGTGGAAGAAATGGCATTCCAGACAAGCGAAGGGGGGTATCGGCCGAGGTAGGACATGCCTCCGGATTTCTCGTCCCTCGGGGTCGAGCAGGTTCAGGGCATGGCACACGCCACACCCGTCCCGCCGGGGTTCTCTCACCGCCAAGCGGTCTGGCCCGAAATGACACGAGCGGCACAACCGCGAGATCTCAGGATGCCGTTCTCGATCGACCAGGTCGGGATGCAGCCCGCCCCCTCCGAGTCTCGCGTGTTGCTCGGTATGACATCGGCCACACCCCTGGGCGAGGTGAACGAAAGCGCCGGGACGCGCCAACACTCCCCGATGTGCGGTCTCTCGGTCGCTCGACCGAGCATCTCCACCATGACAGGGTTCGCAACCGAAATCGTGACCTCCGGAGGGAAGCGCCGAGGTCGCATGACAATCGGTACAGGAATTCTTCACAGACGGTCGACCTCCGCCCCCGAGTCCCGATAAGGAAACGTACCGAGGGGCTCTCGCAAAGACCTGAGGCGAGCTTTCCCAGGCCTCACCTCCGAGATGACGTTCGATCGAGAAGAAGGCCACTCCGAGGAAACAATAAAAACCACCCAAGGCGACCCCGGCGTAGCCCAGCAACCTCACTTGCGCCCTCCTCGCACGTGAGCGTCCAGCGAGGGAGCAATGGTGCGGTACTGCATGAATTCCGCGGCGCCATCCTCGTGGCACACCAAGCAGATGCCCACGGCCAGTAAACGGCTCATCTCGCTGCGATCGGGCCGGCGCCAACCATGATGCAGAGGATGGGCCTCGGGCAGGTAACGATCCGGGGTTTGATGACACTGCGAGCAACGCAGCCCCTGGCGTACGACGTTGTGTCCCGTACCGAAGGTGAACATCGCGCCGCGGAACCCGGGAGCCTGCTCGGTACGCTCGAAGAGTTCCACCTTTCCTCCGGGGTCCACAGCCAGGACCATGGCAGCTCGCACCGCTCTATCCGGGGCCTCTGGCGAGAGATGACAGGCGAGGCAAGAGAGCCTCTGATGCTCCTTGTGGAGAGGGTGATTGTCCGGGCCGATCATGGGAGGCGTCAGGGTTTTCTCCCCCACGGACAACGTTCTCGCAGGCCTGCTCGCCGCACCGACCCCACGAGCTCCCAATTCCCCATGACAACTGGTACATCGCAGCCGCTCTCCGGCACGCTCCCCATGATGAGCATGGAACCCATGCCGTTCCTTCCCGGCTCGATGACAATCGACACAGGTCAACCCCGCGCGTTCATGCACTCCTTTTCCGCGAAGAAACCGGAAGGTGCCGCCGCTGTCGTGACACGAGAGGCAAAGGGTGTTCTCGACCCGTCGTGAGAGAGCATGCCCATGTTCCTGACCGAGATGACATTGGAGACAGGTCGGCCTACTCCCCTTAGGTTCAAGGTGACAAGCGGAACAGGAACGTTCGGACCGGACGCCCCCGAGTTCGTTCTTCCACTGGTACGAGGTTCGCGGATGACAGCGACCACAGCTCCGTTCATACGCTCCCCCCTCGAACCCCTCCCGGAAGCGGACCATGTCTCCATGAGCAACCTGGGCCGAACCGGCCCGGCCATCACCTCCA
>MGSU01000078.1:0-7896 GCA_001799195.1 Deltaproteobacteria bacterium RIFOXYA12_FULL_61_11 | reverse complement strand
TGCACGAGACACTCTCGGGATGGGCCCTCTGCTGTTCCGTCTGTAAACGATGACAACGTTCGCAACTCTCAGCGCTGCCCGCGCTACCCGGGAACGGCAGCAATCCCACGAAAACGAAGGCCAAGACCTGAGGGAGTACCCGGCACACCGTCTCGGACCTCCACCTTCGGGACCCAACGTTCATCGCACTACCTCACTCTCCACCTGCCCAGGATAGTATGGATACCTCGGCCCGGTCACGCGAAAGTCACCATCGACGCTCTGAGCGGCAAGATATTGGAAAATACTTGCCACCATCCCGTGAAAAGGGTTCAATGGACGAGTTGCTGGTCTCGTTCCCAGGCGGAAATACATGGTCTCACGCCGAAAGTTGATTCTGAAATCCCTCGAACGGATCAACGATCTCCCGACCATCAGCAATGTCTACAACGAAATCATCCAGGCCATCGATTCCGACGCCGACATCGAGAAGATAGCCGTCCTGGCGAAGCTGGACATTGCGTTGTCCGCAAAAGTGCTGAAGATCGTCAATTCTCCCGTCTACCAATCCCTCGGCAAGGAGGTCACCGATGTCGAGACCGGGGTGGTCCGCCTCGGGACCGTGGAGTTCAAGAAGATCGTCATCTCCCTGAGTGTCATCGAGACCTTCGGTTCTTTCTCCAACAAACTGGATTATCAACACTTCTGGCAACACTGTTTGACGACGGCGTTCATCACCCTGGAAGCCTTTGCCAAGATCTCGGCAAAAAAACTGGGGAAGAAGGTCTCCGGCGAACTTTACAGCGCCGCCTTGCTCCACGACATCGGCATCCTCATCCTCGATCATTATTTTCCCGACTACTACGAGAAAGTCCTGCTTGCAGCCCGCAGTCCCAACGCTCCCAAGATCATCGAACTCGAGCAAGAGATGCTCGAGATCACCCACGAGGAGGTGGGAGAGATCATCGCCTTGCGCTGGCAATTACCCGAACACCTCCGCGCTGCAATTCGCTACCACCACAACATCAAGGACTACACCGGTAAATATGAACCGATTGTTCGAGTAGTAAAAATTGCAAATGAAATCTGCACCCTACAGGGCATCGGCAGCATCAACAACAACCGCGACGATCACCAGGACAAACGGCACGAGGAGATCAAGAACAAGCTGGTCGAGAAAAGCGATCTCTACCAAGATATTTTGTCCAACTTCCAGGCCGATGTCGATCGCTCCCAGGCCATCATGAGGATCCTCTGATGGTCCTGCGCAAGAATTTCATCCTCAAGAAACTCGGCACCATCCAATCCTTTCCCGTATTGCCGGATACGGTCTTCGCCCTGGCCAAGGCCCTTGACGAGAACCGCGAGCTGCCCGAGATCGTCGCCCTCGCCGAGCGAGATGTTGCCCTGACCACCAATGTCCTCAAATTGGTCAACTCCGCCTATTATCGAGGACCATCGAGAGCGGCCATCGGCAATCTCGAAGAAGCGATCGTCCGGCTGGGTCTGCACGAATTCGAACGCATCGCACTCTCCTTCTCCGCCCTGCACTCCTTCAAGGGGTTCGGCACCGGAGCCGTATTCGCCGACTTCTGGAAACACTCGATGATCGTGGCCGGCACCTGCGCGCGCGCCTATGAGATCTTGTACGAGGAGAAGCTCGACCGCCGCGCCGGCCGTGATCTCTATACCTTGGGCCTGCTCCACGACGTGGGTATCCTGATCTTGGACTTCTACTTCCCGGAGCTCTACCAACGAGTCGTCAAGCACTTCGACCGCAAGCTGAACCTAGACCTGCCCGAGTTCGAATTCGACGTCCTGGGGCTGACCCATGAGGACATCGGAGCCTGGGCCATGGCGCGCTGGAACCTGCCCCAACTCTTCATCGACTGCATCGGGCACCATCACCGCGAGGGATACCAAGGCCCTTATACGAAAGAATTACGCGTGTTGCGTCTCGTCAACGATATGACCACCTGTCATGAGACCGGGACCCTCGCAACCTACGATCCGAGTGATCTCACCTTGCGTTCAGAACTCGAGGAGCTGCAATTCAAGCTCAAGGTCCGCTTCGTTACCGAAGAGGTCTTCCGCGCAGCCGACGAGCTCGTACAGCAGCTCCAATAACGCACGAAGAAGGCTGGAGGCCGCCTCAGCCGGCGATGACCTCGGTGTTCGCCCGGGGCAGGCGCAGGATCTGCCCTGTGGCCAAGGTGACCTCGAGGACGCGGGCTCGGGATTCGGATTCCAGAGTGGATAATTCGTGCGGCAAACTCGTGACCGTGCCGAGCTCACCGAAGTGCGGTTGGCGGATAATGCGGACGAGGTCCCCGACCTCGAGGCCTTTTAGCTCATCCCCGGGAGGAGCCTCCCTCTGCTCCCTCGCCCGGGTGACAATGATCTCCGGCCGGATGACTCCGGCCCTGATCTGGGTCGAGCCATTGATACTGGCCTCGCTGCCGCTCAACTCGGTCAGGAGGGAAAACGTTCGCTCGGCCATAGCGACGTGCCCAAAACCCTCGGTCACGATCAAGGTCAGCCCCAAGCGTTCTGAGCCAGTAATGGCCACACCGAGGTCGTACCCCATGAACTCGACCAGATCCAGGGCATCGATTCCCCCGACCACGACTCCCGCGGCACCGACCTCGACGGCCTTGCGCAAGGCGGCGAGCGAAGCGAAGGCTCCCCCGACCAGGACCTGCCCCGCGTGCTCGGACCTGATCGACTCGGCGGTGAGTTCTTCTCCCGGTGCCTCGACCAACACGGTGATGCGCCCCTGGGTTTCGCCGCCGATACCGAAAATACCCTGGATGTAGGTGGCCGTGGTCTCCAGCACCACACCCTCTTGGGGGATTATCTCGACCACGGTCCCGTCGACGAACGCTCGAACCTGTACCGGAGTGGGTTTTTCCCTCACCATGACTTGGCCGGTGATGGTCGAAACATTCTCGAGGGTTCCCTCGACCTTTGCCGTCACCTCGTTCTTGAACAAACCGAAGAAGGACGTGGATCGGGCGAGGACCTCATTGCGCTGCACGGCCTCGCCTTCCTTACGCACCATGCAACGCGGCAGATCGGCGGGTACAACCCCGAGCAGGTTGGCCACGTTCATCGGGTGGACCTTGCCGGGAAGATATGTTTCGGCGACGACCTCGCTGGCAGCGACCTCATCCCCGAGATTCTTCTTCACCTCCCCCTTGAGCGGTAGGATACGGCGCTTCCGGAGTACCGTGTGCCGGGAGACTTTCAGACCTGGAACGAACGAACTCCCCATCGAACTACCTCACAGACAAGAGCTACCGCACCTATTTACAACGTGTACAACCGAGCATCGTAAGCGTCCATCGCTTTGAGCCACCGATGCAGACACTCCACCCGCCGTCCTTGGTCCGCGGGCAGTACAAGGGGTCTGCCACGGCCGTCGAGCACCAGTCCGACTTCTCCTCCCTTGAGTACGGTTTCGACCTTCGTGCCCTTGCCCCTGCCGAGGTCAATTCCCTTCTCGGGATGACCTGAGAAGTGAGCCCTCTCCTGGAGCGCCAGGGGCACTCGCGCGAGCTCTCCCTGGTGCAATTCACCCTCCTCCACGCGGCCGGTCTCGGTCTCGAAGCGCCAGTGCAACAGCCGCGAACCTTCCTTGGCCTTGCCAACCGGCGCGACGCAGGTGCCGAGGTAGATGAGGCAATCCTTCTCGAAGACCTCGGTGGCAGCAGCCGGATGCACCTGGGAAAGCACCCCGAGATGGGGCATCATGAAGATGCTGTCCTTGGCCAGGGCGGTCACCCCCTCGGGCAAGAAGGAATCGATCAACAGTAGCGCGGTCTGCGCCATACGCGGAGCGTGGGACAACACCCCCCCGGAGGCGACGAGCAGGTCGAGATCCATGAGGTTCACCAGACTCTCGCCGCCGGCCCCTTGATCGAAGGTGTCGCCGATGGTGCGCTGTTGCTGCACTCCCTTGAGCCTGCTGGCGAAGGCCTTATGCTGCTCGAAGGCCAACCGCAGGGCCTCTCTGGCAATAGCCTGTTCGAAGACCAACTCCTCCAAGCTGCTGGGAATGGTGGTCGGCCTTATCATCTTATTCTTGACCCGATTGCGCAGGTCGCGCTCGTCCATGGGGAAGGGCACCCAGCGCAGGACATTGGGAAGCCCGGCTTCGGTGAAGACGTTGGAGATGGAATAGCTCATCCCCAGATTGGCGCTGACCGTCCTATTGAACTCCCCGCCGAAGACCGAAAAGATGTCCGTGGTAGCACCACCGATATCCACACACACCGCGTTGATGCCTTCTTTCTCCGCGATGGTACGCAAAATGCGGCCGACGGCTTCGGGCGTCGGCATGATATCCGCGTTGACCCAGGACATCAGCTTCTTGTAGCCCGGAGCTTGTTGCATGACGTGCTCCAGGAACATGTCATGGATCTTTTCGCGGGCCGGTCCAAGATTCTCGCGTTCGAGCACCGGTCGGAGGTTGGGGACCACGTTCAGATCGGTCTTGTCCGCCAACACGGTAGCGACCTCATCCGCGGCCTGGGCATTACCCGCATAAATGACCGGCAGGTGGAACCCGCTGCCGAGGCGCGGCTTGGGCGAGGCCGCCGCGATAAGCTCTGCCAACTCCACCACGTGTTTGGTCGTGCCGCCGTCCACGCCGCCCGACACCAGGATCATGTCCGGTCTGAGTTGGCGGATGCGTTCGATCTGTTCATGCGGCAATCGTTTGTCGTTACAGGCGATGACGTCCATGACGATGGATCCAGCCCCCAGGGCGGCCCGTTCGGCGCTCTCCGCGGTCATGCTCCGCACCACCCCTGCGACCATCATCTGCAATCCTCCTCCGGCACTGGAGGTGCTGATATAGAGGTCGCAGCCCTCCTTTCCTCGGGCAGGGGTCATAATCCGTCCGTCGTCACCGACGAGCCGCCGACCTGAGATTTCGGCGACCTCCTGGACCGCGTTAAGCACCCCCATGGTAACGTCCTCGAAGGGCGCCTCGACCGTGGTGGGAGCCTCGCCGCGATACGTCTGCCGGTATTCCTGCCCGACCTTCTCGATGAGAATGGCCTTGGTGGTGGTGCTGCCGCAATCCGTGGCGAGTATCACCTTGACAGTAGGTTCATTGTTCATGGTTTTTCTCGTCTTCTGCGGGTGAGGGTCGTTCGAGGCGGCGGAGGAAATAGGCGAGATGGGCCGGCCGCTCGACCAGATGGACGAAGTGATCATACTCCTCGAGGTTGACCAGGGCCTTGACCATGGGTTCGAGGAAGACCAGCAGTTGGCTGCCCAAGAAGGCAAGGGGCCGGAACGATTCCAGGAACAGCACGGTCACCGTGGTCAATCCCCTGGCTTCAACCTTGGCTGCCAAACGTTCGAGGAATACCCGCTCCGTTTTCTCGGGCGCGGCGTCTTCTTGCGGGCGGGCGAGGGAAAAAGCGCGCTTCCACCAACTCACAGCACCCCCTCGCCGTGAGGTGTACCCTTGGTCCAGTGCTTGGCCAGCCACGCGGCCACCGCTTCCCTGTGCTCCCCGGTCAGGAGAAAGATGCCGCGGAAATTCTCGAGACGCGAAGGTTCCTCGAAGGGGCTCAGGAAAATGCCGTGAGGCTCGAGGGAATACCGCTTCAGGTTGGGCCAAGACACGTGCGTTGTCGCTCCGAGATGCCGGACCGTAACCCCATCGGGATCGAGCCGGTATTCGGTCGGCAGGAAGTATCGGCGCAGGGAGAGCAGCAGGACGATACCAACCGGCACGGACAGGAGCAGATGTCCGAGCAGGAGCCCTGCCCCCATTGCCCCGGCGGCGAGGAACGGGACGATGACAGCAGCAGTCCATGGCCGTTCGACCAGGGGGTGATGCCTCCAGGTGTACCCCTCCATCGCCTCCTGGTACAAACCCGACTCGTCCAGGGGAGGTGCAACGAGCTTCCTCACCGTTCCGACCTCGGGTTGAGTCCGGGGCGCTCTCCCACGGCAGGGGGATCTTGAGGTCCATGAGCGGGGGACACCTTGCGCAGGTAAAGACCATGGAGGTGGGGAACCATGCCTCGAGCGCGCAGCGTGAGGATGGCTCCGGTCAAGGGCAACTCGAAGGTGCCGCAACGGAACCACGCCACGTTGGTGTCGAACATCCCCCCGGTCGAACGCGGGGTCATGGTGAGGAGCAGGCAATCCCCCACCCAGCATTCCAGAGTCCTCGGCTCATCGGCGGCCATCCCGAGCCACCATTCGTAGGTGCCCTGCCGGAGCGGCCTGACTTTGTACCTCACCACGTTCGGATATACTCCGTTGTCCAGGACCAGACCGCCGAAGGTACGATCCCAGCGATTGAGGTTGCCCTGGAAGAAGTCCACGGCGCGCACGCGGAGGTAGTCCTCGCCGCGTTCGTGGTCCTCGGGGTGAGCCCGGAACTGCCGGTCGACCACGTCCACCGTGGAGCTGTAATAGGCCAAGCCCAACTCCTCGAGCAGGACGCTCAGCCGCTGCATGCGCCGATCGCGCTCTTCGAAGATCGTATCGCCGTCCCACCAGAACTGGGTCGAGGGTTGCCAGCCCTCGGGCGCTTCGATGCCCCACTCGGCCATCTTTCGCTCGACCTGGGTACCGACCAGCAGCGTATAGGTATTCAGGCTGCCGATGGAGGAAATACCCCCGTGGTGCCGGCGCAGGAAGTCGAGCAACTCTTCGAAATCTTCCTCGCTCTCGCCGGGGAAACCGACGATCAGGTTGATCGCGGTGTGCAGACCGGCCTTCCTGGCCCTGCCGAGAACCACCGGCACGTCCTCGGCATGGAATCGCTTGCGCATCCGACGCAAGACGCGCTCCGACCCGTGTTCCACGCCAAAGGCAACGGTATGACAGCCTGCCGCTGCGAGCAAGTCATAGAAATCCTGACCGTCGCGCCGGTCGATCACCAACAACCCGTGCCAATGCAACACCAACCCTCGATCGAGGATCGCCCGGCACAGTTCGGCCAAGCGCTCCGAATGGGCATTGAGCAGGAGATCGACAAAGAGGAGGTCAGTTCTGCCGGTGGCGGATACGAGCCTCTCCAGGTCCGCGGCCAAGCCGGCAGGATCCCTCCCGCGGTAGCGCCCCGCGAGCGTAGAATCCTCGCAGAAGGCGCAGCGATAGACACACCCTCTGCCGAACCAGACCGGAAGGGTACGGCTGGTATAGCGGTCGAGGTCAAACCCGGCGAAGTCCGGGAGGCCCAGGGCCTCAGGGTCCAGATCCTCGCCGGCCAGGAGCAACCGCTCGCTCCGTTGACCTCGAATCAGATCGAGCAGTGCCTGTTCTCCCTCACCGACCACGATGTGATCGAGCGGGAGGTCGTCGAAGAGGGCTCGGTACGCGGGGTGACCGCAGTGATGTCCCCCGAGCACCACCTTGCGCGTTCCCTTGAGCGGGAGCAGGCGGAGCAGTACCTCGCGCGTGAACAAGGCATTGCTCTTAGTCACCGAGAAGCCCAACCAGGCACCTGGGGAGGCAAGAATGCGTTCGACGAGAGGATCGAGCAGGTTCTCCAAGGCTCGTAGCACGACGCCCGGGAATTTCTCGCGACCGTCGATCCAAAATCCGAGCTTGGCCATGTCCCACAAGGTGCGTTGTTCGGCCGACACCCCCTGAAAGAGGTCGATGTTGGCATCGAGTACCGTAACCGAAACACTGTGTCGGCGCAAGTACCAGGAAAGACAGGCGAGAGACAGCGGCGGCATGCTGGTATCCCACATCGGCAACAATACCAGGGTAACCGACGGGTTTCTTTGTTCAAGACCGCACTCCGACATCATGCCTCCTCGTGGATCGGCCACTCGACCCGATACCGCATTCGCGCCCGATAGTCCACCCACTCGCAGCAATGAAGAGCGAAGCTTCAAGGGGCAGGGACACACGAGCGAACAGGGGAGGAACAGAAGG
>MGSU01000077.1 GCA_001799195.1 Deltaproteobacteria bacterium RIFOXYA12_FULL_61_11 | reverse complement strand
CCGAAGTCGAGCCGATGGGTCTTGACATAGGTCAGGGCGGCGATGGCCGATTCCTTCATCACCTCACCCAAGTGCCCGGTCAGGGTCAAACGGCCGCCCTTGCCCTCCATGGTCGAGGCCTCGACCTGGAGAATCTCGCCACCGTACTGGGTCCAGGCAAGACCGGTGGCGATCCCGATCTCATCGCGTTCCATGGCGTCGTCGCCGAGGTAGGTCGGTGGGCCGAGGTAGGTGGTGATGCTGGCCGGGGTCACCGTGTTCGGAGCTCTCTTGTTCTCGGCGATACGCCGGGCGAGTTTCCGCAGGACCGTGGCCAACTCGCGGTTGAGGTTCCGCAGCCCGGCTTCCTTGGTGTAATTGCGGATCACGGCGATCAGGGCGGCATGGGAGAAGCCCACCGTCCGTCCGGCAAGACCGTTTTCCTCGATCTGGCGGGGAATGAGGTAGCGCTTGGCGATGGAGATCTTCTCTTCTTCCGAATACCCGGGGATGGTGATCAACTCCACCCGGTCGCGCAGCGCCGAGGGAATGGGGTCCGTGATGTTGGCCGTGGCGATGAACATGACCTTGGATAGGTCGAAGGGGAGGTTCAGGTAATGGTCGGTGAAGCTGTGGTTCTGCTCCGGGTCGAGTACCTCGAGCAGGGCCGCGGCCGGATCTCCTCGGAAGTCCTGGCCTATCTTGTCGAGTTCGTCGAGCATGAACACCGGGTTGTTCGAACCGGCCTGTTTGATGCCCTGAATGATCCTCCCCGGTAAGGCGCCGACGTAAGTCCGGCGATGGCCGCGGATCTCGGCCTCGTCGCGCATGCCTCCCAACGACATGCGGATGAACTTGCGGTTCATCGCGCGGGCGATCGACTGCCCGAGAGAGGTCTTGCCCACGCCCGGAGGCCCGACGAAGCACAGGATGGGGCCTTTCATGCTCTTGCGCAAGGTACAGACCGCCAAGTAGTCGAGGATGCGCTCCTTGATCTTCTCCAGATCGTAATGGTCCTCGTCGAGAACCTTGTGGGCATGAGAGATGTCGAGGTTGTCCTCGGTGCTGGTCCGCCAGGGCAAGTTGGTCAACCACTCCAGATAGGTACGCACCAAGCTGGCCTCGGCACTGTCCCCTTGCATGTTTTCCAGGCGGCGGAGCTGTTTCGTGGACTCGGCCTCCACCTCGGGAGGCATCAGCTCGGGGCTGATCTTGCCGCGCAGTTCTTCCGATTCCTCGAACTTGCCGTCGATGTCCCCGAGTTCGGTCTTGATGGCGCGGAGCTGCTCGCGCAGGAAATACTCGCGCTGGGTCTTGGTCATCTCCTCTTTGGCCGCGTCCTTGATCTTCTCCTGCATCTCCAGCAGGCCGTGCTCTTTCTTGAGCAATTCAAACACCTTGGCGAGGCGCGGGACTGGGTCGATAACCTCGAGCAGTTTCTGGGTCTGGTCGAGCTTCAACCCCAGATTGGAAATGACCAGATCGGCCAGACGACCCGGGTCGGTGATCTCGTCCAGGATCAACAACACGTCCTGGGAAAAGGATTTTCCGAAGGCCACCACGCGCTCGATCAACTCGCGGGTACTCCGCATCATCGCCTCGGTCTGGAGGTCCGGCTTGTCGATCGTCGGTTCCTCGATGCGCTGGACCTCGGCGTAGTTGATCTCGCGCTGTTTGAAGAAGCGTTTGACCTTGGCCTTGGCGACCCCCTGGATCAGGATCTTGATCCGGCCGTCGGGCAACTTGTGCTGTTTCATGATGATGCCGATGCAACCGAGCCGGTATACCCCCTTGGGCAGGGGGTTCTCGTCCTGGGAGTCGCGCTGGGTGCTCAAGAAGATGAAGCGCTCGTGTTCGATGGCTTCATCGACGGCATTGATGGAGGATGATCTGCCCACGAACAGGGGCACGATCATGTAAGGGAAAATGACGACGTCCCTGATCGGGAGGACCGGGAGGCGGTCGGGAATCTGTTCCTCGATCTTCTTCTTGGCCATGCTGGAATTCCTACCTCGACAAAGGGTGGGTCAGGCAGTCGCGAGGATCAGTGGCCCCCACGTTCCTGAGCATTCAGTTCTTCGATCATCGGGATGTTGATCACGTCGCCCGCGGCCAGTTTGCTCAGATCCCGGTTGGGATTGTGACCGACGAGCAACCAGAGCGGGAGCTGGAACTTCTTGTGACAAAGACTCCACAGGGTCTCGCCACGGGCCACGGTGTGCTGGAGCACCTCGCCTATCCGATACGCGCGGTTGAAGTCGTCCTCAATCATCTTGTGGTACTCGTTGCGTCGCTGCAGGAATTCCTCCCGGTCGACCCGGGAAAACTCGATCCGCAGCCGCTGGTTCAGTCCGAGATCCTGGTTGAAACGCAAGCCATTGAGCCGCCTGAGGTCTGCGGCGCGAACACCGAGCCATTCGGCCAGGTGGCCGAGGGTCTCTTCCGCCTCCACGGTGATGACTTCGATCGGGAAGGTTTCTACCGGGGGGGTAACCGCTATCGCGGGGGTGACAACCGCCGGCGCGTCGAGGACCGGGGGCGCGGGAGGGGGCTCTTCAGGCACGGTGCCTGCCGGCTCGGGAGGAACCCAGGCTGCTCCGACGAGTTCTTCGACGGGTTCCGGAGCTGCCGCGGCGGTGAGGGTGACGTCCCCGGGCGCTTCGCCTTCTCCACCTTCTGCCTCGAGTACCGGAGTTTCAGGAGGAGCCGCTGTATCTTGCCCCACAGGAGAGGTCTCGCCTGGGGCAGGAACCGGCGGAGGAGCTGCAGGAACGGGCGAGGGTTCAGCCTTGCCTTCGGGAACTGCCGGCTCGGTCGGTCGCGGGGTCTCCGAGGGAGCCGGCGCAGGTGCCAGGGCGACCACAGTAGCAGGGGGCACTTCTCGCAACCGTAGCACTTGGCCGACCAGGAGCCGGTCACCTCGGAGGTCATTCAGACGTCGGAGGGTGTCCAGGGGCAGACCTGTCGCTCTGGCCACTGCCGTGAGGGTGTCTCCTTTGCGCACGAGCCAACGCTCCTTGGCGCCACGAGGTGCCTCGGGAGGGGCAGAGGCCACGACCTCGGCCCGGCGCAGCACGAGTCGTTGCCCAGGGAGGATCCGAGATCCCTGCAAGGCGTTGAGTTCGCGAAGAACAGCGAGGTCGACGCCCTGGCGGCGCGCGATGTCGGTGAGATTGTCTCCTCGCCGGACCACATAGGTATCCTCGGTGCTCGGGGCGGTGCTCGGTCGACTCGCTGGGACCGGAGCTTGCGCAACAAGTGGTGGTGAAGCCAGAACGACGACCTCGGTCGAAGGGAGGCGCAGGCGCTGATTGCGATAGATGCGGGACCCGCGCAGGGAATTGAGTTGCGCAATGCGTTTGGCCGGCACCCCGTGTTTGCGCGCGATGCTCGAAAGTGTATCGCCCTTCTTCACGACGTACAGGGTGGTGGGGCGCTGAGCGTTCTTCTTGGCCGCGGCGGCGATGCCGGCGTAGCGCGTCCGGTAGTCGATGCCGGATCTGGCAGGGATCTTGAGGGAGAAACCACGTGGCACATACTTGTCCGATTTCCAAACCGGGTCGCGCAGGGAGGGGTTGTGGTGTTCGAGTTCCTCGACAGACACTCCAAGGCCGGCTGCAAGATCGCCGGCGGCAATGAAATCGGGCAGCACCAGGGTGGTCAACTCGGGTTCCGGCTCGGGAGCGATGGGACCAAAATAGCGCTCGTGGTTCTGCATGATCCGGCGCGCGGCAAGGAATTCTGCGTAGAAGTTCCGCGAAGCGAAACCAAACGCCCGGCTGCGGTAGCCGGTGAAGACGTCCTGGAATTCGCCATGTTCTGCCTTGGCCCGCTTCATCCCGTTCAGGCCGTGATTGTAGGCGGTGATGGCCAGTGGCCAGGCTCCGAGCACATCGAAGTTGTGCTTGAGCAGGCGGGCGGCTGCACGGGTGCTGATCTCGATGTCGAGGCGCTCGTCGAGCACGGGATCGATGTGCAGGAAGAGGCGGCCGGTACTCAACATGAACTGCCACATGCCGGCTGCGCCGAATTTGGAATAAGCATAGACATTGAACGAACTCTCCACCTGCGGGAGGAAGCTCAGGTCCTCGGGGACACCCTCGGCGCGGAAAATCGTGCGCAAGGTGTTCTCGAGGCGCAGGTAGACGGCCACCCCGCGGACGAACTTGTCCTTCTGGCCGAGTTGGAACCGCAGGTTCTTGGCCGCGCCGAGGACTCGGTCGCGCTCTAGCCTCGGTTCGAACACGCGGCGCAAGGCCTGCTCTTCTGGGGTGAGCTCAGGTGTGTCGAGTCTCTCCGCCAAGCGTTCGAGGGCGGAGACCAATCGGGCCTTCTCGGTCTTGAGGTAGCGTGCCCGGGACCCCCTGGGAGGGGTCTTGGAGAAATCGAGCTCCGCGAAGACAAGGGAGAGGTCCTCGGCATCGTGGAGCAATCCCTGGCTGGTGGTGGTAACACTGTAGATCTTTTCCCAGAAATCCACATTGGGACGGTAAGCTTCGGGGAGAGGGAAGAGATCCTCCTGGCCGAACAGGAGGGTCGGGAAGCCCAGGCTGAAAAAACACAGGCAAACGGCGACGACCGGAGGTCTCTTCACGCGGCAATACTCGGGAGGCTCATTCGTCAGTTGCGGCGCAGCCGTTTCTCGGCGATCTCGGCCTCGGTCTTACAATCGATGCACTGGGTCGTGACCGGACGGGCGCGCAGCCGTTCTTCTCCGATCTCGTCCCCGCAGATCTCGCAGACTCCGAAGGTCCCACCGTCGATACGGGTGAGCGCCTCACGTATCTTGAGGATCAATTTACGCTCGCGATCCCTGATGCGCAGGAGAAAGTTGCGGTCGTAATCCTCGGACGCCAAATCGGTGGGATCGGGCATGTTTTCTTTGACATAGGTCATATCGCCCATGGTTTTATGGGCTTCGTGGATCAGGTGCTCCATCTGGTCAGTGAGGATGTGCCTGAATTCCTCGAGCTTGGCCTTGTCCATGCCCTGTATGCTCCCTTTCATTAAACCGCACCGAAATGAACCCGACGATGGTACTCGATCACCGGAACTTTGTAAAGCACAGTATGGAACCTGGGGTCTACTCGGTTGCTCCGGCAGAGAAAAGCCGCAAGAGTTGGTGGAGGAGATGGGCGGTCGCCCCCCAGATGACCAGGTCTTCGGCCACGCTGTAGACGTGACTGTGGTAAGGGTGCCCCTCCACCTCGACCGAGAGGGAGGAATACCCCCGGCCCTCGGCCAAGGGGGCCAATTCGAATTCGAGAATGCGTTCGACCTCCGCGGGATTCGGGAGATAGTCTTCCCCCCCCAGCAATTGACCCACGAAGGGGTGGATGCAGAAGTTGGTGATCGTGACGTACGGAGCAAGCCGGCCGAGTATGTGGATCTCTCCGGCAGGGACGCCGATTTCTTCACGGGTCTCGCGCAGCGCCGTGGCCAGGAAGGTGGGGTCGGTTCCACGGTCATGGACTCCACCGGGGAACGAGATCTGCCCCTTGTGGGTCGTCACCGCATCGGTGCGTTTCGTCACGAGGACCTTCCAGCCGCGAGGGTGCAAGCGGAGCGGTACCAAGACCGCGGCTGGGACGGTGCCCGGCGGATCCGGCGGATAGATCGTCGCCGCAGGCTCCAGCCGCGTCGAGAGCTCGGCCGGTACGAGCATGTTCCCTCCTAATAACAGCCGTTGTCCGGGCGCTGCATCGTGTCCTGATTGCCCTGGTCGACCAGACCCGGCAACACCGAGAGCACCGGGAGCTGTTCAGGATTGCGGGCATCTAACCCCTGGGCCTGCAATTCCTGCATTACCGTGGCCGGCAGGTTGACCCCTCCCGCGGAGAAGGGGAAGGTCCCCGAACGATCCCCACCGGCTCGGAAAAGTGCTGGACTCGCGAGGGCGGAGAGGACCGATCCGGTTCCAGGAGGACCTCCCAGGGAGAGCTGCACATTCGGACCGGCGGCCAGGGAGGTCAACGAATACGGACTTGGCAGGAGGTTGAACAGGCCGAGGAAGGAGGTGGCCGAGGTCAAGGAACTCCGGAGGGTCGAGGAAGCGAGGTGCCACAACCCCCAACCGCTCTGCTTCCCGACCGTCTCCTGACCTCCGGCGTAATCCGACCGAGTGCTCAGGAAACGTTTGATGACATTCTGGGACAAGGAATGCCGCAGGCCGAGACGCAAGAAGCCGCCCAGGGAAGCGGAAGCGGCGCCCCTGCCGGGGGCTGGAACAGCGACAAGTCCCGGGGAGACCAGCTCCGGGTCTCCGGGCCGCAAGACGAAGAGGTTCAGGAAGTAGCTGTCGCCCCTCCACAGACCCTGACCGGTGGTTTTTGCCGCTTCGAAGGGTGCGCGGGCCAAGGCCGCGACCATCTTGCCCGGGGTCGGGTCGAAGAAGGTCGGAGTGAAAGCGGCGCGATGCTCCAGGAAACCGCTTTCCCCGGCATCGGCGACGGTCAGTCCGATGGTCCTGGCCTGGGCGCTCTCCAGAATCGCCGCCGGTATGTTCAAGTCGATACGATCGTTGGCGTGGCGGGTGAAGGTCCTGGTCGCCCTGGGGTTGTGGTAGACGGGGTTGCCGAGGTAATCGTACGCGAGGTTGTCGACCCCACTCAGAGCTCCGGGAAAACTCGGGCCGTGCGGCAAGTAGGTGCCCGGCAGAGCGTAGCGCAGGGGCAAACCCGCTTGCTGTTGGTCGAGGGAGTGCCCCTTGAGGAAATAATTGAATCCCTTGAGACCAAGGGGGTCGGCAAAGGTTTGGGGGTTGTTGTCGACATAGGTGTAGGAATTGAGCTCCCCGTTGACTCCGAGCGGGTCGCGGGAGAGGAACCGTCCGAGCTCGGGATGGTACTGACGGTTGAGATACGGGACGAGACCGCTCTCGAGGTCGACCAGCTTGCTGTTGAAACCGAAAGGGAAGATCCGCGGACTGCTGAGTTGGGTGCCGAAGGGGAGGTACAGCCGGAGGTCCACGACCTCGCCCTTCGCATTGATCAAGCCGAGCACGTTCTCCAGCCCGTCTTTCACCGGCAGGAACCAGGCACTGCCATCGTTGAAGAGGACCGGGTTCATTTCGATGAAGCCGTGATACAGGTCCAGTTTTGAACGTCCTTGCAGCATGGTGACGGCATTCAGGCCGTCATAGAGGTAATGGGTGGTGACGTTGCGACTGTCGGTCTTGCGGTACCGCCGGCCGAAGGGATCGTAGCCAAGGCTGTAGAGCAAGGTGCCGTTGCGGGTCACTTCCACGAGTTGGTGGTTGTGGTCGTACCGGTAGCGTGTCGTCGCACCATCGGTGGTGATGGCGATCACGTTGCCGTGCCGATCGTATTCGAGCAGGTGCTCGCCGGAGCGGACCAGCCGGTCTCCCTGGTAGACCGATTTGCCCTCCCTTCCCACCAGGTTCTGCCATACGCGATTGCCCAAACCGTCGTAGCGGTACTCGACCTTGGTCTTGCCGTTGAGGTCGGCCTTGGTCAAACGTCCGTGTTCGTCGTAGGCATAGGTCCAGGTCCTGCCTCCCTCGACCTTGCGGATTACGTTGTGGCGTTGATCGAACTGGTAATCGATGGCGAACACGTTGCGGCCCTTGACCTGGTACTCCACCCGGGTCAGGCGGCCCAGGTCGTCATGATGGTAGAGCTTGGCGGCGTTCAGAACCGGATAACGCTCTCCGGCAAGACGCCCCTTGGCATCGAAATCGAACAGGATCAAATCCTTCCCGTTGCGTTTTATCGCCGAGATGCGCAATTCTTTGTCCAGTTTCCACTCGCGCTGGTCACCTCCGCTGAGCGAGAAGCCGGTCTTGTGACCGCGCCGGTCGTACTGGTAGGTGATGGCAGTCGAGGTGGTCAGGTCGCGGATGGCCATCAACCGGCGTTGCCCATCGTACTCGAACTCGTACATGGTCTCGTCGTTCTTGGCCGCGGCCACGGTGCCATCGGCATTGTAACGGTAGGAAGCGAGGACCTTCCCGTCCTGCAGGACCTGGAGGACTTGGCCGAGGTCGTCGTAGACGTAGCCGAGCTTGCGATCATCGGTCTCGAGCGTGACCAAGTGGCCGGCCTGATCGTACTTGTAGGTGAACGGCGCATCGTCGCGGTATTGATAGCTGCGCAGGCGGCCGAGCTTGTCATAGGCATAGGCCGCTCTGCCTCGGTCCGGGAGAGTCACCGCGGTGATCAACCCTCGACTGTCGTGCTCGAAGCGCAGACCGCGGTTGCTCGGATGGGTGACGGCGACCAGTTCGTCCCGAGCGCCGTATTCGTAGGAAGTGGTCCTGCCGAACAGGTCGGTCAGCGAGGCCAGGTTCCCGTTGCCGTCGTATTTGTAGGTGACTCCGTGATCGCCCTTGGGAAGGCTCACCTGGCGAGGTTTCCCGCGGCGGTCGTACGCGTAGCGCAGACCCGGTTGGCCGTTCAGGGTCGAACCGAGGAGGTTCCCGTTGCCGTCGAATTCGTTGACCAGGGTGTTGCCGAACTTGTCGACGACCGAGAGCGGCCGACCGAGTACATCGAAGGTGGTGACCAAGTAGTTGTCGAAGGAGTCGTTGAGCCGGATCGAGGGCGGCTTGAGTTGGTAGTCCAGCCGCAGGAAGGGCTGATCATGCTTGTCCACGGCGATCAAGCGGCCGACCGCATCGTAGCGATAGCGTTCCTTGTACCCGACCGAGGAGGTCATCGCCACCAAGCGGCCGATGTGATCGTAGTCCAGGCTGTACTCGGTACCCAGCGGATCGACCATTTTCTGGAGGTTGCCCTTGGCATCGTAGGAGAAGGCAGTGCGCTGCCCCTGGGTGTTGCGGAAGGTGGTGAGACGCCCTCCAGCGTCGTAGTCGAAGACCTGTTCTCCGCCTTCTGGGTCGCGCAAGGTCACGAGGTTCCTGGTTTGGTCGTAGCGGTAGTTCACGGTATGGCCGGCCTGGTCGGTCAAGGAAGTCACGTTATCGGCGAGATCATAGGCGAACCGCACCGTGTCACGGCCGGGGCCCAGGACCCGTACCAACCGATCTAGGTCGTCGTACTCGTAGCGATACCGTCCTCCGCGAGGGTCGCGGGTCTCGAGCAACCGACCCATCAAGTCGTAGCGATAGAGCCAACGCTGGCCCTCCTCGTCGACGAGAGCGGCCGGATTACCCCATTGATCGTATTCGACTTTCAGGAGGTTATTCTCGGGGTCGCGCTGTTCGACGAGGTCCCCGCGTTTGTCGTACCCGTACCGGTAGTGCAGTTTCCCCGGTAATTCCGTATCGACCACGTTGCCGGCTTTGTCATACCGGTAGTGCGAGGTGCCGTGGTGGTTAGAGATAGAGGTCAACCGCTGCTGGTCGTCATAGGTGTACTTGGTCACCGCGCCCATGCTGGTGGTGAACGAGAGGACATTGCCGTACTCATCGTACTCGTAGAGCAGGGTGTTGTTGGCCGCATCGACGATTTTATAAGGGCTGTTGCAGCAACTATTAGTATAGGAGAGGATCTTGCCTCCCGAGGGGAGGAAGGTGGTGGCCTTCTCGCCCTCGAACAGGTACGTGGTCTTCACGCCGTTGGGATCGGTGACCACGCGTTCGTAGAATTTGTTCTCCCAGTTGGTGATCCGATACCCGATGGTGGTTTGGAGGGTCCCTGGACCGAGGAGCTTGGTCACCGCTTTGCGGGTGACGTCATACTCTATCGCGGTGGCCGTGCCATCGGGATAGACCGTTTTTGTCAGTTCATGGGCCCGGCCGTACTCGAAACGCTCGATGCGCTTGCCGCGATGGACCTCGATCAGGTCCCCGCGCTCGTCATACTCGAAACGGATCGAGCGCTTGGTCGGGTCGATCAACCGGGCGATATAACCGTCGCGATTGTAGGTAAAGGTGATGGTGCGGCGATACGGATCGCTGATCGAGATCAGGCGCTGGTCCCGGTAGTTGAAGGTAATACTTTTGCCCGCGCTGTTGCTCAGCTTGGTGAGCCGTCCCTGGGCATCGAAGAAGAGGCGCTGCCGTTGCTTGGTCAACAGCACGTAACCCTTGTCCGATTTCTTGATCTTCTGCAACCCCCGGGCCTTCGAGACATAGATGCCATTGGCCAAAGGAAGCTTTATGAACAAATACTTGCGGCTCATTTCTTCGAAGTAGGTGTCGTCACGCTCGAGTTTCAGCCGGAGATGCCGGTAATAACCGTCGTCCTGGTACTGATTGAGTCGTTTGTCCTCCTCGATACGTCGGGAGGTGATGATGCCTGCCTGAGAGGCCCGGTCGAAGAGTTGGTCGTCCTTCACGAAGGCGCTGGTATACCCGTCCCCCTCGATCAAGAGCAAGAAACCGCGAGGGGATTCCATGATCTTGTACTGGAAATTGAAGGACCAGCCATACCCGAAGGGACTGGGTTGTTTGTTGTAACTGTTATAGGTGCGTTGCAGCACCAAGGGCATGGTCGAGGCCGGCAGGTAGAGATCCTCGTAGACGAGATAGAGGTTGCCGTTCTTGATATTGACCGGGTCGGGAAAACGGTGCACGACCTCGTCGCGCACGAGGGTCGCGCCGGCCGACCCCAGTCCGGAAAAGCTCAGGAGCAAGCCGAACAAGAGAAGGGATCGACGAGAACTCACGGCTCACCTCTGCGGCTGCGTCGGAGGACGCATCCTACCAGGGGAGCACCCCGATGGCAAGGCCCGGATGGACGTGCCGGGGGCTCAGGAGACCTGGATGACCTGGCGGCCCTTGTACTGTCCGCAGCGCGGACAGACCCGATGGGGCATCATCTGCTCGCCGCATTCGGGATTGGAGCAGGTGACGAGGGACAATTCCGTCAGGTAGTCGTGAGCGCGGCGGCTACGGACCTTGGACTTCGATTTCTTTTGCTTTGGGACTGGCACGGTTACCTCCTCCGGCTTGGTACGCGATGTTCCCGGGGCGTCCGGGTTCAGGACACCTCGTCCTTGCGCCGGTGCAACATGGCTTCGAGTTTTGCGGCGAGCGGTCCGCGGACCGGCTCGTCGCACGCGCAGTGCTCGTGGTTACGGTTGATCCCACAGGTGGGGCAAAGACCTTTGCAGTCCTCGGTGCAGACCAGGGTCGCAGGAGTGGCCAGACTGACGATCTCGCCCAGTACCTCGAGCAGGTCGAGGTACTCGCCGCTGTAGGACATAGCATCTTCCTCGAGGTCCATACGATCGGCGTCCTCTGCGCGGTGGACCAAACGGAAGAAAATGGACTCGTGGATCTTCAGGTCGAAGGGTTCCAGGCAACGGTGGCAAACCGGGCGCAAAGAGGCGCTCACGTCACCGTGCAGGACCAGGGTGGTGTCGATCCGCTCGACCTTGCCCTCGAAACGCACCGGTCCGGTGAGCAACTCGCGCAGTTCGTCCCCCGGGGGGAAGAATTCCGCCAACCAGGTTGCCGGTTCCTCGAGCGAGAGGGGCACCCCTTCGCTCGGGAGATCCACCAACCGAACCTTGCGCATCGACCTCGACCTCGATAACAGGCTCCGCGATCCACGACGGATCGCGAAAGTCCTCCGTCTGTACTCGATCGCGGTGCGGCTGTCAAGGTGTTCGCCGCAATGGCCAGACGTGCTTCATAGTCGAGGGCAGGGATGCCCGGGGGGAGCTCAATCTCAAGAAAACGTGGAATTGGAGCAGATACCTTGGGGGCGGGGACTTCAGTAGACCTTGCAGGATCGATTGGTGATGCTCACCCATTCCAGTTTGCGCGGGGCTCCGGGACCCGCAGCAACGAACTCGACGGAGAAGTCGAGGATGTGATCGCGCCGCGCCGAGATTTTCTCGGTCAGCTCGCCGCGGTACTCCTGCCGCTCACGGTTCAGCGGGAACCCGATGACCAGCTCGTCGGGCATGGGCAGACTATCGACCTGGGCGGCGAAGTCCTGGAAGTAGGCAAGGACCTCGGGGGCAAAAATGTTCAAGCTCGCGAGGTTCGAGGTCGGACTGTGGCGGTTGAACCAAACCCCTTCCGGATTGCTGCTGTAGAAAGTATCGCGCTCCATCCTGCCCTCGAACGACAGGACGACCTCCTCGCCACCTGCGTCGATCAGGAGTTCGAGCCGCGGTGTCGTCGCGCTCTCGATGAAGGTGAATTCGAGGTAGAAATCCGAGACGTGCCTGGTGGCAAAGGTACCCTTGAGCGTGGCGGCGCCGGCTTGCGTCGTCAGGAGCAACAGACCTAGGAGCAGGAGAGGTGTCTTCATGGCGTGATCTCCAGAGTTCATACATGGCCCGAAGGGAGCCTTATGCATAGAACAAGCCATAATAATATTTATTTATTTCTTATTGTTAAAACTGTTTCCGGTGTCGAAACGATCGTGCGGGGAACACGGAAAGGAGTAGTTCAGCCTCTCCCGCACCGAACGGCTATTGACGGCGGTTCGCGAGCACCATCGGGCGCTGCTCCAGGGCAGTCAGGCCGAAGGGTCGGGTACGTAAGTGATTGCCGAGATCACCGCACCCTGAGGGTCCTGTAAAACGGCGAAACGGCCGACCGCGGGAATGTCGGTCGGCGGGACGATGACTGTACCCCCATGCCGCAGCCAGGTTGCCGCGGTAGCATCGATATCCCGGACGGCGATGTAGGACGCCCAGTACGGCGGCACAGCAGCAGCCTGCGGTGGATTGAGCATGATCCCGCCGACACCTTCACCTTCTACCTGGATCACCGAGTACTGCCCCATCCCGTCGAGCGGGAATTCTTGATAGGTCCAGGCAAACACCGAAGCGTAGAATTTCTTGGCTGCCTCGACATCGGTGGTCATCAACTCGAACCAGCTAAAGGCACCGTGTTTCTTGAGATGTTCCTGCATACTCGGCCTCCCGTGATCATCGTATGGACGTAACTGCCGGATGAACCACAGTCAGGGAAAAGAAGAATCGTGTCAAGTTCACGGTCGCGGCCGAAGCGCGAGGAAGGCATTGGTGCGTCTTCTTGCTGGTGTAGCGTTTCCTTAGCTTGCCGTCGAATCGACCCGATGGTACCTTTGTCGGCATGGAGAAGGTGGTTGTGAGGGTTGCGTGTGGAAACAGCGTCCGGCTTTGGAGTTTTTTGGAGTTTTTGGATACCGAGTCCGGCTTTGGTGGGGGTATGAGGGCCAGTGTGATTGACAAATTGATCTTCATCAAACAATGACCCCAGCGGACGAGGTGCCGTCGTGATGTCAGGGAAAAACGATCTTGTCGTAATACTACTGCTATTATTATTACAATCATGTGACATTATTTTCACTGGCGACCATCAAGTAAGATATATTGACGTTGATGGGTTGCAATATGATTTACATCGACGCTGTGTGAAAGGGATAAAGAAGAAATTGAAAATAACCACCCACGAAGGATATTGTAACTCGCTGACCACAAGGTACCGATTTACAGTAGAGGATTATGAAAAATGTTGGTATTACGATTTTCATCTTGGTGGTTGTCAGACGGTATCACAAACAGTAATGGAAGAAATTGATTCAACAGATTATACCGATTCCAATATCTGCCTCCTTCTTCTCAGTGCCTATTATCAACAACGTCTTGATACTACATCTTACCCAAATCCCTATCTCCATTTGTGTGGTGATGACGATGGAAGAGAACCCACGTCTCCGAAGGTCAACAAGGAACAACCGTGCGATAGGTTAACCATCGATGAATGTTTCCATGCTCCGCATTGCCAACCCATCGTGATGAAGCTAGCCCCGGATGATTCACTTGATGTAACCGACGATGCATGGTGCAGCACTCTTGAAGCCGTCGGATGCACGACCAGGAGACCCTGCGGCACAGAAACAACAAGGTATCGCCGTCCAGACGGGAGATGTGTTGCTTTTCGTGTACAATGCCCACCTCCCGGCTTACCGACCTTAGCCGATGGATCGACCATACTGCCATCGGATGACGATCAACGGTGCAGCACCCTCATCGATATGAACACCGGTACTTTCAGTCCTCTTACAGCACCCTATTGCCAAGATGCGGTCGAGAAATTTTTCAAAGAGACAGAACGGATGGAGAGGGATAAAAATCTCTTTTATCAATAACGACATGGATCTTATACAACACCATCTAGGCAACTTGGCGTTGCAAAACCTTTTTCTCGGCGCGAATATCCCCATCGGAACGTGTCAATGAAAATGAGACAGTTTTCAACACAGGATTAGTGTAGGCCCTCCTGTGTAGAAGGTGGTGGATTGATCCAGACTTCTCGAGG
>MGSU01000076.1 GCA_001799195.1 Deltaproteobacteria bacterium RIFOXYA12_FULL_61_11 | reverse complement strand
GTACTTCCCGACCGCGAGGAAGCAACGCTGGCAGTGCTCGTAGAGGCCGGGTTGCTCCAGGTTGGGGACGATCGCGGTCTGCGATTCTCTAGCCAACTCCTGCGCCAGACCTGTTATGACGCCAATCCCGGACCCGAGCGAGCCCACTTGCACCTGCGGTGCGCCAAGGCGCTCGAGGAGGTGAGAGGCTCGGATACTGCCGCGATCCTCACCCACTATCTGGAGACCGGTGAGCGGGTCGCTCAGCTCGAGTACCTCCAGCGCCGGGCCGAGGAACTCCACGGGGCGCACGATCAGGATGGCCGGCGGACCTGTCTCGAACAAGTACTAGAAATTGTTGGCAATTCACCTCCCAAGGAGTGGACGGAGCAGGAAAGAGGGAGTGTGTTTTGCAAGGCTCTGCTCGGCTTGGCCGAGCTCTCCTTCCTCCAGCAAGAGCACGAGCGGGTCCTGACCTTGGCCAAGCAAGCCTGCAGTGAAGCCCGTCGCCTCGAACACCTCGAACCCTTCCTCGATGGCCTGCACTTCCTCGGGTTGGCGCTCCACGCTCGACGCGAGAGAGGGGCGGCCGAGACCCACCTGCGCAAGGCCATGGAGGTGGCTCGCCGTCGCGGTGACCAGGTCCGATACCTGCGAGGTCTCCAAGCCTTGGGTTCCGTGTTCCAAGAAACTGACCGTGGAGAGGAGGCCCTCGCGTTGGCCGGCGAGCTGGTGACGGCCACGGAGCAGCGGGTGCGGGCCTCCGGCCATAATATGCGTGGCACCGTGCTGCTCAAGTTGGAGAGGGGGAAGGAGGCGGAACACGATTTTCGCACGGCCTTGGAGCTTTCCCGGGCGTCGAAGGAGGTGATCCTCGAGGGCAAGGCCCTGGGAAATCTCGCCGCCCTCCTCTGTCGAGAGGGGAAGTACGCCGAGGCCGCCGGATGTGCCGAACAGGCGCTGGCGCTGACCCGCAGGACCGGTGACCGGCTCGGAGAAGCCAAGCAGACCTTCAATCTGGCGGCCATCACCGAGCTGCGGGGTTCGCTCCGCGAGGCCAGACAGTTGTTCCAGGCTTCCTATGAACTTGCCAGGGCCATACGTTTCCGTGAAGGCAGCGCGATGAGCGCGGCGGCCCTGGACCGCCTACCGGTAGGCTGAGGCAGGATCGGTGGTTCAGGCCGAGAGGAACAGGAAGGGGATATTGGTCGAGGTTGCCGAGGGATCGATCGACCGGAGGATGCGGAGATAGGGTTTCCCTTGGCCGTCGAGGGCCGAGAGATCGCGGAGTTCGTCGCCTCCGACGCGGCGGCCTTGCGGGTCGAAGAGGACCTTGACGATCGGTTTGTTGAAGTTGGTCGCGCCCTTGGGGAGGTCGTAGACGACGCCGCGTTCTCCGGTGTTGAGTTCTACCATGGAGCCGATCGGGTAGATGCCGATGTGGTTGACCAGGAGCTTGACCAGCGCGGGGTTGTACAGGGTTCCAGCCTGTTGATGGAAGAGCCGCAGGGCTTCGTCGGGGAGCATCGCTCTCGTGGGATCCGAGACGAGGGCCACGAATTCGGAGGTCAGGGCCACGATCTGGGTATAGAGGTGAGGCGGCCAGCGAAAACGATACCCCGGCAGACCATGGATCGGTTCGCCGTCAAAGCGGTGGTAGCGTTCGAATAGGCTTATGGCGCGGCGGGCCCAGTCGTCGGTGAGGGAGAAGAAGGTCATGAGATAATCGAGGGCCGAGAACAAGGTGTTGCGGCGAGCCAACAATCTCTCCACGTGCCCTTCGGCCTGGCCCAGGGCTGAGCGAAGTTTCCCATTGAACAGGTTGTAGTAGATGGCGACGTAACCCAGGTCGGCCTGGTGATTGCGATCGAGACCCGCGGCGCGAGCCAGGATGATGGTCAGGATCGCCGACTTGACCACCTGATCGGTGGTCTGGCCGCGGTAGCTGTCGAGGAAGAGGAGGCTCAACCACAGATGCTCCTGTCCGGCGCAGGCATCGACGACTTGTTGGAGGAACCGCTTCACTCCCTTGGTCGGTTTCTTCTGGTCCTGGTCGACCTGGTCGACGATGCGGTCCACATAGAGGTAGAGCAGGGCGCAGATGTTGACCGCGTTCTCCTTGGGGTCCGAGGTTACTCCCCAGAGGATTTCACGCTGGCGTTTGACCGGAGCTATCGTGAAACCTCCAGAGGACGAACGGAACACTTCCGAACGGCGCTCTTCGGGCAAGGCGAGGTGGTGTTGGAATTCGGCCAGGAAGGAGACGAGCATGGGACCCTCGATCGTGCGTTCGAAGGTGCATTCGCCGATGTTCAAGCGTAAGAGGGTTTCTCGTATCAATGTGTTGAAACAATAGGTGTTGGCGTTGACGCGCAGCACGGTGCGGTTGACGAAGGAGAGATCCTTGGAGTGGGTATAGGTGATACTCGGCTCGTTGAGGATGGCGCAGAGAGAGCGTGCGGCCTCAGCCACCCGGGCCGCCGCGTCGTGGATGGTCTGGTTGCTGAGATCATACATGAAGGCGGATTTCAGCAGGATGGAGAAGGCCGAGAGAAAGGAGCTTCCCGAGGAGTAGAATTCCTCTCGGCGGCCGTCCTCCGGACGTTGCGGTCCCGGGGCGGGGGCCTCGAGGATGTCAGACATGGTCGATGGTCCTGAGCAGGTTTTCGCAGACGATCTTGAGGTCCTTGTTCTCGAGCCGGCGGCCGGCCACCTCCTTCAACATCGCAACTTTATCGGGCAGGGTGGAGGCGGCCAGGGCCTCGGCCAGACGGATGCGGGTTTCTAGGACTCCGCTCGAGCCGATCAGTTTGCGGGAGAGGAAGAAGTCCCTGAGTTGGGGGTGCCGGGTTTCGTCTGCAGCAAGGAGACCGAGGACGAGCCGACGCTCGCGATCGTCTCGTTCGTACAGGACCCCGCGCTCGAGTTGTTGCCACAGCAGTTCATGGCACTGCGTCGAGGAGCGTTTTTTCAAGAGTTTCAGGAGCGCGAGGCGGACTTCGCGGTCGGCGTCCTCGAGCAGGGGAACCACCAGGGCGAGGCACTCCTCCGAGGCGTTGTTCTCTACCAGGGTCAGTAAGGCTCTCCGAATGAAGGGATCGGGGTGGCTGAGGAGCGTGGGGAGTAAGCGCCGGTAGGTGACGAAGGGGAGTTTTTCGAAGAGGTAGAGGGCCTCCGAGGCGAGGAGCGTGGAGGTCTTGGCCGAGAGTTTTCCCGTCAGGAGTGAGAAGTCCCGACGGAGGTGGGGCAAGAGGAGGTCGGCAACAGCGCGGCGCAAGGCCGGCTGGCGGAGTTCTTCGATCAGGTCGATGAGGGTCGGGAGGAGCCGTGGGTTGGTGCTGAGCAGCCCGAGGAGGTAGTGTTTCTCCTGGGTTTCGATCGTTTGGTCGTTGAGCAGGGAGAGTATCGCTGTACGCCGCTCGCCCTCGATCACGGCCAAGGTGGCTTCGGCCAAGAAGGAGCGCAACAGTTCCTGCTTCCTCCCCTGGAAGGCATTGGAGAATTGTTGCAGTAGGACCAAGATGGCGACGAGTTCCTTGAGCTTCCGCTGCTCGAGGAGCTGGTCGACCAAGCGGCTCAGGTAGAGGTCAATACGTTCATCGGGGCGGAGTTCGGCGATGTGGTAGATGAACACGTGCATCAGTTTATGCGCCTGGCCGGCATCGAGGGAGTGGGTGGCCTTGGCGAGTTGCTCGCGATCGTGCTCACTCAACCCGTAGACCTTTTGCTCGAGCAGATCAGGGGTGTCGAGGGAGCGGAACACGGCCTCTACTTTGGCCGAGTCGAGCTCGATACGATCGAAGGTCAACGAATCGATGTCCTCGCGGTGACCTCCCCGGGGGGGATGCGCCGAGACGAGGTCCGTACTTGCGGTCAGACCCGAGACCACGCCTTCATAGGTGATCGTCCGTTGCTCGTCCTCTTCGAAGAGGACCTCGACCACGTCGCATTGGATCCTTTCGAGGTCCCGTTTCCACATCAGGGTGATGGTGTCTTCGTCCAGGTATTGCGGGTTGCGAAAATCGATGGCAAGGATTGACAATAATTCACTGAATTCTTTAAGGCTCAGGCCTCTGAGCAGGCGCAGGACCCGAACACCATCCTGATAGAGTTTGTAGCACAGGCTCTTGTCTATCTCGAAGTCTTCCAGCACGACCGTGTCGGTGTAGGTGATGCGGAAGGGTTCGATACCCAGGCTCAATACCTCTTCTTTGGCTAGCACCCCATCGAGGTGCTTGTAGGTGCGGCCGACCACGGTGGTGAAGTTTTGGTGCTCCGGGCCGAACTGGACGAGGGTGCGGATCGATTTCTCTATACCGACCATGAGCTCGGCGACTGCTTGGACGAGGGTATTCTCGGCGTCTTTCCGGTGTGGTGGGGGAGAGGGTGGCGAGGCTGCACCGGCTCCAGGGGTATCTCGGGGCTCGGACGACATCGGAGGCAACCTCGAGCTGGCTCTGCGATAGCCAGAGCATGCTTCTCCGGATGATCGGGGATGTCAAGTCACCTGGGCCGGGGATCAGTCCCGGGGCTTGAAGGGGCGGAGGTTGAAAAGGTTGTGTTTGAAGAGGAGCACGGACTGTTGCGGGGTGAGCTTGAGATGGATCTCATACTTGGTGAACCAATCGACCATGCCGAGCATGGATTCGCCTTCGAGCAGGTAGAAGATCAGCCGGGCTCTCTGAGCGGTATGCAACATCAAGTCGCCCCACAGTAAACGAAAACGGTCCTTGACCTGTTCGATGGGACCGAGCCCGAGCTGCCGGATAGTGCTGTCGACCCTGACCTTGTTCTGGACCAGGTAGGCGTCGTTCTTCATATAGAGGTACTTGATGTCGAGTTTCCGGATTTCCAGTTCTTCGCCGCCGATGTCGAGGTACAGGAAGTAGGGTTCGACGCGCAGGATGCGGCCTTCGGCTGTCTTCCGCCCGTGGAGCTTGAGGACCACAGGTTTTTTTTTGGTTATCAGATCCTTGTAGAACTTCTTGGCCATTGCTCCGAATTTTTTCTTGGGCGCAATATTGAGCAGTTTGACCTTGCGTGCCTGTGGTTTGTCATCGACTATCTTGAGCTCGTAGGAGACTTCATCCTCATCTTCGACCATGGCGGGACGAAAGTCCTGGATGTGCTTGCGGTGAACGAAGACCTCCCGCGCATGCTTGTCCAGGATGAACCCGAATCCCTTGACATCATTGAACCATTTGATCTTTCCGCGTTCCATCGTCCCTCTTTGTAACGACCCGGCGCTCGTGTCAGAGCTTAGCCAGGATCATGGTAACCCAGTACATTCCTTTCTCGGCCGGATCTTCTACGACACCCAGACCCAGGGTGTCGAATTCGGCGCTCTTGAGCTTCTCCGAGGTCAGCATGCTCTCGGGAGTCTTGGTCTTGCCCACGAGTACGGACAGCTTACGCACCCGCAGGGTGCGTTGGCGGAGCCTGTCGGTCAGCGGGGGGTGGGTCTTGAGTTGCGAGGACACCGAAGCCTCGGCCAACATGAAGCCGCTGTGTTCCCGGGCAACCTCTTCGAGGCGGTCGTCCCGTTTCAACGCCGGTACTCCGCTGCTCCTGCGCAGCGATTCGAGCTTCGAGCTGAAAGCGGACAGCACCTCGCCTGGGGCACCTCCTTTCCCAGGCAGGAGGAAGTTGAGGGTGAGGAACTTGAGTTGTCCCTTCCCACCGGCAACACCTACTCCGATGCGGGAGACCTCGCGATCGAGCAGGTTCATGCGATGCCCGGGGCTTTCGAGGAGGCCCAAGAACCCCTTCCCGAGGCTGGTGTCCTTGCCGAGGTTCTCGGTGACCTTGAGGAAGGCGACGCCTTGGGCCTTGGTCCGGTCGCCGACATTCCCCGTGGTCGGAGATTGATGGCCGAAGAACTTGTTGCGCTGCATGTCGATGCTGTGGCCTCGCGCGATGAGGTCCATTTTTGCATCCCTCTCCAGGAGAGACAGCTTGTATTGGGCACGATAGGTGTTGACCCACCCGAGGAGGGTGCGTTCACAGACCGTGGGATCGCAATCGAAGTCCTCGTCAACCTCCAACTCCGCATTCTCCTTGCCGTAGTCCGGATCGACGCCCTGGAAGACCGGGAAGAGATTGGCCACGGTCGGTCCTTTGGTCCCCCGGACCAGGACCTCGAGGCTGTACCTCCCAGTTTCCCGGGGGAAGGTGAAGTCGAAGAAGAACTGTTCTCCGCGGTGCTTACCGTCGAGCTTGACCACGGTGCCGAGCGGCGAGGTCACGTAGAGGATCGGGCCGCCGTAGCCTGGACCGAAGGTTCCCTCGAGATGGTAGGAGCGGCCGGCCTCGACTTGCGCGGGGAACGGAGCGAGCACGGTCTTGCGTTCCATCAAGCTGAAGGCACCCTTGAGGTCATCCTCCCGGAGTTTGATACCAAAGGCGGCCACGTTGTACTGGGGGTCGAGCAAGCGTTGGTCGAAGGCATGGACCAGCATGCTCTTGAGTTGGATGAGCAAGCGCTTGGTGCTGCCTTCGGCCATCAGACTGGTGGGTACGATCTTGTAATCGGACAGGCCTTGTTGCCAGAACAGGGCGCGGAGAATGTCCTTGTTCACGGCTTCGGCGGTTCGCTGGTTGGCCAGGAGGGCACTATAGCGGCGGAGGACCTGGACATAGCCCCCTTCGACGGTCAAGGGGGGGACGCCTCGACCGGCACGGACGGTATTGATCCAATCGAGGATCTCCTGTTCCATGGGATCGAGGGAGACGGTACTCTCGATAGGACTGTGGTACTGACCCACCTGGGCCAGGCCGACCGAAACCAGCAGCAGGCCGGCGCAGCAGAACGGTACACGCACCGACGGTTCCTCAGGGATTGATCAGGCGATTCTTCTGTTCTTTGGTCCGGCTCAGGAGTTCGCGCAGTTCCGCCGAGGCCGTGGGTTCGATGGCCGCCTCGACCTGTTCGAGCACCTTGAGGTCTTCGCTCACCCCCTCGCGAAGTATGCGGACCACGGTGTTGATGCGGTCGATGAACTCGTGGAATTCGTCTTTCTTGCGCAGTGGGCGCATGAATTGGTAGCGCCCGGTCGAGAGGTTGTCCAGGGCGCGGGCTATCACGAAGGTCGGACCGACGATCCGATGGGTGAGCAGGGTGCCGAGCACGAAAAGACTGCCGACCTGCACGACGAAGGCGATGAGGAGGGCCAAGAGGGTGAAGTTGTCCTCGGCCTCGACCACGCCCTTGAGTTCGAAGGAGCGGACCGCGAGGAGGTCGGTGTTGTCGAGGCTGGTCGTATAGAAATAATACCCTAGGATCAGGTACACGATGGAACAGACCAGCACCACGATCGCGGTGTATCGTAGCTGGAACCCTTTGTTTATCAGGTATTTTCTCTGAAAGATATTCGGACGTCGGCTTGATTGCTGCATGATCCGCCCCCGCATGGCAGTCCCGGACACTGTACCGATCCGGGCCGCCCATGCTAGAGGGGAGGGAGGGGCATGTCAAGCTCCGTTCCGACCGTTGTCGCCGCGCATTGCGGCGATGGCCGAGGCGTAATCGCCGCCGGCGAAGACCGCGCTGCCGCTGACCAGGACCGAGACGCCCGCGGCCGAGATATCCGTTGCATTGGAGGGGCCGATGCCCCCGTCCATGGCTATGGGGATCCGATGCCCCCGGGTCGAGAGCAATTCGGTCAAGCGCCGGGCTTTGGAGAGGGTGGCGGGCAGGAAGCGCTGGCCACCGAACCCCGGGTTTACCGACATCAACAAGATCAGATCGACGTGGTCGAGTAGCTCTTCCAGCGCGCAGAGGGGTGTGCCGGGGTTGAGGGCGATACCGGCACGTTTGCCGGCGGCCCGTATGGTCTGGAGCGTGCGGACGAGGTGACCGCCGGTTTCGACGTGGAGGGTCAGGATGTCTGCACCCGCCTCGAGGAAGGCGTCACAATGGCGTTCGGGTTCGACGATCATGAGGTGGACGTCGAAGGTCAGGGAGGTGTGGGGACGGAGCGCTGCGATCAGGGGCGGTCCGAAGGTCAGGTTGGGAACGAAGCGACCATCCATGACGTCGAGGTGCAGCCAATCGGCCCCGGCCTCCTCCAGTCTGCGCACTTCAGTGGCGAGCTCGGAGAAATCGGCGGAGAGCAGAGAGGGAGCAATAATCCGGTGGTCGGTCATGAGAACCTCGGTAAGGTTCGGTTGGCGAGGCCGGCGAGGAACTGGGGAACCTCGAGTCGGCGTTTTCCCTCTCGTTGCAATTCGACGAGCCGGAGCCAAGCATCACCGGTGGCGACCCACAGGTGTTCTGCTCGGGTGAAAAGCGTGCCGGGTTCCGCGGGATGAACGGGGCCGTCGGCGAAATCCAGGCTGCTGCGGTGGATGAGGTACAATTCGCCCTCCGCGTAGGTCCTGGCAGAGGGAGTGGGATTGAGGGCTCGGATCTGGTTGTGCAACGAGGCCGCGCTGCGACGCCAGTCGAGGAAGAGCATCTCTTTGGTGAGCTTGGGAGCCAGGGAGGCCTGGGAATGATCCTGTTCCTCCGTGGTGAGCTTGTTGCGGAGAGCCCGGTCCAGGAGCTCGGTGGTCATCGACCCCCCGAGTCGGGCGAGCCGGTCGTGCAACTCGCCGGCTGTCTCCTCGGCGCCGATGTCCAGGCGTTGGTGCGACAGGGTCGGTCCGGTGTCGAGGCCCTCGTCCATACGCATGACCGTGAGGCCGGTTTCTGTGCGACCGTCGAGCAGGACATGATTGATGGGAGCTGCTCCGCGGTAGCTCGGGAGCAGGGAAGCGTGGAGGTTGAAACAACCCAGCCGAGGTAACGCCAGGAGCCGTGGGCCGAGGATCTTCCCATACGCGGCGACCAGGCAGAGGTCGGGGGTGAGGGCGGCTAACCGGGGAAGGAATTCGCGGCGGTCGAGTTTCTCGGGTTGGAGCACGAGGAGGCCGTGTCGTTCAGCGCAGAGTTTGACCGGAGACCGGGTGAGCTGCAGGCCTCGACCTCGAGGCCGGTCCGGCTGAGTCACTACTGCGGCCACGGTGCATTCCGGATGGGCGATCAGGGCCTCGAGCGCGGGTACGGCGAAGTCAGGGGTGCCGAAGAAGCAAGTGGTGAACATGTCGGGTGGTGCTCCGCGAAGATGCCGGCGTCCTCAGGTCTCGAGGACTCCTTGCTTGCGCAGGTGGTGCTTGTACTGACGACGTTTGAGGGGGGAGGCGTTGTCGATGAGGAGCACGCCGTCGAGGTGATCGAGTTCGTGCTGGATAGCGACGGCGAGAAGTCCATCGCAGGAGAACTCGATGGGGTGACCCTCGAGGTTCAGGGTGCGGACGAGGATGCGCTCGGCCCGCTCGACCGAGGCTTCCAGGCCGGGGAAACTCAGACAGCCCTCTTTGCCCTTGGCTTTGCCGTGCCGTTCGAGGATCTCGGGATCGATCAGCTTGTACAAGGTGTCGCGTTGTGCGGCGGTCTTGCCGTCGTTGTTCCATTCCACGTCGACCACCACGACCCGCAGGTTCAGGCCGACTTGCGGTGCCGCCAGGCCGATGCCGGGCGCCGCGTACATGGTCTCGGCCATATCGTCGAGGAGCTTGCGTATTCGCTCGTCGACCTGCCCGATCGGCCGGGAATGATTGCGCAGGATGGGGTGGGGGTAGGTCAGGATGTCGAGCACGGCCATGCCGGTCCTCTCACGTGGTGAACAGCCGCGGGAATCACTGCCGCGAGGACCATGATAACCTTTGGCGGTGAGGATGGCAAGGCCTTGGATTCTCCCCGTATTGACAATTCCCGAGACGGGCTAGGCATAGGGGGAAATATTTGCTATTGGAACCTTGGTACGGATCTGGTCCTGGAGGCCGAAGCATGTTCAAGGTCGTGGTTGCGGCGAGTTCCGGATGGTCTTATGTGCGGCAAGGCTTCAAGGCTTTCGGACAATTCCCCGAGTTGCGCCCGTTGGTGGTGCTGCCCTTGGTCGTCAACTTTTCCGTGTTATTGCTGCTACTGAGTTTTTTCTCCTGGAAATTCAATGATCTCTTTGATTGGATGCTCGCTATCTTGCCCGAGTTCGAACTCGCGGGAGAGGGCTTCTTGATCGGGTTGCTCAACGTTTTTCTTTTGGGATTGTTCTATATATTCAAAGCATTCGCATGGTTGTTGCTCCTCATCATGACCATCCTCTGCTTCTTCCTCATGGCCGCGGTGATCAATGCTCCCTTCCACGACCTCATCGCGGAGAGAGTCGAACGTCGCTGTGCCATCAGACCGGCGGAGGAACAGACCTTGGGGCAACTACTGGCAAGTACTCCGCGTTTGATGTTCAATGAACTCAAGAAGGCCGTCTTCTTCCTCCTGGTCCCGCTGCTCCTCCTGGTGTTGAACCTTGTGCCGGGGTTTGGCAGTCTGGTCTACGTGGTGGCCGTCAACGTGACCACGGCGTGGATCCAAGGGTATGTGTATACCGATTTCGCCATGGTGAGACACGGCTATGGTTTTCGGGAAGGGTTGCGATTCGCCCTGGGCAACCCCGCTGCCTTGATCAGTTTCGGGGTTCCCACCCTCGTTCCGTTCTTCGTGTTCTTCTGCTCCCCGGCGTTGGTCGCCGGTGGCACCCTGCTCTTCCTCGATCGGACCGGCAATCTCCGGCGGGGCGACGAAGAGGCCCAACTCTGACGGGTTCAGCCCTTTCGTCCCGGAGTATAGCCCCGGGCCGCAAGCCACGTCTGGTCGAGGCCCGGGTTTGCGGTGGAAGCAGGACGGTCTGCCGCGAGGCGTTCGATGTAGCGGGCCAGGATATCGGTTTCCAGGTTCACGTGGTCGCCGGGCCGGCGCTCTCCGAGGGTCGTGGCTCGGAGAGTGAAGGGTATGAGCGAGAGGTGGACTTCGTCTTCCTGGACTGAGGCCAGGGTTAGGCTGACTCCATCGACCGCGAGAGAACCTTGGGGGACGAGGTAGCGACGCAGCATCTCTGGGGTTTGGAGCCGGAAGAGCTTGCTGCCGCGTCGGTCCTCTATTGCGCGCAGGGTGCCGAGACCGTCGACGTGGCCGAGCACGAGATGTCCGCCCAGCCGGTCGGAGAGGCGGAGGGCGCGTTCGAGGTTGACCCGGCAGCCGGGGGACAATCGGCCCAAGGTGGTCTTACCGAGGGTTTCGGCCACGGCCTCGACGGTGAAGGTGGTGCCGGTGCGACGGACCACGGTCTGACAGACGCCGTTGACGGCAATGCTGTTATCGACGGCGAGGTCCTCGAGCACGAGCGTGGCCTCAATGGTCAACAAGGTCGAGGTTCCCGTGGGCTGTACGCCGATGAGCGCGCCGATTTCTTCGATCAACCCCGTGAACATGGTGGGTCTCCTTCGGGCAGGTCGAATTCGAGCAGCAGATCGTCTCCGAACCGATGCGAGGAACGCGGGGTGCAGAGCCAGGCGCCGGACATGTCGGTACAACCGAGGTCGCCCACGGAAGGAAGCCCAGAGCCGAGTATTTTGGGTGCGAGGTAGAGGAGGAGCCGGTCAGCCAAATGCAGCCGGAGGAGTTCGGTGAAAACCTTTGCCCCGCCCTCGACCAGCACCGAATGGATGCCCCTACTCGGCAATTGCCTCAGCAGCGCGCCGAGCTCGATCCGGCCGGAGGAGTCGAGGGGGACGGTGAGGATCGACGCTCCGTGACCGGTCGTGACCCGATGCCGGTGCTCCTCGGTGCAGCTCGTGACCACGAGGGTTCTGGCGGCATGCGCATCGCAGAACACGGCGCTGGTCGACGGGAGGTCGAGCCGGGTGTCGAGGACTATTCTCCAGGGTTGGCGACCGCGGACGTGCCGCACGGTGAGCGCGGGATCGTCTTGGCGGACCGTCCCAGCGCCGACCAAGATCGCGTCGTACCGAGCGCGCAGAGCGTGGACGTGACGGCGTGAGGCCTCACCCGTGATCCAGCGAGCATCCCCGCAACTCGGAGCGATGCGTCCGTCGAGGGTTTGCGCGATTTTCAGGGCCACGTGAGGCAGCCCTCGTTCCATGACCCGGAAAAAACCGGGGTTGAGGTCTCTGCAAGCCCGCTCGTCTTTATAGGGAAAGACCTCGATACCGGTCGCTGTCAGCATCGCGAGACCCTTGCCGGCGACCAGGGGATTGGGGTCGAGGCTGCCGTAGACCACTGTGGCGAGTCCTCGTTTGATAAGCAACTCAGCGCAGGGTGGGGTTTTCCCGTAGTGGCTACACGGTTCGAGGGTCACGAAGAGGGTTGCTCCCCGGAGTTCGTGGTGTTGGCGGTCCGCGTCGGCCACGGCCTCGACCTCGGCATGGGGGAGCCCGAAACCGCGGTGGTAGCCCCGACCCAGGAGCTGTCCATCTCGGACCAACACCGCGCCGACCGAGGGGTTGGGGCTGGTACGGCCAAAGCCCCGGCGAGCCAGCCGGATTGCCTCACGCATGGGATCAGAATACATGATCACCACAACTCGTTGAAATTGCAATTTACCAGGGATTGGCAGTTCTGCCGGCAGGCCCGGATTCTCCGGCGGTGCTCGTCGACGGCCGGGGAACGGAGAATAGAGGTCAGTCCCCGGGTTTTCACGTTGCCCATACTGCCATGGTACAGGCAGAAGAAAACCTCGCCGCGATCGTCGATGTTGAGCACGGCCTGATCGATGAGGCAGGGACTTTTCCTGAGAAAGGCACGATAATCCGCGAAGTAGCGTTTGAAGATCTCGAATTGTTGTCGCGAGTTGAGCAGTTTCGAGCATCGAGCGCCCAGGGAGCCCAGGGCGTCGAGCGTGGCCTCGAGCGCGCTTCTGTCCCGAGGCCAGAGCTCGGCATACGGTGGAGTCTCGAACCAGTTCTCGCCGAGTTCGACATTGAAGGGTTTGCAGACGGCTTGGAAGATGAAGTGCAAAATGCGCTCGTCCGCACAGAGATCCTCGGCCAAGGGAACCAATTCGTGGAGGTTTGCTGCCTGGATAACCGTGCAGGTATTGAGGCCGATGGAAGTGCGGCGATGCAGCAAGTCGATCGCCCTCCAGACCTTTGCGTGAACGCCGGGCACTCCCCGCAGGTAATCGTGCAGTGCCGGCGTGCGGCCGTCTAGGGACAGGGTGAGGAACGATACCCCGGCCTCGGCGAGACGGTCGACCGCGGCCTCGTCGAGCAGTGAGCCGTTGGTCGGGAGCTGAGTCTTGAAACCGAGGTCGCGGGCCAGCGCGAGGAATGGGAAGAGCATGGGGGACAGCAGGGGTTCACCGCCCGTGATATTGAGCAGGCAACCCGGTTCGACAAGAGCGCGGAGTTCTTCGAGCATGGTCCGCCAGTGCTCGAGGGTTGGGGCATCGGGAGCGTCGGTGCTTCTCCACTTGCCGCACATCCGGCAGCGTAAATTGCAAGAATCGTTGAGGAATATTGCACAATAGGTGGGTTTCCAGTGCTCTGGTGCGGAGCCGGGAACCCTGGCGAGGCGGTCGCGCAAGCGGGTGAGAGTATTCCTGAAACCGGTGAGATTGTCGTCGAGCACGCGGCGCTCCGTGATGAAGACGGCTGTCAGTGTAGCGCGCCCCACGGTGTGCTTCAAGGCAATTGCATTGCAGAGGGGAGAAGGGCACGAAGCGTAGAACTCGAGGCAGGTGTGCCGACTTGTCGGAGATAGCTCGAGCGAGTAGGGTGGGTTCGATGGAACAGCCTTGACCATGCAGGAGGGACGAGGTGAGCGAGGTTTTTGCTCTGGAAAGGTCGGTTCTCGAGGGGTTTTGTCGAGGCGCAGGCTCGATCCTGCTCCGCGGTTTCGGTAAGGACCACGCGCGAATCGAGAAGCCGGAGGCCGGGTTTGTCACCGCTGCGGATCTCGAGGCCGAGGCCTTTCTGCTCGGTGCGATCGATGAGGCGTTCCCGGGCAGTGCGATCCTCTCCGAAGAAGCGGGGACGAAGAACCCCGGTGCGCCGCTGCGTTGGATCATCGATCCGCTCGATGGTACCACCAACTATGCCAATGGCATCCCGTTCTTCGCGGTCTCCCTAGCGGTCGAGGCGCAGGGGGAGTTGCGGCAGGGGGTGGTTTTTAATCCGGTGAGCAAAGAATTGTTCTGGGCCGAGCATGGCGGCGGAGCCTGGCTCCAGGACAAGAGGCTCCAGGTGGGGACAAAGTCGGAACTGGCCGAGGCAGTGCTCGCTACCGGGGACTGGTATCGGCGAGATCCGAGTTTCTCTCACTCTTGGGCGCGTGCGGGAGCACTCTACCGTGCTTGCCGAGCCCTGCGGTTGACCGGATCCGTCGCCCTCGCCCTGGCCTATACTGCCTGTGGGCGTTTCGATGCTGTCTGGGTTGAGGATTACAACCCTTGGGACGTGGCCGCAGGGGCTCTCCTGGTCAGGGAAGCCGGTGGCGTGGTCACCGATTTCCGAGGGGAAGCGGTGCAGATCGGGCACCATGGGCCTGCGTTGTTGGCG
>MGSU01000075.1:0-14309 GCA_001799195.1 Deltaproteobacteria bacterium RIFOXYA12_FULL_61_11 | reverse complement strand
CACCGATTTCCGGTCACCGGTTTTCGGTCACTCTCCGAAATCCGGACCTCTGACCCTGGGTGGAGGGGGTGCTGGTCAGATGGAACCCCGATGCAATGGAACGCGGCCCTAGGGGCCGGGTTCTCATTTATTGACCCGAACCGGTTCTGGATACCCCTGTTCCCTGCAGTTCCTCAGTTCCTCAGTTCCTGGCAACCCCTGTCCCTTGCAGATCTGTGCCGCGAGACCGAAGACCTGCACCTCGGGCTGCGCAATTTCTTCGAGCAAGGTTCCCCTCACCCGGTCCTGTTCGACCACTGCTGAAACCGATCAGATCCTCTTCCGATGCTCCCTTTTCTCGCTTGCAACCCCATGGGTCCCATGCTAACCTGCGCCAAGGAAAACGCTTAACTTTATGTTTTTCCTTGCTATTATTTCTCTTTCGGCTCGGCAACCAGAGGTGGGACCATGCAGCAACCGCCTTCCCCGGCCCCTCCGATGAGGTTCCTTACCGCGACCTCGCTCTTCGACGGCCATGACGCCTCGATCAACGTCATCCGCCGCCTGTTAGTGCAACGCGGCGCAGAGGTTGTCCACCTCGGGCACAACCGTTCCTGCCAGCAGATCGTCGATGCTGCCATCGAAGAAGACGCGCAAGCTATCGCGGTCAGCTCGTACCAGGGAGGTCACGTTGAGTTTTATACCTATATATTGGAACTGCTGGCGCGGCGGGGCTGCGGACACATTGCCGTTTTCGGCGGCGGTGGCGGGGTCATCGTGCCCGAGGAGATCGACGCCCTCGAAGCCGCGGGGGTCGAAAAGATCTACTCGCCGGCAGACGGCCAACGGCTGGGGCTCTCCGGTATGATCGATGACATGATCGCACGGACGAAGAGCCGGAACGGCCGCTTGCCGCGCGACAGTCAGGACCCGACCGTGCAGGCCTCTGCCCTGCTCTCCGCTGCCCTCGCCTTAAAAGGAGCCGGGCTAGACGACCTCCTGGCGCCATTCTCCCAGAAGCGCAACGCGACCATGCCGGTCGTCGGCGTGACCGGCTCCGGCGGGGCGGGTAAGAGCTCCTTGCTCGACGAGTTCGTGCGCCGCTTCGTGGATGATTTCCCAGGGCTGCGCCTTGGGCTCCTGGCCGTCGATCCGGTCAAGCGCCGCACCGGGGGCGCCCTGCTCGGCGACAGGATCCGTATGAACGCCATCGATCACAGCACGGTCTTCCTGCGCAGCGTGGCGCTCGGTCCCGGCGAGGACCTCGCTGCGGTCTTGCGCCGCGGCATCGCTACCTTCTCGGCCTGCGGTTTCGACCTCTGTTTCCTGGAAACCGCTGGTATCGGGCAGCTCGAGACCAGTATCACCGAGGTCACGCCGCTGTCGCTCTACGTGATGACCAGCGAGTACGGGGCCGACACGCAGCTCGAGAAGATCAACATGCTCGACTACGCCAGCATGATCCTCATCAATAAATTCGAGCAGAAGCGCGCCGAGGACGCCCTACAGGCGGTTCGCAAGCAGTATCGCCGCAATTTCAATTTGTTCAGCGGGGTTATCGACGAAGATCTGCCGGTTTTCGGTACGGCGGCCAACCGCTTCGATGACCAGGGCGTGAACGTGGCCTACCTGCATCTACTCTCCTTGCTGCATAAAAACCACAGACTGGAGCTGGTTCCGAGGCGGTCCTATCGCACCGAGAGGGCCTTCGATTCGGGCCGCGTCGGCAGCATCATCCCACAAGAACGTCAGGCCTATCTGGCCGACCTAGCCGAGACCGTGCGCGGGTACAAGCAACGGGTCGAACAAGACGCCGCGACCTACGAAACCCTCAGCGCTTACCGCAGGTTGCAGGAGTTCGGCGAAGCCGGTCTCGACCCCGAAACGGCCTCGCAACGCTGCACCTCCCTTGAGAAAAGCCTCTCCGATGATTGTATCGACGCGCTCGCGACGTGGCAGCGCCAGGCCGAGGTGTACGCGAAGTCCGAGGTGAGCTACGAGGTGCGCGGAAAAACCTTTACGCACGCTCTGTGCAGCCGGAGCCTTTCCGGGCTCGGTATCCCCAAAGTGGCGCTACCGAAGAAACCCTCACCTCGAGAGCTGGTGCGCTACCTCCTGCTCGAGAACCTGCCCGGCACCTTCCCCTTCACCGCGGGGGTCTTCCCCTTCAAACGCACAGACGAGGAACCCAAACGCCAGTTCGCGGGAGAAGGACCGCCCGAGCGCACCAACCGCAGGTTCCACTATCTCTGTAAAGGCGAGCAGGCTAAACGCCTCTCCACGGCCTTCGATAGCGTGACCCTCTACGGCGAGGACCCGGCCGTGCGGCCCGACATCTTCGGGAAGATCGGCGAGAGCGGGGTCAGCGTGGCGACGCTTGACGATATGGAGAAACTCTACGCCGGGTTCGATCTCACTGATCCCAACTGTTCGGTTTCTATGACCATCAACGGTCCAGCGCCGATCATGCTGGCCATGTACTTCAACACCGCGGTCGCCCAACAACTCGAGCGCTTCTCTTCCGAGCAGAGCGGCCGCCGACCGACCGAGGAGGAGGCCGAGCGTATCCGGGCAGCAACCCTAGCCGTGGTCCGCGGCACGGTTCAAGCAGATATCCTCAAGGAAGACCAGGCCCAGAACACCTGTATCTTTTCCACCGACTTCGCCCTGCGCCTGATGGGCGACATGCAGGAGTTCGCGATTGGGCATGGGGTGCGCAACTACTACACGGTCAGCATCTCCGGCTATCACATCGCCGAGGCCGGGGCCAACCCCATCACCCAGCTCGCCTTCACCCTCAGCAATGGCTTCACCCTGGTCGAGTACTACCTCAACCGCGGCATGGCCATCGACGACTTCGCGCCCAACCTGTCCTTCTTCTTCAGCACGGGCATGGACCCCGAGTATTCGGTGATGGGCCGGGTCGCGCGGCGGATCTGGGCCGTCACCATGCGCGATCGGTACGGTGCGAGCGAGCGCAGCCAAAAGCTCAAGTACCACATCCAGACCTCGGGTCGTTCCCTGCACGCCCAGGAGATCCAGTTCAACGACATCCGCACCACCTTGCAGGCCCTGACCGCCCTGGCGGACAATTGCAACTCCCTGCACACCAACGCCTACAACGAGGCCATCACCACTCCGACCGAGCGTTCGGTGCGCAACGCCATGGCCATCCAACTCATCCTGACCCGCGAATTCGGTCAGCTCAAGAACGAGAACAACCTCCAGGGTTCGTACTTTTACGAGCGGCTCACCGACCTGGTCGAGGAGGCAGTGCTCGACCTCTTCGTCCAGCTCAGCAACCGCGGGGGCACCCTCCGGGCCATGGAGACCCAGTTCCACCGGGGGCTCATCCAGGACGAATCGTTGCAGTACGAGCAACTCAAGCACTCCGGCGAGCTGCCTCTGATCGGGGTGAATACCTTCCTCGAACCGAACGCCGGTGAAGCCCGCGGGGTTGCACTGACCCGGGCCAGTACTGAGGAGAAGCAGGGCCAGATCGAGGCCCTCGAGGCATTTCAACGGCGCAACGCGCAGACCTGCCCTGCGGCCCTCGAGCGGCTGCGCGCTACCGTGTTGTCCGGAGCCAACGTCTTCGAAGAGTTGATGCACACGGTGCAGGTGGCGAGCCTGGGGCAGATCACCCGGCTCCTGTACGAGATCGGCGGCGAATACCGCCGGGCCATGTGAGCGAGGAGGAGTTGGCGTGCTGACCATAGGTCCCTACTGCCTCGATCCCCTCGAGTTCGGCCGGATACGATTAGACGGCGGGGCCATGTTCGGCGTGGTGCCACGCCCGTTGTGGCAGCGGACCAACCCCCCCGACGAGCGCAACCGCATCGCCCTGGCCCTGCGCGGGTTGCTCCTGCGCGGAGAAGGCAAGATCATTGTGGTCGACGCGGGTGTCGGCGACAGCATGCCCGCCAAGCAGAGGGAACTCTACGCCGTGGAGGCCTCGCACCAGCAGGTCCTCGCCGAACTGGGCAGACACGGTGTCGCCGCCGAGCAGGTCACCCATGTCCTGTGCACCCATCTCCACTTCGATCACGTCGCCGGTTTCTTCCGCCTCGACCGCGAGGGTACGATCCGTCCGACCTTCCCCTCGGCCGTGCATTTCATCGGTTCGGAGCAGCTCCACCATGCCCTCGAGCCGACCGTGCGCGATCGGGCCAGCTATCTCCGTGCCGAACTCGAGGCCCTGATCCAAGCCGTGGAGGTACACCTGGTCAAGAACGAGGGAGAGCTCCTGCCGGGGCTCCGGGTCGAGCTGTGCGATGGACACACCCCCGGGCAGCTCGTGCCGATCGTGCATTCGGCCGAACGCACCCTGTGCTACCCTTCGGACCTCGTACCCACCACCAGCCATGTCCGCCTTGCCTATACCATGGGCTACGACCTGTGGGCCCAGCGCCTGTTGGAGGAAAAAGCAGGGCTCTTGGGCAGGGCCGCGGACGAGGGCTGGCTGTGCTGTTTCGAACACGACCCGGTCACGCCGCTGACCAGGATCGTGCGCGAGAACGACGATTTCGCCATAGCCCTCGACGAGGAGCTCCTCGCGCTGGGCAAGGAATGGCATCCCCGAACGTGAACCCCGTCGCCACGGAGGCGACGCTAGCAGAGGAGACAGACCCATGACCGAACCCATCACGCACTTGACCGAGGACGAGGAATTCCTGCGCCAGAGCATCGAGAAGTTCGCCAAGAACGACGTGGCCCCGCGCTGTCATGCCATGGACGAACAACAGGCCATGGATCCAGCGTTGATCAAGCAATGCTTCGACCTCGGTCTGATGGGCATCGAGGTGCCCGAGCGTTTCGGCGGCACCGGCTCGTCCTTCTTCTCCGCGGTGCTGGCGATCGAGGAATTGGCCAAGGTCGACGCCTCCCTGGCCGTGCTCGTCGATGTCCAGAACACCCTGGTGGATAACTGCATCCTGCGTTGGGGCACCGAGGCCCAACAGGAGCGGTACCTGCCCCAGCTCTGCACCCAGAAGCTCGGCGCCTACGCCCTTTCGGAGGGCACCTCGGGCAGCGACGCCTTCGCGCTCAAGACCAGGGCGACGAAGAAGGGCGACCGCTTCCTGTTGAGCGGGTCCAAACTCTGGATCACCAACGCCAAGGAGGCCGAGATTTTCATCGTCTTTGCCAACGCTGACCCTGAGGCCGGCTACCGCGGGATCACCTCCTTCATCGTCGAGAAGGATTTTCCCGGCTTCTCGATCGGCAAGAAGGAGGACAAGCTCGGCATTCGCGCCTCCAGCACCTGCGAATTACTCTTCGAGAACTGCGAGGTCCCGGCCGAGAACGTGCTCGGCGAGGTCGGGCAGGGGTACAAGGTGGCCATCGAGACCCTCAACGAGGGTCGCATCGGCATCTCCGGCCAGATGGTCGGCGTGGCCGAGGGAGCCTTCGCCTGTGCCCTCGGGTATGCCAAGGAGCGGGCCCAGTTCGGCAAGCCCATCGCCACCTTCCAGGGCATGCAGATGCTCCTCGCCGAATTGGCGGTGAACATCGAGGCGGCTAAGACCATGACCTACAACGCCGCGCGGCTCAAAGACGCGGGCCTGCCCTTCGTCAAAGAAGCGGCCATGGCGAAGTTCTTCACCAGTCAGGTGGCCGAACGGGTCGCCAGCAAAGCGGTGGAGATCTATGGCGGCGCAGGTTTCACCAAAGAATACCCGGTCGAGAAGTTCTACCGCGATGCCAAGATCGGCAGTATCTATGAGGGCACCTCGTTCATGCAGCTCCTGACCATCGCCAAAATACTCCTTGCAGGGTAAGGGAGGAGGAAACCATGGAATACCAACAACTCATGCAGCGCGTGGCCGTGCTCGGAGCGGCCGGGAAGATGGGCAGCGGCATCGCCGCGTTGCTCTCCCAAGAATTGGTCCGCCTGAAGTTGCAGTACCGGCTCGAGCATCTGCGTCTCACGTTGATCGACACCAACGAGGCCGCCTTTCCCGGCCTGCTGGCCTACCTCGCCGATCAGGCCCGCCGGGCGGCCGAGAAACAGATCGTCACCTTGCGGGGTTTCTATTCCGACCGCGCCGACCTCGTGGACAACGGCGAGATCATCGAGCAGTACATCGCCGATCTCCTCTCTCTCGTGCGCGTGGACACCGACCTGCGCGTGGTCGCGCCCGCGACCATGGTCTTCGAGGCGATCGTCGAAAATCTCGAGGTGAAGCTGAAGGTCTTCAAGCAGTTGGCGGAGAGTTGTGCCAAAGAGACCTACTTCTTTACCAATACCTCGTCTATCCCCATCGGCCTGATCTCACAGCGCACCGACCTGGTCGGCCGCGTCATCGGTTATCATTTCTACAACCCACCGATCGTGCAGAAGCTCTTGGAACTCATCGTGCCCGAGACAACCCGCAAGGAGCTTGTCGGCTTGGCCGTCGAACTGGCCGCCCATTTGCGCAAGACCGTGGTCCGCTCGGCCGACGTGGCCGGTTTCATCGGCAACGGGCACTTCACCCGAGACGGTCTGTATGGGCTCAACCTCGCCGAACGTCTCGTGGCCGACCGTGGACTCACGCTGCCCGAGGCCGTCGTGGCCGTGAACCGCGTGACCCAAGATTTCCTGTTGCGGCCCATGGGCATCTTCCAACTCCTCGACTACGTCGGCATCGAGGTCTATCAGTCCATCCTGGCCATCATCGCAGAGCACGGCGAGCAACCGCACCTGCGTTCGCCGTTGTGCGACCGCATGCTCGCGGCCGGGATCCGAGGCGGCCAACACCAGGATGGCAGCCAGAAGGACGGTTTCCTCGGTTACGAGAAGGGTCGTCCAGCAAGGGTCTACGACCTCGAGTCCGGAACCTACCGGACCATCGACGAAGCGCTCCTCGGGAAGGTCGACGGTCTGCTTGGCCCCCTACCCTCGAGTGCGCTGACCTGGAAGGCCCTCTCTCGGGACGGCCATGCAGGCGAGCGATTGGCAGCCTATTTCGGCAAGCTCGAAGCCCTGGACACCCTCGGCGCGAGCTTGGCCCGGGACTACCTGAAGAACTCCAAGGTCATCGCGGAGACCCTGGTGCAGCTCGGGGTGACCCCCACCGTGGACGACGTCAGCGCCGTGCTCAAGCTCGGCTTCTTCCATCTGTACGGCGTCGCCGACTTCGCTTGAGCAAAGGAGCAACTCGATGAAGCAGTTACGCAAGAACGTCTATATCGCCGCCGGGTACAATACCGTCTCCTTCGGCTCCGGCCGCAAGGAGTTCAACCCCAAGAAACCCATGCGCACCTTCGAGGAATATGTGGTCGAGGCAGGCCGGTCCACGCTCACGGCCCTGCCCGATCCCTCCCTGGTGGACGAGGCCGTGGTTGGCAACTTCATGGCCGGCCGCTTCCTGCGCCAAGGCAACTTGCCCGGTTTCGTTGGCATGCTGCATGAGGGCTTGCGGCATAAACCGGCGACCAGGGTCGAGGGCGCCTGCTGTTCCGGCGGTCTGGCCTTGGCCACGGCCATGAAGACCGTCCTCTCGGACCTCTCCGATATCTCCCTCTGCCTCGGCTTCGAGATCCAGAACACGGTCAAGGCCGTGTATGGCGCCGATTACCTGGCCGCGGCGGGGTACTACCGCGGCGAGCGCAAGGCCGGCCATGCCTACTTCTTCCCCTCGAAGTTCTCCGACCGCGCCGGAGCCTATTTCCAGCGTTACGGGGGAGAGACGGCGCGCAAGGGCATGGCCCGCTGGTACGCTCAGATGGTCGAGAACGCCAGGCTCTGTCCCAAGGCCCAAGAACACCACAACACGCTAGAGGATCCCGAGGCCGCGGCCATGGCCGCGCCCAATCCGAAGAGCTTCGTCGAGCACCTCAATTATTTCGATTGCTCCAAGGTCTCGGACGGAGCCTCCTCGCTCTTGTTCCTGAGCGAAGAAGGGGTGCAAAAGGCAGGTCTTCACAGGGATCGCTGTGCCCGCCTCATCGGTTTCGGTCAGGCGGCGAGGGACATCACCCGGCCTCCCGAGGACCTCACCGTGCTCGACACCACGGCCGCGGCCGTGCAAAGGGCCCTGGAAATGGCCGGGCTCAGTCTCGAGGACCTCGGGTTCGTCGAGGTGCACGATTGCTTCACCATCAGCGCCATGTTGGCCCTCGAAGCCATCGGCCTCACCCCTCCCGGCACTGCCCCGCAGTATGTACTCGACGGGCACACACGCCGGGATGGAAAGGTGCCGGCCAACGCCACGGGAGGTCTGATCGGTTACGGCCATTATACCGGCGGTACCGGGGTACGCCAGGCAGTGGACCTCCTCGACCAGCTCACCGGCAACGCCGGCCCGTGCCAGCTCTCCCTCGATCCTGCCAGGCCCTATGGCCTGATGATCAGCATGGGCGGCAACGATGTGACCGTGGTCGCCATGATCTTCACCCGGGCCGTGTAACCACTCGTTCGTGGAGGTTCCCATGTCGTCTGCCCGCACGCTTCTCGTCCTGCCCTTGCTCTGCCTGGTGCTCACAGGTCTCGTCTTCCTCTCGTGCGGTTTTCTCGGTGGAGAGGACGAGAGCGAAGAAACTACGCCTCCCGACGAGGTCGAGGACCCCGCGGCCGAGGCCGTTCCCGAAGAGATGAAGAACCCGGACGCTTTCTCCTCTTCATCGGGATTAGTGCCGACCTCAGCATTGCCTGCTGCGGCCTTGCCGGCATCAGCCCTTCCTGCCGCAGCCCTGCCCGCGGCTTTGGTCATTGAAGGGGACAGCGGTGGAACTGATGCCGTCGCAGCCGAGGCGCTCCCTGCGGCGGCCTTGCCCGCTGCCGCTCTGCCGACGAGCTTCTCCAGCAATGCTGCGTTGCCGGACATCCCCCCCTCGGCCGCGTTCGGCGCCGACGTGTCCGGCTTCAACTCCTTCTACCTGCTCGACACCCTGGCCGACTTCGACCTGCCCGACCTGGGCGGGTTGCGCGACACCCTTGACGACCCCGACGACCTCACTGGACGGCTGGGAGACTTGGTCGGACCGTTTGAACAGGCCAAGGCGGTCATCAAGACCGTGGACACGGTACTCCTCTCGCTCGTCTTCTTCCCACGCAAGATGTTCGAGCTGCTCGACAAGGGAGTGACGGGGAAAACGATCAAGGCCACGTACCTCTACAATTCGGCCGTGGTCTGGTTCAACCAGCCGGAGCGGCCTCTCAGCTTCAAGGACGACTTCGACGAACAGGGTCGCAACGTTACCCTGCCAACGGTGCGCTTGATCGCGCAGGCCTGTAAAGACATGGAGTTGCCATCGTTCTCCGCGCCAGGGGACAACCTCGAGGCCTTTTCTCCTGAGGTCGAGCTGGATCAGGCCGACGGCAAGGGCTTGCTCTGGTCGCTCCTGGTGAGCGGCGCGGGACCACGCCTCGACCTCGAGGACTTTGTGCTGGTCAACGGCATTACCTCGGCCGATGGTCGACAGGGCATCTGGCGCCTCTTCGATTTCACCGTACCCGACCGCCGCGAGCCCTTGATGACCATCTCCTACCTCCACGGCGATGGCTCGCACCTCATGACCAAGCTCGTGCTCGAGAGAGGCAAGTCCAAGGGGAGCTATCTGGTCCACCGCCGCTCCGCCGACCTGAGCCTCTTCCTCTTCCACAACGCGAGGGACGACAAGAACTACCTCGTCTTCCTCGATCGCTCGGCCGACACCCGCGGCGGTTTCCTGAAGAAGGGCGGTAGCGCCGTGCAGTGCTGGAAGGCAGGGGGGACAGAGGACAAAGACTGCGCTCTCTTCAAGTCCGAAGATGCCCGCAATGCCCGCCGCGCCATCCTCGACGGGGATCCCCTCTTCGTTCGAGACGGCAGTACCGACCGGAGCGAGGCCGAGTTCTGAAGGAACCATGAAAGTATCGGTCATCATTCCGGCCAAAGAGGAAGCCAAGACCATCGCGGACGTCATCGAGGGGTGCCGGGGCCATGCCGACGAGCTCTTAGTGATCGACGGCCATTCTCGGGATGGCACCGCCGAGGTAGCTCGCCGCTGCGGAGCCGAGGTGCATCTGGACGCGGGAAAGGGCAAGGGAGCGGCGCTGCGCCAAGGTATCGCACTGGCCACGGGCGAGGTGCTGGTCTTCATCGATGCCGAGGGTTCGCATGACCCAGACGACATTCCCCGGCTGGTCATGCCCATCGTCGAGGGCAGAGCCGAACACGTACAAGGCTCGCGCATCATGGGCGGCTCGGACGAACTGCACGGGGATGTATCGAAGTTCCTGCGCAACATCGGCAGCGATATTATCACCTGCGGCATCAACCTGCGCTTCGGTGCCGCGCTCACCGACAGCCAAAACGGTTTTCGCGCCATCCTGCGCGAGGTCGCGCTGACCCTGGACCTGCGCGAAGACCTGACCACCATAGAACAAGAGTTGATCATCAAGACCCTCCGCGCCGGCTATCGCCTTCTGGAGGTGCCTACGCACGAGTACCGCCGGCTATACGGTCACTCCAAGATCTCGCTGCGCCGACATTCCTGGCGCTATGTCTATAGTTGGCTCCGCTATCTCCTCTGACGTACGAGCACCCCATGTTCAACACCAGCTCTCGAGGCCCCCTGTTCCGGCCGCAACAGTCCCTCTTGTACGCCTCGCTTGCGCTCGTCGGCTTGCTCGTACTGACCCTGGCTCCGGGTATCACCGGCTTCCCCTCGCGCGAGCAGGTCTACCGGGGGGCAGATCGACGTGAGAATCTGAGCGGTTATGTGTACCAGCAGCTCTTCACCGAGACCAAACCCGTGGATGTTGCCATCCTGGGATCGTCCCACGTGGCCGCCGGTTTTCATGCCCGCCGAATCCAAGAAGCCCTGAGTGCTCACCTGGGACGAACCGCGACCGTGGTCCACCTGCCCTCGGTCTTCTACGGTACAGACCTCCATTACATCCTGCTGCGCGATCTCCTGGCCCACCGCAGGGTCGGTTTGGTCCTGTACGACGTGGATCCCAACCCGCACATCCCGATCAATCCCAGCCTGCACCGCATACTCCAAGCGCACGAACACTGGTCAGCCTTCGCCGGACTACCCCGAGATACCGTCATTCCCTTATTCGCGCTCACCGTGCTTGTCGCTCCGCGGCAATATCTCGCCGCCCTGCTGACCCGGGATGTACCGATCGTCGAAGCTACCTTCGCCAAAACCCGCGGCAGCGACTGGCTGCCGGATGAGGCTGTGCCCGAGGAATTGCAGGCTCGGTTGCGCGAGCATCCCTGCGAACTCGACGAACTATTGCACCATGGTCGGCAAGACGAGCACCTGCGTTTCGATCTTGAGCTCCCCGACTACCAAGCCCACTTCATGGAACGCATCGTCGAACTGGTCGCTGCCAGTCAGACACGCCTGATCCTGGTGAGGATTCCCTTCCGCCATGCTGCTGCAGAGGAAGTCATACGCTTGCCCCATCGGGCCCAGTCCTGGCTCGAGCGGGATGGAGTTCCCCTGCTCGCCGTTGCCCCAGCGCGGTTCTTTGCCGGTTTCAACGAGGCGCAGATAGACCAACTCTACCTGCCGGGCGACATTCTCCATTTCAACACCGGGGGCGGCTACCTCCACACCCGCGTGACCCAAACGGCCCTGCTCCACGCCTTCGATCGGTACTCCAGGAGACCACAATGAAACCCGGAATAATCGCTTGGATACTCGGGTTGTGTGCAATGGTGCTGTGCCTGGTGTCGCTCTATGCATTTTCCACCATCCCCGAGCGCTCTCTCGATTTTGGCCTTGTCTATCGACGCTTCTGAGTGAGCAGCCATGAACCAGGTGCTGGACTTCTCGATGCTGCTTCCGCTCGGTAGTTATTTCCTCGTGGCTGCCCTGATCGTACGCACGGCGCCACGTGCGCTGCGCAACCCAGCCTTCGCCTTCTGCAACGCGTCAGCGCTGCTGTACTTCTTCGATTGGGGTACGTGGTCGGGCGGGTTGGCCCTGTACTGTGCATGGACCCTGGGCCACTACTTCTTCGTGCGGTTCATGTACCGCCATCGACTTCTCTACCTCGCGGCCATGCTGTTCCCTCTCCTGGTGCTAGTGTGGAGTAAGGTCGGTGCTGGCTGGACCCAAGAGTTCTTGGTGCAGGCTGGGGCCAATCGAGAGGACCTTGCTACCTGGTCCATGGTAGGGTTGTCCTTCATGGCGTTCCGACTGAGCATCCTGCCGGTCGAACTCAGGGCCAGGAACCTTCCGCCCCCCGATCCAGCCACCTACCTATCCTTCGCTTTCTTCCTGCCGACGCTGCTGGTAGGGCCGATTTCAGCTTACCCGCGTTTTGTCCAATCGATGGACGACTCACATGGGCATTGGCCCGAAGCCATCCCCGCCCTCTGTCAGCTCCTCGTGGGTGCCGTGAAATATCTCGTCCTGGCCACGGTCTGCGATCAACTGAGCTTCTCCGGGTATTTTTGGGATCACAATCAACACGGACTCCCGGAGCTCCTGGTCAGCGGTGTCGGCTTCTACCTTTATGTCTATTTCAGTTTCTCGGGTTTCTGTGAGTTCTGTATCGGCGCGGCACGTCTGATCGGTATCGAAATCGACGATAATTTTCGCAATCCTCTGGCGTCGCGGAATTTACAGGTATTCTGGGGCACTTGGCACATCACCCTGGGGCGATACGTCGGCAGTATGGTTTTCACGCCGCTGACCAAATGGCTGGTCCGTCGCTGGGGAACCGACCACCTACACGCGGCGACGGTGTCCTCCATCCTCTTGTCCTTCCTGGTCATTGGTGTCTGGCACGGCCAGAGTTGGAACTTCCTCCTCTTCGGAGCGATGCATGGCCTTGGCGTCATCGTGGTCTACTCCTGGTCGTTGTTGCTCAAGCGCTGGTTGGGGTTGAGCGGGTACCGGCGCTACCTGAACAACAGGTCCATCGCTCTGTGCGCCTGGCTGCTGACCTTCCTCTATATCTCCCTCAGCGTGATCTTGTTCGCCAACGAACCGGCACAGCTCGAACTGTTGTGGCGCCAGTTCCGGGGTGTATGAGGTATGCGGGGCTGTACGCAGTAACCGGGGTTCAACCACCCTCGAGGTGCCGCAGGACAAGGGTCACGAGTTCCCCTACGTTCTCGGTGGCCTCGACTTCCCCGGTGGCGAAACGGATGCCGAACTCCTTCTCTACCAGCAGGATGAGCGTGACGTGCAGCAGGGAGTCCCATTCATCCACATCTTTGGCAGAAAGCTGAGGGGAAACCTTGACTTCGTCCAGGAAGACGCGGTCGAACACGCTCTGTAAACGTTCGTAGACGTGTCGATCATCACTCATCGTCAATACCTCACCACGGTGATAGGGGTTGGTCGAGGGCAGAAGCTTTCGATTTCGAGCCGGTACCGGCGCACTTCGGCGCTCGCTTCGAGTACCAAAAAGCCGAGGCGGTCGTAGTGCTCCCGGACGAGGTCGTTCCTCCGGGTCGGCAGGAACAGACCCTGGAGGGTGGTCAAGCTCCGGTTGCGGGCTTCCTCGACCAACAAGTTGAGGGCGAGTTCTTCCACCTGCCGGCTCAGCACCCGACAGCTCATCAGCCAGGTGTCGAGGAAGAGGGCGCTGTCGGCGGCTCGTACTTTGGCGATGAGGACGCAGATGAGTCCGTAGTCGCCGAAGCGGTCGGCCAGGGAGAGGGTCCGGCAGAGAAAGGCCTGGTCTGCCATGAGGGTGCGGAGCTGAGCCTCGTCTCGCCGTTTCGTGGTCAGGTTGAACTGGTTGCTGCGCTGCACCAGTTGGGCGATACGGCCGAGGTTGAGGGCGGTGAAGGGCTCGTAGCGAGCGGTCATACCGAGGGATTGGAGGAAACCGGCAAGATCGGTGCACTGCCCGGCGCAGGCCTGACGTTGGCGTTCCTGGCGATACATCTCGGTGCGCTGGAAATCTTCATCGGTCAGGCGGCGCGGTTCGAACAACCGGGCCTCGGCCAGCATACGCACTGCGAGGGCGGGATCTTCGAGCTGCAAGGCGACCACCTCGGGTATTTCCCTACGCACCAGCTCAATTTCGGCCGGGTTGTCGTCGAGGAAGACGACACTATCCAGTCCCAGGTTCAGTTCCGCAGCGATGTGGCGCAGGTTGTCCGGTTTCGGCGCCCAGTTGGCCTTGAAAGCCACGAAATCCTCGAGCCGCAACACGGTTTCCGGGTGCCGTTCGAAAGGTTCCCGCGCGACCCCTTCTTCATTCTTGCTGCACACGGCCAGGAGGATCCCGCGGCCGCGCAACTCTTGGAGATACCGCTGAAGAGTTTGATAGGCATGGCCACGGGGAGAAACGGTGCCGAGTTCGATCCCGGCCACCCCGTCATCACCGATCACTCCACCCCACAGGGTTCCGTCGAGGTCGGTGACCAGGACCTTCTTCGGGGGAT
>MGSU01000074.1 GCA_001799195.1 Deltaproteobacteria bacterium RIFOXYA12_FULL_61_11 | reverse complement strand
CTCCCGCCATTCCTCGGTGGAAAAACCCATGATGCTGCCGATGACCAGGCGGTCCGGCCACGCACGCTTCAGGGCGGCGAGGTCCGCGAGGTTGTCCGCGATGGGACGGTCTGAGGTCTGTTCGACGTTCTGCAGGCCGATCAGCTTCCGGCCCTGGTAGTCGTAGGTACACATGCGCGGCGAGGGATGGACGACGAGCTCGGTGGGGGAGCTGATCGTCTTGTAGGCCACGCCCCCCCAACCGGCCTCGAAGGCCCGGTGGATCATCTCGGCGCTGTTGGAGACCGGTGAGGACGAAAGCATGAACGGATTGACCATCCGCTTGCCGCAGAAATCCACGCTCAGGTCGAAGGTGGGGTCGAACATGCGAGTACCTCCTCGGAGAGGTGAGAGTTCCAGAGAATACGATCAGCTCCGCTGCAAACGTTCGAGGATGCCGTGCGCGGCGGCTTTACCGTCGGCCACGGCCTGGACGACCAGGGCAGGACCCCGGACAGTGTCGCCTCCGGCATAGACTCGGTCGATATTCGTCGCCCTGCCGGCCGGGTCGGTGCGGACAAGGTGCCCGGCATTGGCGCCGAGATGATCGTTGAGCAGAATATTGTCCGGGGCGACCTCTTCACCGATGGCCTCTATCACCAGGTCGGTCGGTACGAGGTGTTCGCTGCCGGGGAGGGGTGAGGGTCTGCGTCGCCCGTCCGGGTCCGGCGAACCAAGTTCGTTCCGGACCAGCCGCACGGATACGATGCTGCCCTGCTGCAGCTCATAGGCGAGCGGGGTGACCAGGAACAGGAAGTGGACGCCGAGTTCCTGGGTCGCGAGTTTTTGCCCCCTGTCCCCCGGCATTTCGTTGAAGGAGCGGCGGTACAAGACCGAGACCGTGGAGGCGCCGAGTTGCAGGGCCGAAGCGGCAACGTCCATGGCCACGTCGCCGCCGCCGATGACGGTCACGGTCTTGCCCTGCACCAGCCCGAGAACGGCAGGGTCGGGTTTTCCCTTGCACGCCCGGAGGAAGGGGAGGGCGAGGAGCAAGTTCGGCGTAGCCGCCGGAGCCAGTCCCAGACTCTTGCTGTGGGTCGTGCCCGTGGCGACGAAAACGGCGGCATAGCCTTCGTCGAGGAGGTTCTTCGCGGCGTTCGCACCGGTGATGGCCAGGCCGGTGCGTACTTCGACGCCCAGGCCGAGGATGTCCTCGATCTCCCGTTCGACGATGGTGCTGCGGACTCGTTGGTCGGGCAGCAGGTGCCGCACGACTCCGCCGGGCTCTCCCTCGCGCTCGAAGACCGTGACCCGGAGCCCGTGCCTCGCCAGTTCGGCGGCGCAGGCCAGACCCGCGGGACCGGAGCCGAGGATCGCAACCCTCGGTCCCCGAAGGGGCACCGGCCGAAGTGGGTTGTAACCGAGCCGGTACCCGAGTTCGACAAGTCCGTGTTGGAGTTCGCCGATGCGGATCGGCCGATCCAAGGCTGCCGCGGAGCAGGCCTTCTCGCACAGCTTCTCGGTCGGGCAGAGCAGACCGCAGGTGCCGCCGAACACGTTGTTGGTCCTGATGGTGCGGATGGCGCCCTTGAGATTGCGCAAGCGCACCTTGCGGATGAAACGGCCGGGATCGGTCCCGGCCGGGCAGTCCCTGGAACAGGGAGCGTCGTGGCACAGGAGACACCTGGCGGCTTCGGCAGTGATGCGGCCGAGGTCCCAGGGCTCGCGGCAGGTCGTGGGTTCCAAGGTCATGGGAAAACCTCCGCTGAAGGGGGGTAGGAAGGGCTCAGGCCATTGCCCTGTCGCTGATCGCGAGGGCCTGGTCGATGACGCTCAACCCTTCGTCGAGTTCCTGTTCTTCGATGATCAACGGTGGGACCACGAAGATCAAGTTCCAGCGCACGAAGGTCGAGACCCCGTGCTCGCGCAGGTAAGCGGCGATCGCGGCCATGGGCGGGGTTAGGGGTTTGTTCCAGGCGGACATGGGTTCGCGCGTGGCCCGGTCCTTGACCACTTCCAGGACGTAGAAGAGCCCGGTACCGCGGATGTCGCCGAGGGACGGGTGGTGCTCCTGGAGCCTCTGCAGCTTGACCTCGAGTTTCTTGCCCAGGTGTGCAGCGCGTTCGACGAGGTGATCCTGTTCGTACACCGAGATGCAGGCCAGGGCTGTGGCACAGGCGAGCGTATGTGCCCCATAGGTCAAGCCGGCGACCAGTTCGTGTTGATCGAAGTGGGCGGCGATGTTCTCGTTGACCACGACCGCGCCGAGGGGCAGGTAGCCCGAGGTCAACCCCTTCGCGAGGACCATGAGGTCCGGCTGCACGCCGTAGTGCTCAATGGCGAACCATTTACCCGTGCGGCCGAAACCGCTCATGACCTCGTCCACGATGAGCAGGATGCCGTGGGCGGTGCACAGCTCGCGCAGGCGCTGCCAATACAGCGGGGTGCTGGGGGCCATGATGCCACTCGAGCCGCTGTAGCCTTCCAGCAGGACCGCGGCCACGTTGCCCGGACCCTCCATCTCGAGCTGTTCGGCGAGCAGGTCGATGAGCACCATGTCCCCTTCTTCGGGAGTGCAGTGGCGGTAGATCGGGCTGCGGTAGGCATAGGGGTCGAGGGTGCGGACGATCCAGGGCACCCCGGGTTCGTTGGCCAGTCTGCGAGGATCGCCGCCGGCCGAGGCCGCGGCAAAGGTCCCCCCGTGGAAGGAACGGTACCGCGTGACGATTTTCTGCCGACCGGTGTAGAGTCGCGCGATTTTCATCGCGTTCTCGATAGCCTCGGCTCCGCCGAGGGTGAAGAAGGTCCTCTTCGGACCGCCGGGCGTGAGCTCGGACAACTTGCGGCCGAGTTCGCCGCGCGGCCTGGTGGCCATGCCCGGGTAGGCGTAGGTCAGCTCGGCGGCTTGGGCCGTGATCGCTTCGAGCACGCGGGGATCGCCGTGGCCGATGTTGACGTTCATGAGTTGCGAGCTGAAGTCGAGGTAACGCTTGCCGGCGGCGTCCCAGAAGTACACGCCCTTGGCTCGGGTGACCGGGATGGGGTTGACCTTGCCCTGGGCTGCCCAGGAAAAGAGGGTGTAGCGTTTGCACAGGGCTACGATGTCGTCGGCATTGTCCTTGAGGTTGTGGGTCATGTCGTCCATCTCCTCGTTGTAAAAACCGGAAACCCGGCAGCGGCACGAAGCCGGCTGCCATGAGGTCAGAGGAGGACCAGGTCCTCGTAAGCCTCGGGTCGGCGGTCCCGGTAAAATTGCCACAAGTTGCGGATCTCGCGGATGGAGTCGAGGTCCAACACCGCGGTGACCAGATCATCCTTGTCCTTGGAGCCCTGGGCCACGATCTGGCCGCGTGGGTCCACGAAGTAGGAAGAACCATAGAATTCGCCGATGTTCCAGGGCAGTTCGCAGCCGACTCGGTTGATCGCACCGACGAAATACCCGTTGGCCACGGCGTGAGCGGGTTGTTCGAGTTGCCAAAGGTATTGGGACAGCCCGGCCACGGTGGCCGAGGGGTTGAAGACCAGTTCCGCCCCGTTCAGGCCGAGGGCCCTGGCGCCCTCGGGGAAGTGGCGATCGTAGCAGATGTAGACCCCGATTTTAGCGAAGGCCGTCTCGAAGACCGGGAAGCCGAGGTTGCCGGGTTTGAAGAAGAACTTTTCCCAGAAGCCGGCGACTTGCGGGATGTGGTGTTTACGATACTTGCCCAGGTAGGTGCCGTCGGCGTCGATCACCGCCGCGGTGTTGTAGTAGACCCCCGGCATTTCCTCCTCGTAGATGGGGAGGACGATGACCATACCGTACTTCTTGGCCAGGGCCATGAAGCGCTGGGTCGTGGGACCCTCGGGGATGGCCTCGGCCAGGCCGTACCATTTTTTATCCTGGGACGGACAGAAATAGGGTCCGGTGCAGACTTCTTCCAGGCACAGCACCTGCACCCCTTTGGAAGCTGCCTGCTCGAGGAAGGGAATATGGGCCTCGATCATGGCTTCGCGGTGCTCGGCGCAGCTCGACTCGGTGGGGAGTTGGTTCGCGAGCTGGATGAGACCCGCGGTGACGGTCCTGGTCATAGTGCCTCCTGTTCAGCGATTGGGATTGAACTGGTTTCTGGCAAGGTAGCGACCGAAGCCCTTGCCGATCTTTGCCGTGCCGTTCTCGATGGCCACCGTGCCGCGGAGCAGCACGGTCTTGACGCGACCGGTCGCGCGGTAGCCTTCGAAGGCCGAGTAGTCACAGCGGTGGTGATGAGTCGCGGCAGAGATTTCGTGTTCCTCGCGCGGGTCGAATAGGACGAGATCCGCGTCACTGCCGACCGCGATGGTGCCTTTCTGAGGGAAAAGGCCGAAGATCCTGGCCGCGTTGGTCGAGCTGACTTCGACGAGCTTCTGGAGGCCGATGCGGCCTTTCACCACCCCTTCGGAGTGGAGCAACTCGAGGCGGTGTTCGATACCGGGCATGCCGTTGGGGATCTTGCTGAAGTCGTTCCGTCCGGTCTCTTTCTGGGCCAGGGTGAAGGGACAGTGGTCGGTGCCGACCGTCTGCACCAAGCCTTGCCGCAGCCCTGCCCACAGGGTCTCGCGGTCTTTCGCGAGGCGTAGCGGCGGACTCATCACCCACTTCGCGGCTTCGAAGCCGCGCTCATACAGCGACGCGTCGAGCAGCAGGTATTGCGGGCAGGTTTCGACGAAGACCTGCTGGTTGCGCTTGGTCGCGTTGCGGACTTTATTGAGCGCGCCCTCGCAGGTCAGGTGGACGATGTAGACCGGGGTACCGCAGAGATGGGCCAGGTCGAGGAAACGCCCGGTGGCTTCTTCCTCGGTCAGTTCGCACTGGGCCAGCCAGTGGTAGAGGGGGGAGGTTTTTCCCTGGGCCCGGAAAGCGGCGACGCGCTGGTCGATCATATCGCCGTTGGTGGCGTGCACCGAGAGCAAGCCTCCGTGCCGGCCGCACTGCTCGAGGAGCAGGAGCAGTTGCCGGTCGTCGATCATCAGGGAGCCCTTGTAGGCCATGAAAGCCTTGAAGGAGGTGACGCCGCGACGTGTGATGATGCCGGGTAGCTCGGCGGAGACTTGGTCATTGAAGTCGGTGACGGCCAGGTGGAAGGCATAGTCGCCCACCGCGCGGCCCTCGGCAAAGCCGGACCAGGTGTCCAGAGCCTCGTTCAGGCCGTGCCCCTTGCTCTGGATGGCGAAATCGATGACCGTGGTGGTGCCCCCGTGGAGGGCGGCCAGGGTGCCGCTCTCGAAGTCGTCCGCCGACCGGGTACCCATGAACGGCATGTCCAGGTGGGTGTGTGGATCGATGGCCCCGGGCAGGACCAGGAGCCCGGTTGCGTCGATGACCCGTTCTGCGACGAAGATGGAGCTGAGGTCCAAACCGATGCGGGTGATCTTCCCGTTCTCGATCAGGAGGTCAGCCTGGTAACGGTCCGCGGCGGTGACGATGTCGCCGCCGGTGATCAGGATGCTCATGGAGTACCTCCTCGGGTCAGAACCAGCGGATAATGCTGACCTTGGTGTCGGTGAAGAAGGCGATGCTCTCCTTGCCGTGGGCCTTGAGGTCGCCGTAGAGGGATTTGCGGGTACCTCCGAAGCTGAAGAAGGACATCGGCGCCGGGACCCCGATGTTGACCCCGATCATACTCGGGTGGACCTCGTACTGGAACTGGCGGGCGGCGCGGCCGCTGGAGGTGAAGATCGAGGTGGTGTTGGCGAAGGGACAGGCGTTGATCAGGTCGATGCCTTCTTGCAGGCTGGAAACCTTCAGGAGCGCGACCACGGGGCCGAACAGTTCTTTCGTTATCAAGATGTTTTCGCGATCTTGGGTGGCGAGGACGGTCGGCCGGAGGAAGTAGCCGGGTCCCAGGTCGGCGGTGTTACGGCCGTCGAGGAGCATGGTCGCGCCCTGCTCGAGCGCGGTCCCGATATCGGTCAAGATGCGGTCCTTGGCCGCCCGGGAGATGACCGGGCCGAGGTTCACGTTCTCGTCGAGGCCGTTGCCGGTCTTCACCTTGCGGGCCTGCTCGACAAAGCCGGCCGAGAACCAGTCGTAGGCATGGTCGCCGACGCACAGGACGACCGAGGCGGCGAGACAGCGTTGTCCGGCGCAACCCATGGACGAATCGAGGATGTTGGCCACGGTCTTGTCCTTGACCGCGTCGTCCATAACGATCATGGAGTTCTTGGCCCCGCCGAGGGCCTGGACCCTCTTCCCGGCCGCGGCGCAGCGGCGGTAGATATGTTCGGCCACGGGCGTGGAGCCGACGAAGGAGACGCCCTTGACGTCGGGGTGGTCGCACAGCGCGTCGACCACTTCCTTGGCCCCGTGGACGAGGTTGAGCACGCCCTTGGGGAAGCCGACCCGTTCGGTGAGTTGGAAGAGGAGTTGTTGCGTCAACGGCACTTGTTCCGAGGGTTTGACCACATAGGTGTTGCCGCAGGCCACGGCGAAGGGCCAGAACCACAGTGGGACCATGGCCGGGAAGTTGAAGGGGGTAATGGCCGCGAAGACGCCCAGGGCTCTGCGCATGGAGGTGGAATCCACCCCCCGGGACACGTCCTCGCAGGTCTCGCCCATCAGCAGGGTGGGGATGCCGGCCGCGACCTCGACGTTCTGGATGCCGCGGCGTACGTCCCCGCGAGCCTCGTGCAGGGTCTTGCCGTGCTCCACGGTGACCATGCGGCTGAGGTCTTCGAAGTGCTCCTCGAGCAACGTCTTGAGTTTGAAGAAGTATTGGGCTCGATCGAGGGGAGGGGTCTCGCGCCAGTCGCGGAAGGCTTCCTGGGCCGCGCCGACCGCCGCTTCCACGTCCTTCCGGTCGCCGAGCGGGACTTTGGCCAGGACCTCGGTCGTCGCCGGGTTGTCCACCTCGAGCAGGGTTGTCCCGTGGGAAGCGACCCACGTTCCGTTGATGTAGTGCTTCAGGATCTCGGCCATGGTGTCCCCCTCGTCGTTGACGGCTTGGTAGCAGAACACGGTAGTAGCATGCGGGAAACGGATAGACAAGAAGGCCTTCGTCGTTGCGTCAAGCAGGTCGGATCAGGAGCCGGAAGGTGCGGGTGCGTTCTTGAGCTTCTCCAGTTCAGCTTCGATCGCCTGATCGAAGGCCACCCAACCGCCACCGCTGCCGCCGGTGTGGATACCCTGGAAGCGGAGCTTGAAGTCCTGGGCATTGGTGGAGTTGGCCATGGCCTCGTCGTAGCTGATCCTGCCCAGTTTCAGGTGGTACATGAGGTGTTGATCGAAGGTCTGCATCCGGTAAGGATCGTACCCTTCGGTGATCACGTCGGCCAGACCCGCGAGGTCTTCACCCTCGTCCAGGATCTCCATCACCCGTCGGGTGTTGATCAGGATCTCGTTGGCGGCGAGGCGGCCCTTGCCGTCGGCTGTGCGCACCAGGCGCTGCGAGATGATCGATTTGAGGACCATGGCGAGACGGTGTCGCACCAGACGCTGTTGCTCGTTGGGAAAGACAGCGATGATGCGGTTGGCCGTTTCCACGGCATTGGTCGTGTGCAGAGTCGAGAGCACCAGGTGACCGGTCTCGGCCGCCTTGAGGGCGATGTCGATGGTCTCGAGGTCGCGCATTTCGCCGACCAGGATAATGTCCGGGTCCTGACGCAGAGCGGCCCTGAAAGCCTCATTGAACGAGGGGGCGTCCTGACCGATCTCGCGTTGGTTGATGACACAGCGATTGTCCTTGAAAAGGTACTCGATCGGGTCCTCGACCGTGATCACGTGATGGGGTTTATTTTGGTTGAGGTGCTCGATCATCGCCGCCAGCGTGGTGGATTTACCGCTGCCCGTGGCTCCGGTGACCAGGACCAGCCCCCGAGGCGTCATGGCAATGTCCTTGAGCACCTCGGGCAGGGAGAGTTCGTCGAGGGTCTTGACCCTGAAGGGGATGATGCGGAAGACGATGCCGAGGACCCGTTGCTGCATGAAGATGTTGACGCGGAAACGCCCGACGTCGGGAATGGTATGGGCAAGGTCGAGTTGGTTGTTGATCCGGAATTTTTGCCAGTCGTCCTCGGTCAGGAACGAGGAGGCGAACCCCTTGATCTGTTCGTTGGTCAGCTTGGGTTGTTTGGTCCTGAGCAGGAGTCCGTTCACGCGGAACACCGGGGGTTCGTTGACCCGCAGGTGGATATCCGAGGCGCCCGTACGCACCGCTGCGGTCAGAATGGTCGTGAGGTCCATGCTCCTCTCCGTGGGGGGGGCAGCGTCACTCGCTCGGGTCCGGTGTGCCTTCTTCGGGGAGGTTGCTCTCCGGGGTAAGGCGGGCCGGGGTTTTCGAGGCACAGAGGTCGGTCTTGATCCGCTCGAAGAGTTCCGGGTTCTCGCGCAGGAATACCTTCACGCTCTCGCGGCCTTGGCCGATGCGGTCTTGTCCGTAGCTGTACCAGGAGCCGCTCTTCTGGACGATGTTGTTGACTACGGCGAGGTCGAGCAGGTCCCCCTCGCGGGAGATGCCTTGATCGTACATGATGTCGAACTCGGCCTTGCGGAACGGTGGGGCCAGCTTGTTCTTTACGACCTTGACCGAAACCCGGTTGCCGACGATTTCTTCACCGTTCTTGATGTTCGCGAGGCGACGGATGTCCAGTCGCACCGAGCTGTAGAACTTGAGGGCATTGCCGCCGGTGGTGGTCTCCGGGTTGCCGAACATGACTCCGATCTTCATGCGGATCTGGTTGATGAAAGCCAGGACCGTGTTGGATTTATTGATCGTGGCCGTGAGTTTGCGTAAGGCCTGGCTCATCAACCGAGCTTGCAGGCCGACGTGGGTGTCGCCCATCTCGCCGTCCAATTCCGCCCTGGGAGTGAGGGCTGCCACGGAGTCGATGATGATCAGGTCGACGGCGCCACTCTTGACCAGCATGTCGGCGATCTCAAGGGCTTGTTCTCCGTAATCCGGTTGAGAGATCAGAATATCCTCGGTGTGGACCCCGATCTTGCGGGCGTAGGTCACGTCGAGGGCGTGCTCCGCGTCGATGAAGGCGACGGTGCCGCCGAGTTTTTGCGCTTCGGCGCACAGGTGCAGGGCCAGGGTGGTCTTTCCCGAGCTCTCCGGTCCGAAGATCTCGATGATCCTGCCGCGGGCGATGCCTCCGATGCCGAGGGCGAGATCTAGGCTGATGCTGCCAGTGGGGATGACCTGGAGATCCTTGAGCAAGGCTTCTCTGGAGCCGAGTTTCATGATCGAGCCTTTGCCGTACTGGCGCTCGATGGAGGCAATGGTCAGGTCGACCGCTTTGAGGCGATCTTTGTCCGGGTGAGCGGCAGGGGCTTTCATCGCTGTTCTCCTGACTGTGGGTGGTTGCGTTTGATCGTGGAATAGGCGCGCTCGATGGCGAGGAAGCGCTCGTTCGCAAGGTGTTGCAGGTCTTCGCCGAGATGGGCGACTTTATCGGGGTGGTATTTGGCGGCGAGGTCGTGGAAGGCCCTGGTGATCTCCTCGAGAGAGGCCGATCGTGGTACTCCGAGCACCGCGTAGGGGTCGTCGTCCGGTAAGATCTCCGACCTCTGGCGAGGTCCGCGCCGGAGGAAGGGAAGGACCTGGGGAGCCAGCACTTTCCAGAGCACGTAAGCTAAGAAGAGGATCAGCAGTATCCGTAGCATGGTCATCTCGCCTTGAAGATGCGCTGGGAGGTCCCGCCTTCGCCTATGGCGACCCTGATCGGACGAAGACAACGCGGGCAACGGCCTTCGTAAGCCGTGCCGTCCTTGGTCCGGTGGATGCGAGCGTAGACATTGCAACACTCGAACAAGATGCCGAGATAGTTGCGTTTCTCCGGGGTCTCGTCCATCGCTGGGTTCCTCCGAGGTCATTCCTGTATAGTCCAAACAGAGCCCCCTAGCCATCACTTTTTCGAACTTCGCATTCTTCCCGGGAAAGGGTCTTGGCCAAGGTGAAGACCTCGATCGAGGTAGCCCCTCCTCGCAAGAGCGCGCGGGAACACGCGGCGATGGTGGCTCCGGTGGTGACCACGTCGTCGACCAATAATAATTTGAAACCATTGAAGATGGTGCGCTTCTTCTCGAGGTTGGCGGCCATGCGTAGAAGCAGAGGGGAGGGGGAGAGTCCCGTGCGCAAGGCGCACCATCGACAGAGCAGTCGGGCCGAGAGCGGGAGGGACTTCGGAACGACGAAGGCATCGTGGAGATTCTGTGCGCGTTCCCCTCGGCCGAGTTCGTGCTGAGGACGAGTGCTGCGTTGTTTGCGCAAGATGCCCGGTAGTAAGGGTTTAGCGAGGCGGCCGGCGAGCAGGACACCCAAGGTGAGGGTCGGTTCGTGCCCACGTCGAGCCAGCTCGAGCCGGTGCGAAGGGACGGGGACAATGGCGTCGATCTCGGGGAAGTATTCCTTCAAACTCCTGAGGTGGTCCAGCAATGGAACGAGCAAGGCGGTCTCGGCTCGCCGTTTGACCCTGGCGAGCAGGGGGGCCACGCTGCGATAGTCGTAGCCTGAACGCAGGCCGTGCTGGGGAGGTGGCTTGAGACGGCAGGAACCACAGTGATGATGCTTGCCTGCCCCTTCGGGCAAGAGCCGTCCGCATCGACAGCAGCTCGGCCCGCTCAGTTGGATACAGTTTTCGCGACATGTAGAGCAGAGGCCCCCGACTGCTGGTTCGAGTTGCCCGGAACAGACCAAGCAACAGGGGGGCAGCAGGGCATCGAGCAGGTTGGAAAGGTCTTGGAAATGGCGCTGCCGGGTAGTCGGAGGTAGCAGCGCAGGCTCGGGTTTCTTGTCGTTCATGGACGTATCCCCGCCAAAGGTTCACCAGGTCCCCGATGCAGAGGCTGAGCCGGTTGAGAATAGTAATGATATCAATACCAATGGTGGTTACACAGACCCAGGATTCGTCATTCCGAATCGATTGACCGAAGAGGGTACCGAAGGTCGAACCTGTTCGGGGAATGATGATGGTCAGGAGGCAAGGGGTTGGAACTACACCATGCAGGAAGTGCACAGTCGAGGACCCCAGACCGGGTAGGCACTTTGGTATTTCATGTAGTTCGTTGTACTTGTACTGTAGTATTCTCTCGGCCGTAGGTTGGTCCCCTGGACCGTTTCTTGTATACTCTGAGGTCGTGGAACAACGCGGAGCGCGAGCGATGCGACGATCAATCCTCTTTTCTCTCGTGGGCGTCCTCAGCCTGATGGTCGCCTGTGGAGAACCCATCATGACCGACGGCGAACATCAAGGCCAATCGGTTACTCCAGCACCGGCCTTGGTCGAGTCCTCGCGTGCCTTGGGAACGTCCGCGATCCCTGCCAACGGCCCTGCGGCCATCCCCTCGAACCAGACCGTCGATGGCGGCAGTTTACCACTCGCCGCTACCCAGGATATCCCGGACTGCGGTGAAGACTGTGCTCCCTTGGGCGATGAGGATGATCCACCGGCGACGGTGATCGGGGATCTGGAGGTGAACGGACATCTGCTGAACAACCAGGAAAAGCGGATGGTCGTGTATATCGGCACTAAGGTTCTGCCCGACCTGGAGCAGCACTTTGGGAACGCGGACAAAGCGATGACAGCCGCGGTGACCGTGACTTGGTGGTCGCTCAAAGAGGGCGTACTCGGCACGGCAAATCCCTTGGCCTGGTCTCTGTGTGACTCTCCCAGGAAGAATCTGACCACGGATCCCCTTGCCCTGTGCGAAGAGGAAGCGTGGCAGGTCGGTCTTGCCGGGATCCAAGCCCCACGCCCCGGACAAACGGCCAGCAATGCCAGATACGAGGAAACCGCTCTGTCCTGCTACCCTGAATGGAAGGTCGGAGAGCTGCTTCTCGATTTCGCGATGGAGGTCGGTTTCGAAGCGCAGAAAGACAAAATTGCCAATTCGACCAGCCACCTGCGAGCATCCTGGCTCCTGCGGTTACCCTGTGTAGGGTTCGCGGAGCAGGCCCCGATCGTCACCCGCGAATGTCTCGAGGCGAACAAGAGCTGGTGTCACGGCACGGGGTGGCCCGAGAGCCAACGGTATGCCGCCGATCCCGCCACCGCCCAGCGCAGCCGCCAGGACCTCGAGGCCATCTTCAAGACCTTGCGCTGACCACCCCGCCACTGCACGCTACCGTACTTGGTAAAATACCATTGACTAGCCTCGTCCGCCGAGTACAGTACTCCCCATGGCGCGAGGCCACCTCGGGTCCCCATAGTTGAATGGATACAACGGAGGATTCCTAATCCTCAGGTCCTGGTTCGATTCCAGGTGGGGACGTTCCTTTTACTTGCTGAAATCATAGAAGAATTATTGTGCCTGCAGAATAGACCGGAAAGTTGGAAATACAATAGTAGGACAATGCCCCCCAATCCTACAATCGACGATGAAAGTCGGTTGCGTTGGTTCAACCGGTGCTTTGTTCGAGCATCCGATATCCAAGCACTCTGTAACAGGCTTGGTATTGACCCGCAGCGTAAAAAGGGGGCGCTGGTCAAGATCTGAAGCAGCCATCGTCTTCTTGGGGTTGTCTCTTCGTGGATCAGGCCGGTCTTGGCCACTTGTTATCAACTTGCCATCGTGCTACCAACAACTCCGGTGCTTTACCGAAGGGAAGCTTCGTGGTTCACCACCAACCGTGCCAACAAGTTGCAATTCTAACAGCCTGTTGCAGCGGATGCTCTCACGTTCGCGTTGCTCATCGGGGGTGTTAGGCTCCCGAGAACAATGAGAGAAACGCGATGTCAGATGAACAAGAAGGCTCTCACAGAGGCGGACATCCGCACGAAGTTCATCACGCCTGCGATAGTCGGCGCGCATGGCGAAAAATGGGACGTGATGACACAGGTCCGCGAGGAAGCCTACTTCACCAAGGGGCGAGTCATCGTTCGTGGCAAGATCGTCAAGCGGGGTGAAGCGAGGAAGGCAGACTATCTCTTGTTCTACAAGCCCAACTTCCTTCTGGCCGTCGTCGAAGCAAAGGACAATAACCACTCCATAGGGGATGGTATGGCCCAGGCACTGGAGAGTGCCGAGATTCTCGACGCGCCCTTCGCCTATAGTTCCAACGGTGACGCCTTTCTTGAGCACGACCGTACCGGCACCTCGAGTACCGTCACACGCGAAATCCCGCTTGATCAATTTCCCACACCTCAGGAACTGTGGGAGCGCTACTGCAAGGCGAAGGGTTGGACCGACAGCCAGCAACAGGTCAACACCCAGGACTATTACGACGACGGCGCCAGGAAAGCCCCGCGCTACTATCAGCACATCGCCATCAACCGGACTGTCGAAGCCATCGCCCGAGGCAAGAATCGGGTTTTACTGGTCATGGCGACCGGCACCGGAAAAACCTACACGGCATTTCAGATCATCTGGCGGTTGTGGAAGGCCGGAGCAAAGAAGCGCATCCTCTTCCTCGTGGACCGCAATATCCTCGCCGACCAGACCAAGACCAACGATTTCAAACCGTTCGGCCAGGCAATGACGAAGATCACGAACCGCACGGTGGACAAGTCTTTTGAGATTTACCTTTGCCTCTACCAAGCAGTGACCGGCACGGAAGAGGAACGGAACATCTACAAGCAGTTCTCCCCCGATTTCTTCGACCTCGTCATCGTGGATGAGTGTCACCGCGGCAGCGCAGCGGATGACGCCCGCTGGCGGCAGGTGCTGGAATACTTCAATTCGGCCACCCAGATCGGCCTTACCGCAACGCCCAAGGAGACCCGCGACGTTTCCAACATCGAATACTTCGGCGAGCCCATCTACACCTATTCGCTCCGGCAGGGCATCGCCGATGGGTTTCTGGCCCCTTACAAGGTCGTGCGCATCGGTCTCGACAAAGATCTCGACGGCTGGCGGCCGGAAGACGGGCAGACGGACAAGTACGGGCAGGTCATCGAGGACCGGGAATACAACGATCGCGATTACGATCGGGACCTCATCCTCGAACAGCGCACGGCGGTCGTTGCCGGCAAGGTGACCGAGTTCCTGCGCGCCACCAACCGCTTTGCCAAGACCATTATCTTCTGCGAGAACATTGACCACGCCGAGCGGATGCGCCAGGCCATGGTCAACGCCAATCCCGACCTCGCCGCAGCCAATTCCAAGTATGTTATGCGGATCACCGGCGATAATGACGAGGGCAAGGCCCAACTCGATAACTTCATTGATCCCGAGTCCACCTACCCGGTCATCGCCTGCACCTCCCGGCTCATGAGCACGGGCGTGGATGCCCAGACCTGTCACCTGATCGTTCTCGACAAGATCATCAACTCGCCTGCGGAGTTCAAGCAGATCATCGGGCGCGGCACCCGGATCAACGAGGACTACAACAAGTTCTTCTTCACCATCATGGATTTCCGCCGCGCCACCGCGCAGTTCGCCGACCCCGATTTCGACGGCCCCCCGGTTCAGGTGTACGAGCCCGGCCCCGACGAACCACCAATCCCACCGGACGAACCACCGACTGAACCGCCGCTGGGCGACGAAACGCATGAACCCCCGCCGTCCCCATATACCGGTCCCGGCGGC
>MGSU01000073.1:1118-14596 GCA_001799195.1 Deltaproteobacteria bacterium RIFOXYA12_FULL_61_11 | reverse complement strand
CTTGCGTTGTGTCTCCCTCTCTGCCCGCTTCGAGGACTTCTGGGAATCTCGCTGTGCTGCCTGAAAACCCACTTTTAGGACGCACACCCTCACCCAAGCGGTCAGTTCGGACGAGGTCTTGTTGTACCACCTGCCGACGGGACGGCTCCACGTCATCAACGGTACCGCTGCCCGCGTGTGGGAGCTGTGCGACGGCACGCGCAGTCTCTCCGCCATCGCGGCTGAACTCGGGCAGGCCTTCTCGCAGCCACCCTTGGAGGCAACCGTCCGCACCGAGGTCGGTTCCTTCGTCGCCGAACTCGTGAACGCCACATTCTTGGAGGTGCTACCATGACGCTCACCGACCGCGATCGCCCGGAAGACAAACCCCTCTATACCCCCCCCGCCATCCTGCGTACCTACACCCAGGAAGAGCTTCGAGAGCTGCAGGACCAGAATCTGAAGTCCATGGGGGTTCTCGTCCACGGCGGTGCTCACCTCGAGTCCGACTGCTACTGACCGGCCGGACTCGTGCAGCGTTGCTCAGGGTCGAGGGCGAGGGACAACAACGTCCCCCTCGCGGGCACACCTTCTCCAATCCAAGCCTCCAGAGCTCCTCTCGAGGATGAGTGCTACTCGTGCGTCATCGCCGATACCGAACTCCGTGTAGCCACCAACCTCGGGGCCGAGGTCGTCGCCGCGATCCTGCGCCGTTACCTGGTCGTGCCGCACCGAGGCCCGAACCACGGCCAGGCCGACCTCTCGCTGCACCTTGTCGGAACGAGTTGTCGGGTAGGCCAGGGCACCGCCGGCTTCGCCCTCGAGGTGGACGGTCATTTCGAGGAGAACCTGGGTCGGCTGTTGACCGGTACCCTGGCCTCCAAATTGCGTGGCAAGGGACACCTGGTGCTGCACGGGTCCGTCGTGGCAAAGGCCGGGCGAGCGGCGATCCTCACCGGTCCTTCCGGAGCCGGCAAGACCACCTTGGCCATGGCCTTGCTCGAGCGGGATTGGAGCCTCCTCGCCGACGATCTCGCGGTTCTGGAACTGCCGAGTCTCCGGTGCCTACCGGTACCCACGGCCTTGGGACTTATCCCTACTGAGAAACCGAAGGGTCGAGCTCCCGACCGGGGAGAACCCCGACCTGGGAAGAAACAGTACTGCCCCCCCGAACAGCTCTTTCCGACCTGGCACTGGGGAGAACCGACGCCCCTCACCGAGGTGGTCTTCCTCGCTCCGGCCACCACCGGCCTACCCGCGGTTTTCCGGGAGCTTGGCGCGGCCGAGGCCTGGGACCACCTTCTCGAGACCTCCTACTTCACGTCGAAAAAAGGTTTTCTGGAGGGCCTCGGTGCGCTGCTCCCCGGTCTGGCGCGGCTCAAGGGCACCGCACGGTGCCGGCTGCTCAAGGGCGGTTCGGTATTGGAGCGCCGGGAACTCGTCGATCAACTATTCCACCGGGAGGAGGTCCCGTGACCATGGATCCCAGACTGCAGGGCCGCATGAAGGCCGTTCGGGGCTTGAGGACGACGCCGGTCTCGGCCCTCGCCTCTGAGTCCCGGAGGCACCTCCGCGCGCTCCTCGACCGATTGGTCGGAGACGAGGCCGACTACTATGCCCGGGCCATACGCCACGTCGAAGGTCGGTCAACCGTGGCGCGGCATCGCGAGTTCCCCTTCGGCATGATCATCCTCAAACCCGTCGGGCCGCGTTGCAATCTCCGGTGTGATTATTGTTATCAACTGAACATCACCACCAATACCGAGCGAACCCTCCGGTACGCCCACCTCGCCTCCCAGCCGGTCATGACTCTCGACCTCGTGGAACGGATCTGCCGGCAGATCGGACCCCACCTCGAGGACCGCGAGCACTTCGTGGTGAACTGGCACGGCGGCGAACCGATGCTGGCCGGGTTGGACTTCTACCGCAGGGCCCTCGACCTGTTCGCCCGTTGGCTTCCCTCCTCGGTGCGCGTGAGCCACATCCTGCAGACCAACGCGACCCTGATCGACGCCGAGTGGTGTGCCTTCTTCAAGGCCCACGGCTTCATCGTCAACCTCGCCCTCGACGGCCCTCGCGAGACCTTCGACCAACACCGCCGCTATCGCGGGGAACACGCTTCTCCCTACCAGAACCTCGTCCAGGTCCTCCACTTGCTCCAAGAGCAGAGTATCCCCTATGCCGTGATCAGCGTCTTCGCTCCTGGGGACCGGCCCTCACCGCGAGCCCTCCTCGACTTCTGGGAGGAGCAGGGCTTGCGCTCCGCCCTGGGCGTGAAGATCCTGCCCTCGTACCACGTCGACGAGGCGATGCGCTGTCCTCCTTTGCACTATGCCGACTACTTGATCGAGCTGTTCGACCGCTGGGTGAGCACCTACACCCCCGGCAGCCTGAGGATCACGAACTTCCACGATCCCCTGCGCGGCCTCCTGGGGCTACCGATCGAGGAGTGCTACACCAACTGCGGGGATCGCCTCCTGTGCTTCGAGACCAATGGCGATGCCTGGTTATGCAGCACGCCGTTCACCCGGGAGGAGTATCGTTTCGGCAACCTCGTGGAGCAGGAGCTCTCGGAAATCGTCAACTCTCGGAGAAGGCTCGAATTCCTGGACCGCAGGCATGCGCTCTTGGAGGACTGTCGGGCCACGTGCGAGGTGTTCCCCCTCTGTTGGGGGAGCTGCAGTTACCACGTGACCCTTGGCAAGGACGAGCGCTGGGAAGGGAAGACCTGGTACTGCGAGGGGCTCAGGAAGTTCTTCGGCCATGTCCGGAAGTGGGTCGACACGACCCTGGGAGTGCCCGGGGTCTGATCAACTCGGCCAAGCCCGCCACGACAACCTTCTCCCAGGATTGAGTCCGAGGTGGACCACGCGCAGGATGCGCGCCAGGGCTATGACCGAACGCCGCGCCAGTGGACGACGCCGGTGGCGAACCCAACGGGCGAGAGCGCGGGTACGTTTTCCCCAACAGGCCATACCCGAGAGGGCAACCTGGAACTCGCGTCCGACCCGGTCCTCGGCGTGCGTCGAGGATCGAACCACGGCTGAGCCGGTCCATGAACCCTCTCCGAGGACCGTGCCCGGGAACTCCGTATAAGGATAGAGAAACAAACGGGCGGGCCTCGGGAGGCGGAACAGGAAGTCCACGGTGGTCATCCTGTCCGCGTCGTTCTCGAAGGGACTGTCGACGATAAGATCGTACTGGAGGTCGAGACCAAGGTCGGCGGCCTCCGCGCAGAGCGCTGCCAGCTCGAGGTTGCTCTCGGGCCGCCGGTACACCTCGCGTCGCAGAAGTTCCGAACCGCATTGCAGGCCGATACCGACAGCCTCGCACCCACACCGGCGCAAGCGTTCGAGCCGGGCCCGATCGTACCACTGGGGATGGACGTGGCAGAAGAAGGGCAGCCCGAGTTCTTGCTCGTAGAGCTCGCAGAATTCCAGGAACTGAGCTTGCGAGGGATAGAAGATGTCATCCCAGAACATGACGCGGGAAATACCCGGGCGTTCGCGGAGCACGGCGTGGAGGTCGTCGAGGACCCTCCGTGGAGCCAGGGTCCGGTAGCGGCGGTCGGGCCCGAGGGCGCCCTGGAGCCGCTCGTTGCAGCAGAAACTGCAGGCCAGGGGACACCCCCGCGAGGCGATGAGGTGGTGCCGGGTCTCTCCGCGCAAGGGGTCCCCTCGGTAGAACCTACCCCGACGTATGTGCCAGGCGTCGGCAGCCTCGTAGGACGGCGCGGGCAGGCTGGTGAGTTCTGCCCTCCAAGCCCTCATCGGTTGTCGAGGAACCGGTGAACCTGCCAAGAGCAGGCCCGGCACCGGCTTCTCGAGAGGCTTGCCTGCCAGATGGTCGAGATAGACGGCGAGGACTTCTTCCCCATCCCCGAGGCAGAGCGCATCGGCATGAGGGAGACAAGCCTCGGGGCACAGGGTGGGATGAACCCCTCCCCAGAGGATCTTCGCCGAGGTGCGCGCCCTGAGCGCCGAACTCAGTGCCACGGCCTGGGGGAAGGTCAAGGTGACGAGCGAGAGGCCGACCAGGGTGCGATCGCCGGGCCCGAGAAACGCGAGCAGGGAGTCGATGTCGGCCGAGAACCAGGGCCCGTGACTGAGTTGCCGGTAATCCGGTTCCACGAAGAGCATCGAGGCGGCCACCCCCCGGGCTGCAAGAGAGGCGTGCAAGTGGCGCACGCCGAGGGCATGGTCGTTGCCAAGGGCCACCAGGACTACGCGGAAGGGGCTCGTCCTCACCGACGGGTCCGCTGTCGCCGGAGCCGTTGTTTCCGGGGTCGTTCGAGGGCCCAGATCGTGGAAGAGCCGTAACTTAGGTGCGAAGAAAAGCGTCGCAGCAAGGGGAGCAGGAATTTCCGGCCCGGTCCCCAGCAGAGCACGGTGGCCAGCCAGGATACCGGGAGAGGTCCTGCCGGCATCGGCCCATCGGTGAGCCGCTCGCTCGTGGGCTCTCCCGGAAGGACTTCGGCGACCTCGCCGACGAGGTGGGAGCCAAGGCCCCACCGTGCGAGGCGCTCGGCGTCCCCCTTGTGCAAGAAAAAGAGGTGTCGACCGAACGCGAACCGGTGGGTCACGCGATGACAGAGGAGGTCCCCCCCGTGGTCCAGCACGACGATCGCACCGGCACGTACGTGAGCGGGCGCAATCGGTTCCAGGCGCAAGAGGCAACCCGGCAGGAGGGTCGGGAGCATGCACGAGCCGGTGAAGAGGACGAAGCGCGGGGGGTTGTCGGAATTCGGCACTTGGTTCATACTCGCTGGTCTCGACCGGTGACGGAGCTCCATGAACAGGTCAAGCGATCGTCCCTACGTCCTCTTGCTCCAGCCGCCGCATTTCCGGGCTCGGCAGCAACCACACCAGACCCTGCCGGTCAACCTGTTGACCCTCGCGGGGGCACTCCGGCGGGCAGGAGTGCCGACCGCGGTACTCGACGCAGATTATCACATCCCGACTTCGGCTGTCGATCGGCGTGGAAGGGAGGATTGGGAGACCTCCTTCCTCCGCCAGTTCACCAACACGTTGAAGACCCTCGCTCCGAGGATCCTGGGGGTATCCATGACCTCGAGCCAGTACCAGGTCGTCTTGGACATACTCGCCCGGGCCAAGCAGCTCTGTCCCTCCTTGGTCACCGTCGTGGGTGGGTACCATCCCACCCTCCGGCCCGAGCAGGTGCTGGCCAATCCGGCAGTGGATGTCGCGGTGCGCGGTGAGGGAGATGAAACCCTCACCGAACTCGCCCTCGCCACGAGGGATGGCCGTTCTCTCGAGGGAATACTCGGGCTCTCCCGGAGGGTAGGTGGGCGTATAGTCCACCACGCCGACAGACCCCTCCTCGCCGACCTCGATCGGTTGCCCATCCTCGACCGCACCGCTTTGGTCGGCTGGCGCGACTTGCCGCCCTGGAAATTCGGGGCGATGGTCACCTCGCGCGGCTGTCCCTTCCACTGCGCCTTCTGCAGCTCCCGCGTGTTCTGGGGCGGGACGATTCGCTATCGTTCGGTCCTCTCGGTCGTCGCCGAGATGCAGGAGGTTCAACAGACCTTCGGGACCCGCGGCTTCGCCTTCCTGGACGACACCCTCAATGCCGACCCCGACCGGTTGGCCCACTTGGCGGAGGCGATCCGACGCGACTGCGGCCCGGTATACTGGTCCTGCAAGCTGCGGCTCGATCGCTTCGACGAGCGCCTGCTGCTCCGCTGCAAACGTGCGGGGCTGTACCGGGTTCGCGTCGGCGTCGAAAGCGGCGACCAGGGCTTGCTCGATTCGGTGGCCAAGGGATTGTCGCTCGAGACCATTCGCTCGCAGATCCGCTTGTTGCAGCGGCACGGTCTCGAGGTTTTTTGCTGGTTCATCCTGGGCTTACCCGGGGAGACGGAAGCTGGCCTCGAGGCGACCTTGCGCCTCCTGAACGACCTTGATCCCGACGGCCTCGGTTTTTCTTTCTTCAAGGAACATTTCGGACTGCCGTTGACCGAGCGGCTCGGGGTCGAGGTCCTGCCCGGGGAGGGGCTCGATGGCTCGAGGCCTCCCTCGATCCTGCCCCTCGACCGGCACCGGCACTACCTCGCCGTACAAACCTGGTTGCACCGCGAAAGCGCCAGGCGCTCGGCGAGAACGTTGTTCCGTCGGCTGGGTAACCCGCGTTTCATGGCCTTGCGCGGTTTGGAAGCCCTCGTTGCGCCCCGACAGGGCTTCAGCGACCTCCTCGGCAGGAGGCTACCCTTTTCCTTGGCCGGGTTGCACCGGAAGGGCCTGCGCACCCCGGAGGCCGAACCATGAGCAAGCTCGACCTCGTGCTCGCCGGGTTCAACCAGCGGGGCTTCACTGCCCTGGCGCCCTATGCCCTGCTGCGGCAGCTCCGCTCGGACCGCGAGCTCATGGCTCGCCTCGACCTCCGGATCTTCGATTTCCCGGCGAGGCCGGATCGGGGAACATTGCAACGGATGCTCCGTTCCGTGGGCACTCCCGACGTACTGGGCTTGAGCACGACCCTCTGGACCATCGGCTCGGTCTTGGAGCTGGCTGTTGCGGTGAAGCAACGCTCCCCCTCGACGACCATCGTGCTCGGCGGCCCCGAGGCCTCGGCCCGCGCCGAAGAGCTGCTCCTGCGCAATCCTTACCTGGATCTGATAGTGCGCGATGAGGGCGAGTTGCCCTTCCACAGCTTCCTGCGTTGGCGCTGCGGTCTGGCGTCCCCTCCTCCCGACGAGGTGCCCGACCTGGTCCTGCGCCGGGAGAGCACCATACGGAGCAACCCCGGCACGGGCGAGTACGTGCGACGGTTCGCGTGTTCCCAGGTCGAAGTGACCCCCCACCGGCGTTTATCCCCGTGGCAGATCCTCGAGACCACGAGAGGATGTCCCCGGGCCTGCGCCTACTGTTCCTGGAAGAACGGTCAACCCCCCAGGAAGGTGCCGGTCCCGACTGTACTCCGCAGCCTCGAGGTTCTGTTCGCGCATCCGGAGGTCAAGGTCATCTATTTCGCCGATCCCGATATCCTGGAAGACAGGGCGCGAGCGGGCGCAATCTTCGAACTGGTCGCCCGGGTTCTCCCGGAACGGACGACGTGCTATTTCGAGATCAACCCCGATCACCTCGACGAGGACTACCTCCGGCTGTTGGCCACGGTGCGGCGAGGGCTCCATTTTGATTGTTCCTTCCCCCATGCCGATCCGGCCGTCGAGGCGAGCTGCAACCGCGCCTCGGTGGGTGAGAGAGCGGTTTCAATGCTCCGCGAATTGCGCGGCAGGTGCCCGGGCTGCCGCGTGCAGATAGAGATGGTCTACGGTCTACCCGGCGAGCGGGGCGCTTCCTTCCTGGAAACCCTCGAACGGGCGCTCGCCATCGAACCGGACGGACTCATCCTGAACCGGCTCCTGGTCCTGCCCGGATCGGGTTTGCGCCGGCGGGCAGCGGCGTTGGGCCTCATTCACAATCCGGAACCTCCCTATGAGCTCTTGGCCACGCCGACCATGACGGCAGAGGAGGTCCTCACGTTGCGGCGCCTCATCCCGGCCTTGACCTGGCTGCAGGCCAGGGTTCCGTTGAGACCCTGGTTCCGACATCGGGCGGAGCGGCGCGCGACCCTCGTGGCCGAGGAATACCTGGCCGCCGCCGAACGTGTGGAGAGATTGTTCAGGTTCGTCCCACGAAGGTTCACCCGCCTTTGACAGGCAGCCACCGCGGCGCTATACCGACCTCGGCAACACGAGGTCGCCTAGGGTACAGGGAAACCCAGGAATTGAGGTCGACCCTTATCGGATAGGTGCTGTTTGGGTCTCAGGCCCCTCGGAGGCGGACCCAGGCAATTTCTCCTGGTCCAGCAGTTCACTCAGGAACTCCGGAGCGAAATCGGCTCCATGCGGCCAGGTCAGAGTGTGACCATCCAGGGTAAAGGCGCGGAAATAATCGCGGTCGCGCAAGGGCTCGAAAACCTCACCATACAGCTCGGCGGCAAGGTCTACCACTCCCACTCTTCCGTCATTGAAGACGAGACGGATCTGGTAGTCTTCTATATAGTCAGCTTGCTGAATGCGCAGGAACATAGGGTTACTCCAAGGGTTCGATCTTCGTGAGGGGTTTCCGTTGCATCGCTGCTTCCCAATTGGCTTTCAGCTCTGCTTGGTGCAACTGGAACCATTCAAGCACCGCACTCAGGGCCCTCCGAGGGAAGGTCCCGGTCACTACCCCGGTATCGATCGCTACCGTGATTTCGTAGTCACCGTATTCGGCGTGGAAGTGGGCCGGGGCATGTTCGCGATAGCGCATGCGAATAATAATCCCTAGGAAACGGCTGAGCTCAGGCATCCTACTCAACCCTCGAGCGAAAGCAAAACAACCACTGTATTCCAAGGTATATCGCAGAAATCCCGCTCGGTCGAGGCAAATTCCCCTCCACGAACTTCTCTGTTCCCCCGCCTTTGACAGCCTATCGCAGCGGCGCTATACCGACTTCGTCGCAGCTCGAGGTCGCCATGAGTACCTGTACGCCGGTATCGTCGGGAGCCACCCGGCTCCTCGTCATCGCCGAGGCAGGAGTCAACCACTGCGGCGACCCCCAGCGCGCCCTGGACATGGTCGAGGTCGCGGCCGAGGCCGGGGCCGACGTGATCAAGTTCCAGACCTTCAAAGCCGAGAAGGTGGTCGGGGTCTTGGCCCCCAAGGCAGCCTACCAGGTCCGCAGCACCGGGGCGGAAGAATCCCAGCTCGAGATGGTGCGCAAGCTCGAACTCTCGCCCGAGACCCACCGCGAGCTCGTCCTGGCCTGTCAACGGCGCGGAATCGAGTTCCTCTCTACCGCCTTCGACGAGGACAGCCTCGAACTCCTGCTACGCCTCGGGGTGCGGCGGATCAAGGTTCCTTCCGGCGAGCTGACCAACGTCCCCCTCCTCCGCAAGATGGGCGCCTGCCGCTTGCCGGTGATCCTCTCCACGGGGATGGCCGACCTCGAGGAGGTCGCCTTCGCCGTCCAGGTCCTGACCGAGGCGGGGTCCGAAAAGACCGACCTCACCGTGCTCCACTGCGTCACCGAGTACCCGACCCCGCCCGAGCAGGTCAACCTGTTGGCGATGCTGACCCTGGGCGAGCGTTTCGGCACGCCGGTCGGTTTCTCGGACCACACCCTCGGCTGGGACGTCACCACGGCCGCGGTGGCCCTGGGCGCGACCGTGATTGAAAAACACTTCACCCTCGACCGTTCCCTCCCCGGCCCCGATCACCAGGCAGCGCTCGAACCCCGCGAACTCAAGGCCATGGTGAAAGCCCTGCGCACGGTCGAGGCCGCGCTCGGCGATGGAGAGAAACGGCCCGCGGCCTGCGAAAGGTCCAATCGCACGATCGCCCGACGGAGCATCGTGGCGGCCAGGGACATCGCCGCCGGCGAAGTCTTCGACGCCTCGAACCTGACCACCCTGCGCCCGGCCACCGGCACCAGCGCCCGGCACTGGGACAAAGTCCTCGGCCTCATCGCCGCCCGCGAGTACCGCCGAGGGGATATCCTCGACCTGCAGTTCCCGGAGGAAACGACATGACCCTGACCGTGGCCGTGGTGTTCGGCGGCCGTTCGACCGAACACGAAGTCTCCCTGCGCTCGGCGCTCAACGTGCTCGAGGCCCTGGACCGAGCCCGGTTCCAGCCCCTCCTGATCTGCGTCGACCATACCGGGAGCTGGTTCTGGATAGAACCCGGAGAACTCGCGCGGCTGGCCGCCTTGCCCGTCGGCTCGAACTCTGCGGTACGCGGGCAAAAGCTCGCCCTCGTGCCGGGAGGAGAGACCGGCAAGCTCGTCGTCCTGGACCGGGGGGTCGGTCCGGGAGTTATCGACGTCGTCTTCCCGGTGATCCACGGCACCTTCGGCGAAGACGGCTGCTTGCAGGGAGCGCTGCGCCTGCTCGACCTGCCCTTCGTCGGCGCCGACGTGCTCGGCTCGGCCGTAGGTATGGACAAAGAAATTTCCAAATGCTTGCTCGCCGCGGCCGGTCTACCGGTGGTGGAGTTCGCGACCTTGCACGGCACGGAGGAGGCCGACTACGGCGCGCTCTCGGCCCGGCTCGGCGAGGTCCTCTTCGTCAAGCCGGCCTGCCTCGGCTCCTCGGTCGGGGTGAGCCGGGTCACCGATGCGGCGACCTTCGGAGCCGCGGTCCGCGAGGCGTTCCGTTTCGACCGTAAGGTCCTTATCGAGGCCGCCTGTCCGGGCCGCGAACTCGAGTGTTCGGTCTTGGGCAACGAACGCCCGGAAGCCTCGGCGGTCGGCGAGATTCTCTGTCATCACGACTTCTATTCCTACACCGCCAAATACCTCGACGACGAGGCCACCGACCTTGCCATGCCCGCCGACTTGGAACCGACGGTCGCCGCGAAGGTGCGCGAGTTGGCCGTGGCAGCGGTCAAGGCGCTCGGGATCGAGGGTATGGCCAGGGTCGATTTCTTCCTCTCCCGCGAGGGGCGTCTCTTCATCAATGAGGCCAACACCCTTCCCGGCTTCACCCGGATCAGCATGTATCCCAAGCTCTGGACCCTCGGCGGTCTGAGCATGACCGCACTGGTCAGCCGTCTGATCGAGCTGGCCCTGGAGCGGCACGCCGCCGAGCACGGTCTCGACCGGTGCTTCCGGCTCGAGACGGGAGCACGATGAAGCGCGAGGTCGAGGTGCTCAGCACGAAGACCCTCTTTTCGGACATCTTCCGGGTGGAAGAAATCCGGCACCGCCATCAGCGCTACGACGGCGCGATGAGTCCGCCCCGTCGCGGTCTGGTCTTCGAGCGCGGCGACGCGGTCACGGCCCTGATCCGGCATAGCGAACGCGACACCTACGTCCTGGTCGAGCAATTCAGGCTACCTACCCTCGGGAAGGGGCCGGGCTGGCTGCTCGAACTCATGGCCGGCAAGCTCGAGACCGGGGAAACCCCGGAACAGGCCCTGCGGCGGGAAGTGGTCGAAGAGACCGGCTTCGAGCCGCTCACCGTGACTCCGCTCTCCTGCTTCTACCCTTCCCCCGGAGCCTGCTCCGAACGCCTGCACCTCTTCCACGTCGAGGTGCGGGGCCAAGGACTCACCTACGCCGGAGTCGAGGACGAGGACCTCGCCGTGCGCGAGTTCACCCGGTCCCAACTCGAAACCATGCTCGCCGCGGGTGAGTTCCAGGACGGCAAGACCATCCTCGGCGTGCAATGGTTGCTGCTGCAAGCCCGAGCCTGACACCTCTGCCTAAGTCAAACTGAGGCATACTGTCCGGCCTCGATTTGACCCCATCCGATCGTATCGGTAGGCTAGGGCCAAGAGTAAAACCCCTGTGGTCATTCCTCACCGTTGCCCGGATCAACCTGGTACGCCGCACCCTACCTGGCGGGTACCTTGACCGAGGGAGGACCTGCAATGAAGCTGCGCAGCCAACGTCTCCTGAGCGGCGAAACCTCCGAACGGGTGGAAAAGGCTCGACAGGTGCTCACCGTGTTCGAGCGGGGTTGGAACAGGATGAAGCTGCTGCCTGCTCAGCATCCCCAACGGCTACAAGATCTTACTCTCATCGCCAAGGAATTGGAGGGTTTTCATGCGAGCCATGGGGCAATGGAACTGACCGTGTTGCCCGAATCGCTCCTCCTCGAAGAACAAGAAGTACTGCATCACGAGCACGCGAAAGAGAATTTCCTGTTCCGGCTCTACCAGGATGGAGTTCGTCGGCTCCTGTTCCTCGAAGGGATCAGCACGACGGAACTCGACCTCCTGGTGACCCTGTTGTTGGAGTCGCTACGGGGGACCAGTGAGGAAGACGATATCGTGACCTTGCTCTGGAACCACAACCCTGCCCATATCAAGGTCAAGGTGATCGAGCGCTTCACCCAGGGGCATCTCGAGCTCTTCTCGACCTCCGCGGCCACTCCCTCCGAGGATCAACTCCTCGTGCAAACCCGGACGGCGTATCGCAGTGCGCGCTCTCCACAACCAACTTCCCCCTTCATCATGGCCGCGACCAATACCCCTGATCCCGCTTCCCAGGGTATCTTGTTGCCCCGCGAGGCACTCTCCAACCTGGCCGGGGAGACCCCTGATCGAGGGCGGGCCGAGCCTTCCGCTGCCGAGGGCAAGAAACTCTTGGCCTTGTTACGGGGTATGATCGAACTGTGCGGTGAACCCGCGTTGAGCGTCTCTGCCGTGGCCATTACCACTTTTGTCATCGCGGCCTTGGAAAGGAATGATCTTGTCGCGATCCAGGAATTGCTCTCCCTGGGCGGGCATCAACCCCAGTCCAGTAACGAGATGATGCTGCACCATACCATGCGCATCACCCTGTCCAATACCGAGGTCATACGGAAACTCCTCGCCTCTTTGCTGGCCGACCCCGGGAGCAAGGAGCACCTTGCCTTGCTGAAAATCGTCGCGGAACAAGGTTTCAGCGCTCTTTTCAAACAACTGGTTTTATTAAAACATGAACAGCTCAAGGGCTATGTCCTCAACCAGGTCCAAGAGCACGCGGGTAAGCAGCGGGGTTATCTGCTCAAAGTTGCGTTCGGTTTCGAAGAGGCTCCGGCGATCCTGGCCTTGCGGACCTTGCAGAGGATCGGTATTGGCGACAACCCTGACCTTCTGCTCGAGGGATTACGCCATCCTAATCCACAGGTTCGCTATCGCGTCCTGGCTCTCCTCCGAGACTGCCAGGGCGAGAGCCTCTGGAAAGAACTCACCTTACTCCTGCGGGATCCAGAACGGACCATCCGGATGGCGGTGCTGCAGCGGTGGAAGAAACAACCCCATGCTCGCATGGAGTTTCCCTTACAACTCTCTCTGCAATCCAGAGACTTCCTCGAGTGGGACCTGGAAGAACAAACCGAGGTGATCAAGCTCTACACTCGAGTGGTCTCCCCAAAGGGCATGACCATACTGCGGAGCATGGCCTTCGGCGAGGGGGAGAAGGTCGGGAAGGAGTTGCGCTTGCTCGCGCTCAAGCATCTCGGCGAGTGTCGCGACGAGCCTTCATTGGCAAACCTCGAGAAACTTGGCCGCTCCTTATTCCAACCCGCTGAGATAAAAGAAGCGGCCAAGGGAGCCGCGCACAAGATCCGCGAAGGAAGGGATGCGTCGATCCCGGAGGAGCGCTGACATGGACGTAACGTCGCTCACTACTCGCGAAAGCACCAATACGCCCCTCCAGACCCTAGCCCGGCGCCTGGTCGGCGAGTTGTTCGTACTCTTGCGTTGCGGATACATGCACTTACAGAACAATCAGGCCCTTCTCCAGCCCTTGCAACGACTCGGAGCGACGGTACACGCCCTTCATGGCACACTCGAGGCCGACAGGTTCCGCTTGCGGGTGACCACTAGGACCTTTTTCCTCGACGACACCTTGATCCGTATCGATCGTGATACCTACCAGGCCTCCGAGTTCCTGAGCATTCTGTGCGGGGATCTCGAGTTCGGGGGATGGGAGTTCCGGCGGGACTGTGGGGAAGCGGACCTCCGCTCCATGATGGTTGCGGTCCTGGAGATCGTCAAACA
>MGSU01000073.1:0-1109 GCA_001799195.1 Deltaproteobacteria bacterium RIFOXYA12_FULL_61_11 | reverse complement strand
GGCGGTCGCCTCCCTCCGTCGGGAATTCGGTGCCATGCAACTCTTGCCTCCGGTCGAACTCGGGATCGACGACCCCATGGGCGAACGAGAACCACTCGCCTTACGGACCTACGTCCAGGGTTTACAGTTTCTCGAGGAGCGGCTGCGAGCTGCGCCGGGAGAAGCAACAGGCGGTCTTTCCGCTTACAAGCGCCTAGCCCAGCGACTTCACGATGCGGAGCAGGAGCACGCAGCGTTGCTGCTCGCGCTGCCGCTACTGACGTTGCGCACGGGTCGACCCGAAGCCCATGCCCTGAACGTGACCGTCTATCTCGCCGGTTTGGCCGGCACTATGAAGCTTCCGCGCGACGAAGTCGTGCAGCTGCTCCTCGCCGGTTTGTTCCACGCAGAACGAGAGCCTGGGCAAACCCCGGGAGTTATCAGCGGCAAGCAGTCCGCCGATCCTCGCACCGTCTATCAACACCTCTTGCCGTTGCTCCGGCACGCCTCGACCGAAAAAGCCCTGACCCGAGCGCTGCTGGTGTTCGAGCACGACCTCCTCCAGGGTACCGTCGGTTGCACGGATTATCCCCAAGACCTCGATTCTAGGAGCCAGCTCCTCGCAGTAGCTGACGCCTTCGTCGCCCTGCAAGAAGGTCTCGGCGCAGCACCCTGTCCTCCCGATCAGGCCTTACGGCAGCTCGTGCTGGAATCAGGGGGGCGTCATCCCGTTTGGGCCCTGGAGGCTTTGTGCAGAACGGTCGGAAGGATTCCCATCGGCACGGTAGTGCGCTTGGGGAGCGGCGGCATCGCCCTCGTCGTTGACCGACCGGCCGAGGAGGACGAAGCGCCACCCCTGGTACTGATCCATGACGCAGCGGGGCGCGCTCCAGCGAGGCGCACACTGATAGGACCCAAGGCCGGTACGAACGAGCGCATACTGCACGCGCTCGATCCCCTCAGCGTGGGTATCAATCCGCTCGCCTGGTTCTTCGAAGATGCGGCCGATCAGTAGAGGAGAGGTTCAGGGGTCGATACACGCCGTCTTGGCGCTGTTGAGGATCTTACCCGTCGGGCAACACCAGTTCACGATAGTGCCGGAGAGACATTGGGGTTCCGAGGCGCCGTAG
>MGSU01000072.1 GCA_001799195.1 Deltaproteobacteria bacterium RIFOXYA12_FULL_61_11 | reverse complement strand
CTCAATATTGTAGACGTTCATCTACAATATCACACCGCCAGGAAAGGTCAAGCACCTATCCCCTCTTTGCTGACGCACACCCCCGCGGGGGGGGCGACTTGCGACGCTCGGAAAAGTCTAGGACAATCACGGGTTTCAATCCACGCCCCCGCGGGGGGGGCGACCGCACAAAAAACAATCCGCGTGGGCAGTGGGGTTCCCGAGCCGCTCACGCGAACCGAGGTGACAACTACAAGATGGTGCAACCTCTTGTCGAGCATCATTGGATAAGTTTTCAAATAACAATGTGTTATAAGATCGCGAAGCCGCCGGGGAATCGGCGTGCACTTGGGGTTCGCGCAAGGTTTTACACGATGAGCGGTCCCTCCTGGTCGAAGGTCTTCTTGGCCCCGACGTGCTCGATTCGGTTCCGCCAATTGGCGCCGAGGAAATAGTAGCGCAGGCTGTCGAGCTGCGGGTCGATCTCGTGTTCCAACCGAGAGCGGAGCATGGTCCACTGCGCTGGGTCGACCAGGCACTCGAAGACCGAAAACTGCACACGTTGCCCATGACTCTCGCACACCTTGGCCACCCGGCGCAGGCGGCGCGCACCTCCCGGCGAGGTGATGGCGACGTCGTAACTGACCAAGACCATCATGGCTGCACCTCAGCGCCACAGGAACGGTGGATAGGCCTCCACATCACCGCGCAGGTGCCGAGCCAGGAGCAGGGCCTGGATGAAGGGCAGCATACCCAACGGTACCTTCTCCTCCAGGAAGGGGTGCACCATTTCCTCTTGCTTGCGCTTCTGGTACGCCACCAGCACCTCTTTCCGGGTGTCATCGTCCATGCGTACCCCGCCACTTTCGGAAGCGCTGAACCCCTTGCTCTTGATCATACCCAGGTTGATCAGGGACAGCACCAGGCGATCCGCCAGTACGGGGCGCAATTCTTCCATCACGTCCAGGGCCAAGCCCGGCCGCCCAGGCCGATCGCGGTGCAGGAAGCCCACCGCCGGGTCCAGACCCACGGTCTCGAGGGCCGAGGCCACGTCGTGGGCAAGCAGGGTATAAACGAAGGAAAGCAGGCAGTTGACGTTGTCGAGCGGTGGACGACGGTTGCGCCCGCGGAAGAAGAAGGCTTCTTTCTCTCCGGTGATGAGCGCATCGAAGACCCCGAAATAGGTCAGGGCGGCTTCGCCCTCGATGCCGCGTACTCGCTCCAGGCTGTCGGCCGCTTGGACCTGGGTGATCGAAGCGCGCAAACGATGTGCGGCAGCTTCGAGGTCGGTGCTCCCCGGTTTCTCACCGTGGTCGCGCACCGCGCGCAGGAGCACGGTTTTGCAGTTGGCCAGTTTGCCGAGAACAAACGAACAGGCCAGGGTTGTCGCTTGCCGTTCGTCGTCGGCCCGGCGGTATTGCTCGCGCCGCAGCAGCACGTTGCCGCTGACCGGCCCCTGCATCCGTGCCAGAAAGCGGCCGCGCTCGCTGAGGAAACTCACCCCGACCCCGTGCTCGGCACACATGCCTAAGAGGAAGGGGCTGACCGAGACCTGGCCGAAGCAGACCACCCCAGCGAGGGTATGGATTGGGACCTGCAATCGGGTTTCCTGCTCTACCCGTACCTGGATAGTCTCACCCTCTTTTGCCAGGTAGGCGCCCTGGGTAGTGACGAAGAGAGTGTTGAGCAGCTTCTTCATTCCGCCAGCATCCTTCTGAGATAGCTCTGCACGTCTTTGCCGACCCCGGTTACCTTGGGCAGGCACAGGTGCATGAGTGAGCAGCTCTCGCACTTCTTCTCGAACCGGGCGGGCGGGGTTCGGCCACGCTCGAATAGGGTATGCAGTCGCCTTGCACAATCCCTGGTCAAGGTTCGTAGGACCTCGTCGAAGGTTATTTCTTTGCGCCGCCTCGGTTGCCCATAAAAGAGCGCGCCGGTTGGGATCGCGACCTTGTTCATCTCCTCCAAACACAGCGCCTGGGCGCAGAGCTGCAGTTCATCGCAGCGGTTTGCTTTCGGTCTGCCGCGTTTGTATTCGACCGGATACGGCTGCCAGGTGCCCGACATGCTTTGCCGGTATTCGATCACGTCCGCGATGCCGAAGAGGCCGAGGCTCGAGGAACGCAGCGCCACCCCTCGCTCGGTGCGAACGTCGTTGCGTGCCTCATCCGGACCCTCGTGGGCTTTCTCGTGCAACAGTCGCCCCTCGGCGGTCAGGCGGTTCTCGCCCCAGAGATGCTCCAGGTGGATCAAGGCGCATTGACGCTCACAGAAGGCCAGGTGCTGCAAGGCCGAGATGGGGAGCAGGTCTTCTTCGGGATATGTTGTCATCCCTTCAGCCTCTTGCGGCTTTCCGGTTCGGCAAGGTAGTTTTCCGGCGACACTACTCGTCCCCCGGTTTCCTTCTCGAGCTGCGTCCTGGCTTCCCCGGCGATGGTGCCGCCTTTCCTGGCCGCAACCTTGTTTTCGGCAAACCCTTGGGCATCCTGTTTCCTGGCGATTTCGGTGGTCGCAGCCTCGCCCAGCATCGAGAAGATCAACTCGAGGTCGGTCATGTGGTCGCGCAGGTTTTCGCGCTCGAGACCCTTCAAGTCTTTGTATTCGGATGGAGTAAGCCCGAAGGCGGCCTTGCTGATCTCGGCGGTCAGGATGGCGTACTCGGGTTGTTCTTCTATACCACGTCTCTGCCACTCGTCGGTCAACTCCGCCCGCACCGCGATCCCGCGCAGGTGCTTCTCGATCCAGGCCTCCGAGTAACCCTTGGCCCGGTAGATTTCCTTGGTCCGCGCCGTGGCCAGCTCCGGGTCCTCGATCTCCTGCACGCGCTCGTAGCCGACCTTGGCCAGCCAGCGCTTGAACGGCTCAGCCTTGGGCGAGGGGATGGACTGGATGATACGGAAGCAGCCCTCGGTGGTGGCGCAGTCGGTTTCGCGTTGCTTCCCATCGGCAGCTCGCATTTTCAACCCGTGACAAAATGTCACGGGTTCGAGGCCTTCTTCCTTAAGTCGTTGTTTTAACTTTCTCCAATAGGCACCTGGGTCAGGACTATCTATCAACGCAGCACAGACGTCGATGACAGAGAACCACCAAGCGCCTTCATGAAAAAGGCGGCGTATCTGCTTGCTCTTGAAGACGACCAGGCCCATGGACTTCTGGTTCACGTTCTCAGCGGCTTCGAGAATGTCGCTCACACCAGCACCTCCATGCTCACTCCCTGCGGCAGTTCGGTCGCTGTGGGCGGGGTGATCTCGTACTGGGCGTACGAGCGAATGACCTCGCCCTGCGTCCTGGCCGCGACCTTGACCTTGTCGAAGAGCACGTGACTGGGCGCGTTGCCCAGGGTCGATGCGTGTTTGAAGACGACCAGCTTGCGCGTGGCCATCTGCCCGCGGGCCGCGGAGTGGTCGTGCTCGAACATGTTCTTCAGTGCTTCCCAGAACAGTGCAAGGTCTGCCTCGCCGAAACCGGTTTGAGCGGCCAGCGGCGCCGAGATGAAGCCGTGGCAACGATACAGGGCATAGGGCACGGTGAACTTGCGGCCCATGGTGCGGTTGTCGCCGCTTTGTTTTTCCGCTTCAGCTTCGGTGGCCACGGCCATGCGGGTGATACTATGCTCGAGTTGGACGATCTGGCCCACGCTGCGGGAGAAGGTGAGCTGCACGGGTCCGCGGACCTGGCCTGCATTTTTCCCCGTGGACATCACCGCACCAAAGGTGCGGACATCATAATACTTGCTGCACATGTAGTGCCTTGCTGCCTCGGTTTTCTCCCCCTTTTCTTTGGTTTGTACCTCGGCCTGATCGTGAGCCTGGTCGATAAGGTTGTTCAAGATCGCTTTTTCTTTGATGAAGATATCGAAGGGTGCAGTGCAGCCCTTCACGAGCTGCACGTAGTTGCGCACCTTGCGCTTGAGGCAGACATCGGTGACCAGGCCGTGCCCGGTCTCGGGGTCGACCCGTGGCAGGTTACCGGCGTCAGGGTCACCGTTGGGGTTTCCATCCAGGACGTCGAAGAGCAGGACGAAATCGTAGCGGTGTTGCAGGGGCTGGTTCATGGGTTTCCTCCTTTCGTTACTTGTTCAGGTATTCTTGTCTTGTTTGGTGAACAGTGCCTGGCGCTGGTGATAATAGCCGATGGCGAAGCGGCCCTGGTCCTGCATCGCAAGATGCGAGGGAAAATCCACGACCGGATCGAAGATAGCGCCGAGCAGCCTTTCCAGGTTGACCGCCCGGCCGCGGTTCTCGAGCTTGGACAGGTGGTGATTCTTGAGCTTCAGAAGGTGAGGGAAGGCTGTGACCGGCGTGCTTGAAGCTGCGCCGTAGAAGCGGTCGCGGATGGTGGCGTTGATCCCCGGGCTAGCTTCCTCCTGGATTTTTTCCAAAACGGCGAAGAGCCGGCCGAGACGGTAACCGACGTTGGGATTGCTTTCATCGAGCGACATACCGACCTCCGTGGTGGTTGCATTGGACAATCGATGGCTGCGCACCAGCACCGCCTTGAGCAGTGTGGCGCGCGGATAGGTAATTTCGCGCTCGGCGCGGCAACGGCGCAGCGTGGCCGCGAGGAGCGACTGCGGGTAATTCGTACCTGCGAGGATCGCGTGCATCATTTCCCCGGCGAGGTTTGGCGGAATGTTCTCACTTTTCCTAAGGGCGGCGGTCGAGACGAGCAGGCGCCAGAGAGAGAGGTGTTCTGGTTCATGGGCACGATGGGCAAGCGCACAATCCTCGAAGTGTTGCCTAATGCTGGCCGCGGTGCGGCCGACCGTGCCGGCGTGCCAGAAGCGTATGGCGATGCGCGCCGCATTGGGTGCCAGCCCTAACACGTAGAAGCGGGTCAGGTCGTTTTCGAGCGGCGGTGTTCCGCTCTCGGGAGAACGATACAATGTCCTAATAGCCTGGTTGAGCTGCTCGGGGTTCTCCTTGCCCGGTTCGTCGAAGAGCTGGGCGAAGAGGTCCTCGAAGTGATGTTTTTCCTCGGCCCAAAAAACCGTAGTGGCGTCGCCGACACCGAGTTTCTGCCGGGAGGTCTTGCCGAGCAGCGTGTTGAGTGCAGTGGTGTAGGCAAAGGCGGCCTGTGCGCTGGTCGGCGCGTTGTGACATTGCTCCTTGCCGTAGGAGTCGAAGCCCATATTTTTCTGGAAAGCTACGATTTTGGCATTGCTCTTGGCACCGGCGATCGGGGTGCGGGGATGGAGCCGTGCGACCGGTGCGAGGTCGCCGCTAACGAGGCAGAAGGCAGGGGCCGAAGACACCTCCCCAGCCTCTTCATCGTCTTCCTCAGGGTTAGTCGTACCGATCGCGGTGAGGTAGTCGCGCACCGAACCATTCTGACAAACCAGTTCTTCTTGTCCCGTAACGATGAAGCTGAGATTACACCCTGGTATCTTGGCGCAATCAGCCCACAGCGGATGCTGGAAGACCAGAGTTTTATGATCAGAATTCAGGAAGTTCATCACGGCTGTCAGTTCATGGTCCTCAGGGTACTTCGTTACGAGTACCGCAAGCTCGGCTTTGAAGGCGACATGTTGCTTTGCGGCCATGTCGCGGTGCTCGGCCGTGTCGCTTTTTGGCCAGCCCAGGACGTACCCATAATGGTCCCACAACAGATTGGCGGTCTGCCAAGCCCGCGAACCGGAACGACCTTTCTCTTGTGGAACGAGGAATTGTCGAGCCAAGAGTTTCTTCCCGACTTTGGTTCGGGTATCGATGAGGGTAGAAAAGGTGCCATCAGGCTCGAGAATGAGGAGAAAGGGAATCTCTTTGTGTTGGAAGCCTCGTGGGGCGACCTGGTTGGAACCATCTTTGGAAAGCCTCTGATAGTACGCGGCAAGCGCTTGCAGTATCATCGCCGCACCTCCGGGCTGTCAGGGGGGGGCACGAGTAGGCTGCCGTGTCTGAGTTCGGCCCGGAAAAAAGCCGCCCGGCAGTTCGGTCCGCAGTGATGGTTGCCTTCGATCTGAGCAGCGGGGTCGTGCTCCAGGTCGTAGAGCATGAAGCCGAGGTCTTGGCTGTGGTCGATCGGCTGGGATGGGCCCTCGTGCTGCGCGAGCAGGGCGAACTCAGCGGCGAACTCGCGGCAGCCAAGGTAGGGTCTGTGGAAGCACTGGCCCTTTTCGGCGCGACGCAGGAACATCTCCTGGAACTTGATCACGCTGTCTTCGGGTCCGGCTTTGGCGGTCAGCTCGAACCGGGCGTGCAGTACATAGCGGACATCGCGTAGGAACAGACCAGCGCGCTGCTGACGATTCTCCTCCACTAAGAGACCGTCGGTGCGCGGTGACATCACCGCACCAACCTCGTTGCGCCGCACCGAGGCCCATTTGATGGGGTTGAGGATGTCGATGCGCTCCACGATCCAGCGAATGGCCGGTTTCCACAGGATGGCCTCGAGGATGCCACGCGCGGCAGAGGGTGTCATCACGTCGTACGAGACGCGCTCGACCTTCATCTCCGGCCTGGTGAAACAGGCGTTGTCGCCCCAGACCACAATTCTGAAGGGCGCGCTGCGCGGTCGGGTGTCGGTCATGATTCCTCCTTCAACAAATCAGTTGATCGGGTTCGAAGATACCGGCGAGGTCGGCGCACAGGCCGAGATTCTGGTCATACAAACCACCTTGCCGCTGAAGGTAGATGCCGGGATGGACTTCCTCGATGGCTCCACGCTGGAGAAGTTCATGATGCATCCTTCGCGGTACGTTGACGGTGTAGCGTTGCAGCTTGCGCAAGAGGAAGCGTTCGGCGCCAAGGCGGACGAGGAACGCACCGAGTCGCGCGCCTTCTTCGCCGTGCAAGACCACAACAGTGGCCTGGCCTTGCTCATCGATAAGGTGGAAGTGTTCGGCCGCGCTGCGGAAGCTGATTCTCAGCTCACTGTCATTGCGCAAGTATCCAAGGATGTTGTGCCGATCGAGCCGTTCGCCGTGGATCCAGAAGAGCTGGCGGAAGAAGTGCTCGAAGCGCTCCGGCGCCAGCCGGTCCCCGCAAGGCTCTATGAGAAGCTGTCTCCCTATCTCCGCTGCCTGGCGGAGGTGGCCGACCGGAATTGCACTGTCCGGTTGAAAGACGAAGACCTGTCCGAGCTCGAGCCGGCCCTCCCGGTTGCAGCGCCCGGCGGCCTGGGCGATGGAATCGAGCCCGGCCAGGGCGCGATACACCACGGGGAAATCGAGGTCCACGCCGGCCTCGATAAGCTGGGTGCTGACCACGCGCACGGGCTCACCGGAAGCCAGCGCCGCCTTGATCTTGGCGATAACCTCGCTGCGGTGCTGACCGCACATGAGCGCGGAGAGGTGATAGGAATCCTTCTTCGGCAGCAATTCGTAGAGCTTCCGGGCATCGTCGCGACGGTTGACGATGCACAGCACGCGTTCATGTCCAAGTAATTTTTCGGCTAGGTCAAGCCAGGGCAGAGGCACGTCCAGATGGTCGATCAGCTCGACGCGGGTGCGCCGGAGTGCATCGTGCAGTCTCCTTGGTGCGGTACAAATTTCGCGCAACCCAGGCAAGCCATTGAAGTTGAATTCGAAACCTTGACGCGGTGTAAATGCCGGCTGAGTCGCTGTGCCGAGCACGAAGGTCACCTTGTAGTTGCGGCCGAGTTCCTGGATTGCCTCGAGAACGGGAGTAAGGAAATCCGGGGGGAGAAGCTGGACTTCATCGAGAATCACCACGCTGTTCACAACATTGTGCAGCTTGCGGCAGCGGCTGGTTCGGCTGGAGAAGAGGCTCTCGAAGAACTGTACCGCGGTGGTGACGATGAGTGGCGCGTCCCAGTTCTCGCAGGCCAGTCGGCTACGCGGATTGTCCTTGGCCGGATCGTCGACGTCGAGGTTGCTGTGGTGTTCGACCACCGCATTGCCGAAAATTTTGCGGAACTGGTCGGCGGTCTGCTCCACGATGCTGGTGTAGGGGATGACGTAGATGATACGGCGTTTGCCGTGCTTCACGGCGTGATTGAGGGCAAAAGCCAACGAGGACAGCGTTTTACCAGTTCCGGTCGGAGCAGTCAGGGTAAACAGCCCCGGTGCTTCGGTTGCTCTATTCTGGCAGGCAGCGAGCAGCTCGGCGCGCAGCTCGTTGACTGTGCTTGGCTGCACTGACTTGGTTATTGTGTCCATGAAGGTGTCGAAGATTGGAAGCAGCTCAGCAAGGGAGGGATATCTCTTGCGCTGCTTCCCCTTCTCCGGGTCGGCAAAGGCCTCGGTGTCCAGGAAATCAGCGTCTACCAGGCAGGAGAAGAGCATGCGCAGCCACAGTGAGAGGGACAATTCCGTACCACCCTTGGCTTTCTCGGTGGGCAGGGGTTGGTCGAGGAGCCAACCAGGGATTTCCCCTCGTTGTGCACGCTCGAGGTGCTGCTTTTCAGCAAGACGATGCTCGAGGTCTGCATGTTGGTGATGCTCGTTCGACCAATCGGGGAGGCCGGCGTGGTGGCCGCAGATCACGTAGGCCAGGACGCGGCCCAGCGGGCCAACGCTCTTCACTGCATGCCGCCCCCCGGCACTGGAGTGATCGACCCGGCCGGGTTTGGACTCGAGATGCGCGTCGTTCGACCTCCTGAGATACTCCTGGAACTCAGGGGCGAATTTTCCCAGGTCATGCCACAGCCCGGCAAGGTTGGCCCAGCCGCTCGCGCTAAAAGGCGCCGCGAACTCGCAGGCGAGCTTGGCCACGGCCTCGAGATGAGCTTCGAGCGGGTGCCAGGTCGTCTCGGGGCGGTCCGGCAACGAGTGGGCGTAGGCGAGCGGTTGGTTGCAGAACGCGCTCTGCTCCTTCATGAAGTACCTTGCAGCTGATTCGTGTCTTCTGTCCTACGTAGCCGAAACATCTTTGGCAAACGAATTGTTCCTCGCTCAATGATTATTCATGTTTCACCCCACCCTCTCCTCCGCCTCCGCCCGCAGCCTTGCGGCCAGCTCGGCGGGTTCTTGCACTTCGACCTCGTTGCCCCAGCCGCGGACCCAGCGGGCAATCTCGAGGCTGCCACCCAGGGTGAACTCAAGTTCCACCCGGCCGTCGGGCAGGAGGGTGGCGGTGTGGTCCTTTTCGGCCAGCTCCTCGCGGGCCAGGGTGCCGGAACGCGGTGTGAAGATCAGGCGGTAGGTAGCCGGTGTGTCCCAGATCATCCCGAAGTTGCTGCGCAGCGAGCCTTTCAGGTCGAAGGGGTGTTCTAAAACGAAGTGCTTGCGCTGCAAGGTGGCGTGGAGGATGCGCTTGACCTTGAACACGCGCACCGCGCCGTGCTTGTTGCACAGACCAATGCAGTAGAGGAAGGAGTCGCGCAGCCACAGGGTGTACGGGTCGAACAGGCGGCGGTCCGGTTCGGCGGCGTCGAGGCTCTGGTAAGTGAGAACCACGCTCCTGTGCTCGAGGATGCCGCGGGTGAGGTCAAGGACCACGTCCATTTTGTCGGCGTAGTCCTGAGGCAGGGTGTAGCTCTGCACGAAGCTGCCCCGGCCGCGTTCGAGCAGCTCGGCGAAGCGGCTCCCGAGGGAAGCGCGCAGGCGGGCGAAGAAGCGCTCGAAGTTGCTGCAGAACACGGTGTTCTTAAAAATCCCGAGCAGCTCCTCGGAGACCAGCAGCGAGTACAGCTCGGGGTAGGTGAGCGGCACGGTGAGAGTCTTAAGATCGTCGGGGATGGAAAAGCGCAGCTCGCGGCCAGCTCGCTCCTCGCAGATCGGGTGGATCCGGCTGAGCAGGTCCATGGTCCGGCGCAGCCGCCGCTTGAAGCTCTCTTCGACCTCTCCGCCGCGGCAGTCAGCCAGAGACAAGGCAAGCTCGGCGATACTGTAACTCCGCCCCTTGCTCGCGAGCAGCTCGAGCATCAGCCACTGCAGGTAGAACTGTCCGCCCATCCCGGCGCACTCGCTGCCCATGCTCATCCCTCGTCGAACCTGATTCCCTCGTCGGTAGCAGAGCCGTTGCCGAAAGTTAACCCCGGTTAGTTGCAGGACACCCAGGAGGTGGTCGCATCGTCCAGGTCGCACAGAAGCGAAAGAGCTGGATAGGGATCCTCATCATAGCTCCTCCATGGATCAATTCACTGGTGCCCCAACCTCTCACCCCTCGGGGACATTTGGTGTCCGTCTCGGTAATTTTTTTTCAAGCCGACATCGCCGCCGGTCGCCCCGGCTATCCTTTCGTAAGAAATGAACGGCGGTGGGAACAACTACCAACCATTCCGAATCCAACGCGGGGCTGTCGGTTTTTGCGAGGTTGTTTATGGTGGGGGTATTCGACCAGAGCGAACCTCGGGTTCAGTCGACCGTTCTGGGTGATCCGGTCAGGGCCATACGTGCGTCTTGGGCGCCGCACATGCCGTAGCCATCGATGACCCTGGCGTCCCACAGGATGAGCGGAGGGGTGTTCTCACCCGGACAGAGCGGTGCACCCGGCTCCTCGGCCCCCATCTCCAGGGTCTCCAGGAAAATGGTCCGTTCGATCAAGGCGACGATGAGCCGGCGCGTCAGACCTACTTCCTCTTCCTGTTCGAGCCTGGCCATGTACCGCACGCCGTCCGGTTCCACAGTGGCGATCTCGGTGATCGGCAAACGATGGACGACGCGGGGTTCCCCCTTGATCGCGCTGTCGAAGGCCAAGACCAGCATGACGGGTTGCGCGCTCGGATCTTTGAGCATGGCCAAGGTGACGTTCTTGACCTTGGTGAAGTATCCCTTGGCCTCACTCTTCTCCATCGACGCAACCGACTTGTGCAGCCCAGGCGCCGGCGGAACATCTTGTGCCCGGGTCGAGGGCAGTGCGACGATGCAGATGAAGAAACAAAACATGAGGTGGAAAAGAACCGGCACTGCCGAGCTACCACATCGTCAAGATCGGATAGCGACGAATATCCGGGTCCGGAGTGAGGATGCACAAACCCTTGGTCAAGGCCTGGGCGATCAAGACGCGATCGAAAGGATCCTTGTGAAGGATCGGCAAGAGTCCGATTGCCAGGGTATCTTCTTCCTCGATCGGTAGAGGAGAGATGCCATGCAGGTCGCGGATCTCGGGAATGCGCTCCTTGAGCGGCCCTTTGATCGAAAGTTTTCCCAAGTGCACCTTGATCGCGATTTCCCAGGTCGAGGCCGCGCTCAAAAAGATGTCGTTTTCGGGATCCTTGAAGGCCTCGCGTACTTTCGGCGACAGGTTTGGATCGTCGCTGGCTATCCATAGAAAGGCACAGGTATCCAAGAGATAGCGCCGGGGTTGCATGTCAGTCACCGTAAAATGCGGCAATCAGACTCTCCGGCAGGGGTTCGAAAAAGGCAGGGGTCACTGCAACCTCACCCTTGCTCAAGCCGATTGGTCTTGGGGTCGATCGTTTTGGCGATAGTGGTGTTATCTGAGCAATGGGCGTATTGCGCCGACACAGCATGATCGTTTCGCCGCTCTCTACTCTTTCGAGATATCTGGACAAGTTGGTCTTGGCTTCATGAATATTGAGGTAAATCATGCGCGTCCTCATTCAATCGGACAGGATATGAGCCAGAAGATGGGTTGATAGTAAATCAAGTAGTAGACTAAGTCAAGTTCGATTGCGGAGAGCAGGTAAGTGATCAGTCTTGGGGTGACAAGGGGTCCTGTCGCCTCTCACACCGACGCCGCTGCATCCTGCGCGTCGCTTGGAGGCCCGCATGCTTGCTGTCGCCCCCACCATGCTCATGCTTGCGCCCGACGGTGCTGCCTCCTGCGCACCACCTGGAGGTGTGCATCCTTGCACTCACCGTGGCGGGGATCCCCCGTCGGCGCCACCCCTACGGTGAAAAACAACCTGCAATCCACCCAAGACTGAGGGATACGGGAGCAGGTTGCCGACCTCCGGGGTCCCGAGCCTGGGGGCACCATGGCGGTGGCGGTGGCCTTTCGGCGCCGACCACGCACGCAGAACCTTTTCCAAGAAGCAGATATCACACGACAATCAGCCCCGAACACCTGGCACCGCTCTTGCCTTGGTCAGCACGAGGAAACAACCCTCGAAAGAGCCCCCATGTACCACCGCCTCATGCTCCTTCTCCTGTGCTCTGCGCTGTGCAGCGACTATGCTGCGGCCGGCTCGACCATCTACTTCCTTACCGGGTACGAGTATGACAACCTCAACACCTTGTACGATTCCGAGACCGCCCGGACCATCGAAACCATCCTGGGCCACCGCGGTTATCGCCTTGTCCAGGACAACCGCACCACGCTGCGCGAGCTCCTGGAGTACATCTCCGACCCCGGCACCATCGCTATTTTTTTCAATGGCCACTCCAACGGCGTTCCGGACGAGAACAACCGGTTCTGGGTGTATGACCCAGCCAGCGATGGCTACGTCAAGGTGACCGCCGAGATGATCGAAGAGGAGATCGAGAACTTGCCCGGTGACTACTGCCCCAGCAACAACCTGGAATGGATCACCATGGGCACTTGTTCCAGCCATTACAGCCGCGAGTACTACCTGGCCGCGCTGGGCCTCACCACGGACCAGGTGGCCTATTGGGGTTGGAAGGAGCCGATCTACCTGTCCGGCGCCCTCACCAATATGACCGATAACTTCCTCACCTTCATCCAACGCCTCCCCCACCGCAACGGCGCCATCCGCGAAGACGAGGTACCAGAAGATCGCCGCGAGGCCTTCGCGGTGTTGGAATTCGAGACGGCCGACCTCTATACTCCTCTGTTGCTTACCGTGGGCGGAAAACCCTTCGGCGGGCCTGAACTGAATTTCCAGCGCACCCGCGAGGAAAAGCTGCCCGGCTTCCGGCCGCAACAACTACTCCTCCCTCTCTCCCTCTTCGCCGATGACGGCGGGACCGTGCGCCTCTTCGATCCCTACGGTTCAACCAAGAACAAGGGTCAGGAACTCGACGACTACTTGCTGCGAGGACTGACCCTGCGCTGCCTCCAGAGTGAAAAGGTGCTCCACGTTCGGAACGGCACCTTCCATTTCGGTGACAACTCCCTTGAAAAGGTACACAAAGACCTCGCCTCGGGCGAATGGAAGGGGGCACACCGGGTGCTCGCCGATTGGACCGAACTGTCCGGTGCCGAACTGACGTTCACCTACACCTACCGCGGTCAGTGCGGCTGAACAAGTGGCACTCGTCCGCACCAACTTCGAGCGCATGGCCGTGGGCACTTGCACCGCCAGCCGTTCCTAGAGCAGGAGGCGTTCTGCCCAAAACCCTCACCTCCTCCAGTCGCTCGAACGAGCCCGAGGTCCCTTCTTCCTGGAGGGACCTGTTCTTCCTCGCCTCGTACCTCCGTCCCTACCGCACCGTACTCGGCCTGGCCTTCCTGCTGGTGCTCGGCATCAGCGGTGCGGGGGTCAGCGCTCCGCTGTTGATCCGTCACGCCATCGACCAGGATATTCCGAACCACGACCTGTGGGGACTGGCGGTCACGGTGGCCGGCTATTTCCTCTTGCAACTACTCATCGTCGGAGCGACCTACGTGGAGATGCTCACCTTGACCCGCGTGGGCCAATCGGTCCTGTGTACCATCAAGGCAGCCCTCTTCCGGCACGTCCTCACCCTGCCGCTCTCCTTCTTCGAGCACATGCCGGGCGGGAAGCTGGTCTCACGCATCGACAGCGACGGGGAGAAGCTCGGCAACCTGCTGTCCACCGCCTTGCTCAAGCTCGTCTCGGATGTGCTCTTACTGCTCGGCATCGTGACCGTGATGATCGCCATCGATCCCCGGCTCTTCGCCATCGCCGCCCTGCTCCTCCCCTTGCTGCTCGCGCTCACCCGGCTGGTCCAACTCCGGCTCATTCCCCTCTTGCGCCGGCACCGCGAGAGCTTTGCCGTGGCGGTGGCCACCATGTCCGAGCTGGCCCAGAACCGTGCGCTCGTCAAGGCCCTGGACGTAGAACCCTGGGCGATCGAACGCACCGCGCGGCTCTCGGAGAGGGAACTCGACGTCCATCGCCGGGTCGAGTTGGGCAACATCTTGTTCCACAACAGCATCATCCTCTTCGAGGCGCTCGGTCTCTCCGCAGCCCTGTGGTTCGGTGGTACCCTGGCCCTCGGCGGAGCCATCAGCCTCGGCACCGTGATCCTGTTCATGACCTACATCCGGCGCATCTTCGAACCCATCCAGAGCCTATCGACCAATCTCACCATCCTGCAGGAGGCCATGGTCGCCGCCGGACGGATACGCGAGCTGCATGGCCGAACCGCGGAAACCTCCCCCTCGGACCGCACCGATCCCTCCGTGCCGGCCTGGCGGACCCTGGCCTTCGAGAAGGTCTCATTCCGTTATTCCCCGACCTCGCCCTGGGTCCTCCAAGACCTCTCCTTCTCCCTCGCTCGCGGCGAACGCCTGGCCCTGGTCGGCGACACCGGCTCGGGGAAGACCACCATCGTCAACCTCGCCCTGCGCTTCTGGGAACCCGAGGCGGGCCGGCTCTCTCTCGACGGGCATGACCTCGGGGCCTTCCCCTTGCGTTCCTACCGGGCGCTCTTCGGCCTGGTCCTGCAAGAGGTTTTGGTCTTTCCCGGCTCCTTCCTCGACAATGCTCGCCTCTTCGATCCCGGCATCTCCGAAGCCTCCGTGCGGGAGGTCTGTCACCGCCTCGACCTGCACACCTTCCTCGATCGCTTGCCGAACGGACTGCACACCCAGCTCAGCGAGCGTGGCGACAACCTCTCGCAGGGGGAACGCCAGATCCTGGCTTTGGTCCGCGCGGTATTGCGCCGAGCAGACCTCCTGATCCTCGACGAGGCCACCGCCTCGATCGATCGCCGGACCGAGGCCGTGTT
>MGSU01000071.1:3188-14768 GCA_001799195.1 Deltaproteobacteria bacterium RIFOXYA12_FULL_61_11 | reverse complement strand
GATGGTCCTCTGCAATCACTGTGACAACCCGCCGTGCGTGAGGGTGTGCCCGACCCAGGCTACGTTCAAGCGCGAGGACGGGATCGTGGCCATGGACATGCACCGTTGTATCGGCTGCCGCTATTGCGTCGCGGCCTGTCCTTACGGCTCACGCAGCTTCAATTGGCGCGACCCGCGGCCCTACCTGGCCGGGCGCATCAACCCCCAGTATCCTACCCGCACCAAGGGCGTGGTCGAGAAGTGCAACTTCTGCTCCGAGCGCCTGGCCGAGGGGCGGGAACCGCTGTGTGTCGAAGCCTGTCCCAAGCGCAGCATCACCTTCGGGGACTTGCTCCAGCCCGGCTCCGCGGTGCGTGAGTTGTTGCGCACCCGTTACACGGTCTGTCGCAAACCCACCCTGGGCACCTTGCCCCACGTCTTCTACTTGCTCTGAGAGAGGTCGACCCATGCTCGAGAAAGCACTCCTCGGCGATCGCCGCTATTGGTCATGGATCCTGCTCCTGCTCGTCTTCATGGGCATAGGAGCGGCGTGTTTCCTTTTGCAGCTCAATGTAGGACTCGGCATCACGGGTATGTCCCGCGATGTCACCTGGGGCTTCTACATCGCCCAGTTCACCTTCCTCGTCGGGGTGGCGGCCTCGGCGGTCATGGTGGTGTTACCTTATTATTTGCATAATTACAAAGCCTTCGGGAAGATGACCATTCTCGGCGAGTTCCTGGCGATCAGCGCAGTCCTTATGTGCATGCTCTTCATCGTCGTGGACATGGGGCAGCCCCAGCGGGTCACCAACGTGATGCTGTATCCGACCCCCAATTCGATGATGTTCTGGGACATGATCTCCCTCATGGGCTACCTCGGCCTCAACGTCCTGATCAGCAGGATCACGCTGGATGCCGAGCGCAAGTCCATACCCCCACCTCGCTGGATCAAACCGGTGATCATCCTCTCCATTCCCTGGGCCGTCAGCATTCATACCGTTACAGCCTTCCTCTACAGTGGCTTGGCAGCCCGCGGCTTCTGGATGACCGCCATCCTGGCCCCGCGTTTCCTGGCCTCTGCCTTCGCTTCCGGCCCGTCCTTCCTGATCCTCTTGTGTTTGCTCCTGCGCAAGGTGGCCGGTTACGACGTCGGAAAGGAACCCATTCAGAAGCTGGCCGTGATCATCACCTACGCCATGCTCCTCAACTTGTTTTTCGTGGCCATGGAATTGTTCACCACCTTTTATAGCCAATTGCCGGAGCACATGCACCACTTCAGCTACCTCTTCTTCGGCTACCACGGCAAGGGTGCTCTGGTGCCGTGGATGTGGACTTCCATCAGTCTTGCGGTCCTGGCGCTGGTGATCCTGCTCAACCCTGCGACCCGGAAGAACGAGAACCTGTTGGTCGTGGCCTGTCTGGCCGTCTTCTCCGCACTCTGGATCGACAAGGGTCTGGGCATGGTGGTCACCGGCTTCATTCCTTCGCCTCTCGGCCACGTCCAGGAATACTTCCCGACCGCACCGGAGCTGCTCATCTCGCTGGCCATCTACTCGCTCGGGTTCTTCTGCATCACCGTGCTCTACAAGATTGCCCTCTCGGTGAAGCGGGCCCACTCCTGAAGTGGGGTGGTTTCGCCGAAATGCCCGGTTCCCAAGCCCGCTTGCTTGGAGTATGCTGCCGGGCATGCATGCCTCCCCTGAGCCAACCGGTATGAAGACCGTGATCGGTTCCCGACAGGCCGGGTTCTTATTCTTCCTGGGTATCATCCTTGTGGTTCCGGGGGGGGACGGGGCTCATGCCCTGGAGAAGGGTGCACGCGCCCCGGGGTTTTGCCTCAGCGTCCTCGACGAGGCCGAGACCGCTTCTTCGCGCTATTGCCTCGATGAGCGGGTGGGTGAGACCGCGGTGAAACCCGCCGCGGCGGTCGTGGTCAGCTTCTTCGCCATGTGGTGCGGGGTCTGCAAGCAGCAGCTCCCCGCTCTTCAAACCCTGCGTCAACGGTATGCCGAACGCGGCCTCGAGATCGTGGTCATCGGGGTCGACAAGGTCCCGCGAGAGGAGGTGCGCACCTATCTCCGCGGAGCCGGCATCACCTTGCCGGTGGTCAAGGACGTCTTCTCGGTGTTGATGCAACGGTATGAGGTCAGCGAATTGCCAGTGGCCTTCCTCCTCGACCGGCGGGGGGTCCTGGTCGAGCGTTTCCTCGGCTTCGACCACGCCATCGAACAACGGATGGTTACTACACTCGAGCGGGTTTTACCCCTTCCCGGCGGGACCGACCGGCGAAAGGAAGGAAAACCATGAGGTTGCGCTACCTTTCCGATTGGCGTTTCCAACTCCGGTACGTGGTCTATGTGCTCTCCGTCCTGGCGATCCTGTCGGGGGTGTTCCTCGTGGCCGTGACCCATCTGGCGGGCAGGATGAGCCATGCCAACGAGCAGCTCCTGGGGCTCGGCCGCGATCAGGTGGATCTGGTGCACACCATCGTGGAGATCTCGGCCGAAGAGAAGGCCGGCGCGGATCGCAACCTCCAACGGACCGAGCAGTTCGTCGAGGAGAATCGCTCCTTGCTCCAGGCTCTGCAGTGGGCCTCGTGGGGCTTCATCGCCGTGGTCTTCTGCACGGCTTGTTTTCTCACCATTCTGATCACCCACCGGATCGCCGGTCCGATGATGGTCATCCGTCGCCTCCTGCGCCAGCACCGTGCCGAGGGCCAAGTCGAACGTCGCAACCTGCGGAAGGGAGACGAATTTAGAGACGTCTTCGAATTGCTTTTCGAGGTGCTCCAGCGGAAGCCTTGAGCCCCGCGTTCAGGTCTTCTCGACCCAACGGCGGTACCACGTCTGGAACATGATGTAGGTGAGGAGCGGCCATTGATGGTTGGCCTTCTTCCGGAGGTGTTGGTCCAACAGCTCTTGCGGGACGGAAGGCCGGAACAGACCTTGTCTCCGGAGCAAGGCGGGGGCAAAACAGGGTGCGAAGTGTTGCCTGAAGGCAGGGTCATGCAACCATTGACCGAAGGGCACGGACAGACCGTGCTTCCTCCTGTGAAGCACCGAGGGGGGAAGAGCGGCGGAGAAGGCTCGGCGCAGGATCCGTTTGCAGAGGATGAGGTCCTCGGGCAGGGACCATAACCATTCGACCAGGGTATGGTCCAGGAAGGGGACTCGCAGCTCGAGACCGCACGCCATGGAAGCCCGATCGGCCTTGACCAAGAGATCTGCGGCCAAATACGTGCGGAAGTCGAGGAGTTGGACCCGCCTCAGCAGGCTGGAGGGGAGTTCCTCCGCGGTGATGCCGAGTTCGCCGAGGCTCGGGGAATGGGTCAAGCCAGGAAGGAGGAGTCGGGGGGCGAGGTCTCCCGCACCCTGACCCATCCAAGCGAGATGCCGTCGGAGTTCGTCGGTCGTGCTCAGACCCGCGAGTAGTCGGCGTATCCTGTAGAGAGGGGTCATGTAACCGGGGGGATCCGGTAGGCTCCCGCCGAGGGCGGCGAGGAAGGATCTCGAACTCGCAGGAAGACGAAGGGCGGGGGCGAGCAGGTAATGAGCGAGGTAGGTTGGATAGCCCAGGAACACCTCGTCCGCGCCTTCCCCGCTGAGCACGACCTTGACGCTCTCGCGGCACTGCCGGGAGAGTTGGTACGAGGGGAAAATCGCCTTGTCGGCGAAGGGTTCGTCGAGCATAGGTGTCAGCGCAGTGTAGGCTGCCAGGAATTCCCGCTTGGAAAAGTGCAGCGTACGCAGTTCTACTTCAATATTCCCGCATACGGTTCGGGCATGGGCCGATTCGTCATAGCCGGCTTCGTCGAAGGAAATAGAAAAGCAGGTCATGGACTTCCGGTGCCGGCGGGCGGCGAGGGAGGTCAGGATGCTGCTATCCAACCCCCCGCTGAGAAAGACACCGACCGGTACGTCAGAAATGAGATGTTCATCCACCGAGACAGTCAGGCGCTTCCGCAGCTCATGGGTCGCTTCCTGCACTGAACAAGGTTCCGAGCGACCAGGTAGTGGCAAGTTCCACCAGCACGCGTGGGAGATCTCGCCCTCTTCTCCGACCGTCAGGGTGTGACCGGGGAGTACGGCCTGCACGTCGGTAAAGGCACAGCATCCGGAGGGGATATAGCCCTGGCTCAGGAAAAGAGAAACCGCCTTGGGCTCGGGATCAGCAGAAACCCAAGGTAGGGTCAGCAAAGCCTTGATCTCGGAAGCGAAAGCAAAGCGGGAACCCGCTTGCCAGTAAAAGAGGGGCTTGATGCCGAGGCGGTCCCGAGCGAGGAACAGCCGTCGCTGGGCCCGATCCCAGAGGGCGAGGGCGAACATGCCCCGTAAGCTGGTGAGACAGGAGGGACCCTGGTCTTCGAAGAGATGCACGATGACTTCGGCATCCGAACGACTGCGAAACCGATGGCCCCCGGCGAGCAAGGTTTCGCGCAACGCGGGCGCGTTGTAGATTTCCCCGTTGCAACACAGTACGAAACGGCCGGTCTCGTCATACAGGGGTTGGTCACCCGTGAAGAGGTCGACGATGGCGAGACGAGCGGTGCCGAGGGCGCAGTGAGGTTCCTCGTGAAAACCCGTGTGGTCCGGACCGCGATGGACCAGCGTACCGAGCATGGCGCCGAGTTCTCGGCCGGGGCTCCGGCCATGACCGTCAAAAATACCCGCAATGCCGCACATGCCAGACCTCCTCCCGGGAAGCTCAGAGGTCTCGATGGGAACGGCCGACGAAGGACGCGAAAGAGGTGAGCCCCGAGTAGATGAGGGGGAGGTGATAGGGATTGAGCATCAGCCGGGCGAAATTGATCATGACGCGAGGTCGCACGTAAAAGGTCCGGGTGATCAGGCGCACGTAGTACTCGAGGCGTTCCCGGGTTAACCCGTGAGGGACGAAGGCGTAGGAGTGCTGGTTGAGCCGGGACCAATCTTTGTCGAAGGTGCCAAAGCCGTCGGCGCGTTCCCAGTCCAGAGTGCCCGGGAACGGGGTGAAGGAATTCACGGTGAGCAGATCGAGGTCGAGGGTGGAGATGAAGGCGAGGGTTTCTGCCAAGGTCTCCTCGGTCTCCGCGGGGGTTCCGACCATGAGGTAGCCCTTGCTGATCAATCCCGCGCGGGCGGTGAGGGTGATGGCGCGTTGGATCATGGCCGGAGTGATGTCTTTCCGGAGGTGCTCGAGAATCTTCGAGGATCCGCTCTCGATGCCGTAGGCCACTCCCCAACAGCCGGCTCTCTTGAGGAGTCGGAGCATCTTCTCGTCGGCCATCCCGACCCTGAGGTTGCACGAGAAGACGAGGTCCCAGCGTTCGGCGATCAGGAGTTCGCACAACTCGATCAGCCGGGATCTCTTCACCCCGAAGGTGCCGTCGTAGATGCACAGGTCCCGGATACCATAGTGATGATAGAGCTCGCGGATCATTTTCAGGACGTAGCCTGCGCTGTGCTCTCGGTATCGATCAGTCCAGACTCCCTGGCTGCAGAAGGAACAACGGCCGGGACAGCCACGGGAAGTCAGCACGGACATGCAGGGCAATTTCCGGAAGCCGAAGGCCGAGGGACGGTAGTGGGTCTGGAGTTCCGGCAAGAGGTCCCAAGCGGGAAAGGGGATGGTGTCGATGTCCTCGAGCAAGGCGCGGTTCGGGTTGCGTCGCAGGGTGTCCCCGATCCACACGATTGTACCCTCGAGGTCGGTGATCGATTCCTCGCAGAGCACCCGGCGGACGAGTTCGAGGAGGGTTTCTTCGCCTTCGCCGATCACGCCGACATCGAACTGCGGATACCTGGTGAGGGTTTCCTCGGGGGCTGCGCTGAGGTGGGGACCTCCGAGCACAAACACGGTGTTCGGCAGGAGGGGTTTGAGCAGCGCTGCAAGGTCCGCGGCTGATTGGACCGACATGGTCACCGCGGTCAGGCCCAGGATCCTGGGAGCCGACCGACGGCACTGTTCCTTCGCCTCCTGGTGATTGAGACCGAGGGCTTCGCAGTCGAGCAGGGCCACGCTATGGCCGGCCTTGCGCAGGGAGGCCGCGAGCACCGTCAAACCCATCGGCGGCATGTACATGCCCGCGGCAGCTAAACGGCCATACCGTTGTTCGGCGCGGAGGGGAGGGGAGACCAGGAGGACCTCGAGTGGCCCAGCCACCCCGAAAGACACCGGTCTCGGGTACGAGGAGGAGCGTCTCATGGGGGCGATACCTCGGTTGATCGGTCCGTCTCACTGCCGCCAAGGCTTCTGCGCACGGAGTAGGACAACTCCTCGGTGTTCCGGTAGTAGAGTCTGATCATGATCTCGGCGAGCAGGCCCATGAGGAGGAATTGGAACCCAATGAGGATGCACATGGTCATCAGGAAGAGCATGGGGCTCACCCAGGTGCCGCCGAAGTAGATCGTCCGTACGATGATGAAGCAACCGGTCAGGACCCCGAGGAATAAAAGGAGGATGCCTCCCATGCCGAAGACGTACATCGGCTTGTTGAAGTAATGATTGATGAAGGTAGCGGTGAGGAGATCCAATAAGACTTTGGGTGTCCTGCCCAAACCGTATTTCGAGCGTCCCCCCGACCTGGGATGGTGGAGGACCTCGACCTCCGCGAGGCGTGCCCCGCGCCTGATCGCGTAGAGGGGGAGCAGTCGATGCATCTCACCGTGGAGTCGGATAGGGCCGAGGATGGAGCGGCGATAGGCCTTGAGGGTGCAGCCGAGGTCGTGCAGGGGGGTTTTGTTGAGCCCAGTGATGAGCCTGTTGGCGAGGAGCGAAGGGAGGCGTCTGAAGAGCCACGAATCCTGGCGATGCCGACGCCAGCCGCTGACCAGATCATACCCTTCTTCAAGTTTGGCGACCAGCGTGGCGATATCGGAGGGATCGTTCTGCAGGTCGGCATCGAGGAAGATCAAGATGTCGCCGTTCGCATGGTCGATACCTGCTTGCATTGCTTCGGTTTGTCCGTAGTTGCGGGCCAATTCGATGACCCGGACCCGCGGGGAAGCGAAGCCCGCGAGGAGCTCGGTGCTGCCGTCCCGACTGCCGTCATCGACATACACTATCTCGTAGTCTCGTCCGAGGGTGTCGAGCGCCGAAGTCAGCTTGGCGTGCATTTCCAAAAGGTTCGGCGCTTCGTTGTAAACGGGAAGGATGATCGACAACATCGCGCTTCCTGGTAGACCCGCTCTAGGATTTCTCGAATACCACGAGGACCTCGTAATAACCAGGGAGACGGATGGGACCCTCGAGGAAGTGCAACCCTGCATTGGAATAGTGTTGAATGATATTGTTGCCGACGCTCATCGGGGCCATGGTGTTGGTCCCGTCGATGAGGAAGAGCCGCCCTCCTCGCTTCAGGCCGCGGATAAGGCTGCTGATCATGGCCTTGTTCGTCTCGAACAGCCTGGGGTAGTTATGGAAATGGATGTTGATGAGATAGATGTGGTCGAACGAGGCCTCGGGGAGACGGGCATCGTCGATTCGGCTTTGCAGTATCGTGATGTTCTGATGGGGATTGTGGAGCTCCGATCGGGCCTTGTTCCCGATGAGGTCGAGCATGGTCTTCTGGACATCCACGGCGTAGACCCTGCCTTTCGGGCCGACTTCACGGGCCATGTGGAAGGTGTAGTTCCCGGTACCGCAGCCGACATCGGCGACCGTCATGCCCGGGACTATTTTGAAATGCTCGGCGAATTGTGGCCACCGAGGCTCTGTGGAACGGGTACTCATTTCCTCGAAGTGACCTGGTCGATAATCCGGTGCGGTCTCGGCCAGTTGAATCCGGAAGAGTTCCCGAAATAGTCGTTTCTTCGAGATGGTCAGATAGTTCTGCAAAGCGAGTTCGAAGGGAATATCATCGCTCTGGTCCCACCCTGCCATGGTCGTTACCGAGGTTGGATCGGAACGCCAACGCTCATCTTCTCGGGCGAAGAAGTCGAAGACGTGCTCCCAAATTTTTCTAAAGATGAGGTCGCTCGGTTGCTCGTTGGCAAGTTGGATCCGGATCTGTTCATCGATCAGGCCGGGGAGTTCGGTCGTGAAATAATGGGCACTCATGGCCTCGTAATCGCTCTCGAGGAAGACGGGTTTCCGCGACATCAAGAGCGCGAGGAAATACCTGCCCTCGCGGGTCTTGTTCGAGGAGATCTCGAAGGTCTCGAAGATGGGGAAGGGAGTTGTCTCATCGAACTGGGTAGCGAGGTCGTGACGCCATGCCTCAAGGTTCTTCGTCCTCGGGGTGTCGAGGATCAGAAGGATACCCGAGGGTTTGATCGCGGAGACGATCGCATCGAGATGATCCTGCGCCAGAGGCAGGAAGGTATCGCCATGATTAAAATTCTTATGATGGATGATGCCGATGTCCAGACGATCCCGCAGCGCATGCAAGGCTTCCAACCCGATGCGAGGGATGGGCAGGGGGTGGGGTGGAAGCACCGTGAGGTCCCCAGAGGGGTCGATGTGCGGGTCGAAAATGAAACGGTGGCGATAGGGGTGGAGCAGCGCCTGGAGCGAGGTGCTGAAGGGGTGTTCGGGATGTCCGCTGAGATCGGCCACCGTGAGATTGGTGCGAGCTTGGAAATACCGTTGGATGATCGTTCTGCACCAGGCCACTTGCGGGTTGGGATCGGTCGAGGAACCGTGGTCCAGGGCCTGGCCTGGAAGGGGAGGGGGCGAAAGAGGCGTGGGGAGGACCGCCGCGGGGCGGTGTCCAGGGGCACAGTGGAGGAGGAACAACCAGAGGAGTGAGTACAGCACCGTGCCGGACGGCCGACGGGATAGCATCATGAGGGGGATATTCCAGCCAACACCTTGTAGAGACTTTGGCCCAAGAGGTACCTAAGGTCAAGGGAGTTTTCTGGTGGCATGCTCGCCTTGGACCGGTGCATTGACAGTACCGACTCCGGATGGTAGCTGGAAAGGCATCGAGGGTACAATGAACGGTACGAGTAGCGTCACTATGTGGTTCTGGTCAGGTTTCGGGAAAGCCGGCAGGATGACTCTCTACCTCCTCCTCTTCGGGACCATTGCGCTGAATGCAGTACTGCTTGGCATGCAATGGGACGATCCCCGGATCTCTCGTTTCATCGGTAACTATTTCTTCCCGGAGCTCTATGCGCCCTTGACGCGTCGGGACAAGGTGCCGGTGCCGGGACATCTCAAGGATGGCCTCGCCCTGCGACTCGATGTTGATCCTGCGGAGACGAGTGACGATATCCTCGTCAGACCCATGAAGGTCGGGGACAATGCAGACGCGCTCCTACAACAGCTCAGCATGACCTACCCGACGTATGATGCCAGCTTCCTGGCCCGGAGTGAACAGAAGTATTACAATCGCCCGGAAATACCCTTCGTCCTGGAATTCCTCGAGATAACCCCTGGCCAGACTCTCGCGGACATCGGCTGTGGAGTCGGCGCCTACACCTTCCCTATCGCGAGAGCCCTCGGTACGACCGGTCGGCTCTACGCCATTGATGTACAGGCTGCTGCTATCGAAGTCGTGAACGAGCATGCCCGCAGCAAGCTCCTCAATCCCTTCGACAACATCATCACCTTCGTCAATGCTCCGGACGACGCCAAACTCCCGCCCCGATCGATCGATACCATTTGGCTCAGCCAGGTCCATTTTCACAACGGACCCCTCCTTATGGAGGAAAACATCCGCATGATCAAAAGCATGTATACGGCACTGAAGCCAGGTGGGATCCTCGCCATCGGCGATGAGAGCATCGTACCGGAGCATGTTCCCGATACCATCGTGCGCCATTACACGACCTATGGTTTCGTCCTTGTCGAGGGGCCGTTCTACAACACCAACCCGAAGACGACCTTCTACCTGAAATTCAGGAAACCGGGACCATGACCAGCTCTCAGCAATTCCAGGCACTGCTCCTGTTCACATTACTGGGGTTGGTGCTGGGCAATGTCGTGGTTTTCACGGGCAACACCTTTCAGTTCCTACAGCGGGAAAAACAAGAGTTCATGTATGACGTCATGCTCTCTCAGGCCATCGACTTGCATCCCAAAAGAACGTCGATCCTCGAGGAACCTCCGCTCATCGAGATGCTCTACCTCGACGCGGGCACGTTCAAGCTTCGAGGGTATGAACCGGGGGAAGCCCAACAGATAACGATATCGAGAGGTTTTTTCATCGGCAAGACCGAGGTGACCCAGGGCTTGTGGAAGGTCATCATGGGGAACAATCCCAGTCAATTCCGTTCCTGCGGGGATGATTGCCCCGTCGAATCGGTGACCTGGATCGAGAGTATTCATTTCTTGAACAGGCTCTCGAGACATTTCGGCTACCGGGAATGTTACGGGATCAATGCGGATGCCGTCTATCTCGAGGATTGTGGGGGGTTTCGTTTACCCACGGCCGCCGAGTGGCGGTACGCCGCTCATACTATCAAGACTCGCACGTCGGAGTTACCCACCCGCGAGTTCGAGGATCAATGCCCTCCGCGATCGGACAGCCCTGGGCCGGTTCACTGTTCCGTGGCGGGCTGGGGTGGTTTCCGTGGGCTCGACGATACTGTCTCGGAATGGTGTTGGGACTGGCATCGTCCCGGTTATACCTATACCTCTCGCATCGACCCGAAAGGTGCTCCCGGTGGTATTCGGCATGTGTTCCAGGGGTTGAGTTGGTGCGAGTTCTCCCCGCTCTGTATTCAGGGGGAGGATATCCCCGATTATCCCCATTTCCGCAGCTACGATATCGGTTTGCGTCTCGTCAAGGCCGCGACAAGTCTCGACTTCCCTACCAAGCGCGACGATAACGCGGGCGAATGAGCTCGGCCTTACCTTTCTGGAACGAGGTCGGTTTAAGGTAGCCAGAGGAGCAGGGCGATCCCCAAGGTGGCGAGCAGGGTACCTGTCAGTGCGGAGCGGGAAATGCGCTCTCGCAGGAAGATGGCCGAGAGGGGGAGGATGAACAGCGGACTGGTCGCGTTCAACACCGAAGCCACCGTGGCGGTCGTGAACTGCAGAGCTGCAAGGGACAACCAGAGACCGAAGAACGTACTGGCGATCGCTACCGGGACGAGCATGGTGAGGATACGCCACGAAACCAAGGGTTGTAGGACCTTGAAAGATTTCGAGGTGACCAGGACGAGGAGGAACAAGCCGAGGGTTCCCGCGGACAACCGCACTCCGGTGGCGGGAAGAGAGGGGATGTCGACCAGGGCCTGTTTGGTCAGGATCACCGAACTCGAGCAGGCCAGAATGGAAATACAACCATAGAAGATACCTTTGGCCTGAGGTGTCGGGGCTACCGTTCGATCACTCCGCTCCCGCATGACCCAGTAGACCCCTCCGACACAGAGGGCGGCTCCGAGATAGGCTCCCGGGGGCAGCCATTCCCCGAGGAATAGCATGGCCAGGAGAGCGGTGGAGACGGGGATGAGGGATGCGAGCAGGAGGCTACGGCGAGGGCCGAGGATGTTGAGGGATGCGAAGAAGGTGGTGTCGCCGATCGTGATCCCGAGGAGACCGCTGACCCCGAGGAAGAGGATGGCCTGGAGGTGATCGCCCGAAGAGAGCACGGAGGGGAGAGGTAACAGGAAAGGAAGCATGCACGCAAGGGCGATGAAGCCCTTCCCGAGATTGAGCACGAGCGGGGGCAAG
>MGSU01000071.1:1778-3106 GCA_001799195.1 Deltaproteobacteria bacterium RIFOXYA12_FULL_61_11 | reverse complement strand
CACCTTCTAAACCGGTTCTCCACGTACTTAAACATACTTCCAGCCTTGGCTGTATTCCACGATCGTTCTGTATCCACCGGACTCGTGTCCCCTTCACCTTCAGGCGAATAATACTGCTTAGCTCCATGTGGCAACTTGCCGTTCGCCTGCAAGCTAGCAAAGATGTATATTCCAATCAGATGAAGCAACATCTTCATATGCGAATCCATTCCTTCTTCCTTCACTCTGCCCTTCATTTTCTTCAAAGTCTACTCAGCTAATCACCAATTTTCTATACTAAGATCGCCCATTCAAGGCCTCCGCGTGTTACAAAGAGTTCTTTCCATTGAATGCGCTCACCGCTCAAAGGTTCTGCCCTTATCTTGAGCAGCTCCGGCTCTGAAACATCGCCCAGTATGGAGCAAGCAATGAACAGCACATAAACAGACTCATACGGTGTAGACAGATTGAACAAACTGTTCCAATCCAATATCCCGGGCAATTTAACAAAGTCGAGAACCCGTGTTAAATATTCTTCTGAAACTACAAGTCGGAGCGCAAGATGCATAACCGCATTTGCTATCTCTCCTCCCAATCCTATTTTGTGTTAATGGAATCCCCTACCAAAAAGCTTGAATAAGAACTCGAAGCATTTAGCGTTGTGCGAAAGAATGTACCGCGGAAGCTTGTGGGACAGATCGGGCACTTTGCTCAGCTGATCATAATGTTTTAATTCGGTACTGTAGCCCATCGATTTCAGGTTTCCCCACGTCGTGACTTCACTGCCCGCCGTAATACTCTCGTAGTAATGCAGAAATTCAGCACATGTGATGTATCCCTTATTTCCCTTGTCGTTGGAAGAAAAGATCGAATTGACCACTGCCTCGACTTCTTTCTTACTGATATCTCCCATGCAAATGCGTCCTATATCATAGAACCGGGGCTTCTCAACTCGTCCTTCCGTTGCAAACCGAGTGAAGATCTCAGTGAGCACCTTGATCGCCTTCTCACTCAGTTTATTATCAGGTGTCAATAGCACTCCTTTAGGATATGCGTCCTCGCTCACTTTCAGGATTTTTATAGTGTCTCCATCCTTTATTCTGACCTGTTCCAGCATTTTGCCGTTGTCACGATCGCTGCATTCGCCTGTTGGTCCCACTATTCTTATCTAAGTTATATTAATGTGTGCTCAGATACACTTTCCGGAAGCAAATGCAGAATATCTGCAATAGTCGCTTTGAGTTGCCAAAGAGTCACGCTCGAATGAACCGCAATCGTCACTTTTTGTGGAATGTCTGGGTTTAATAATGGATCAACAGCATTATTGACAATATTGAGTCGTACTGGTA
>MGSU01000071.1:1665-1752 GCA_001799195.1 Deltaproteobacteria bacterium RIFOXYA12_FULL_61_11 | reverse complement strand
GTTATCCCGCCATTTCCTTTGCGCTCTGATTCATCGAGCATTTCATCAATTAATTTAAGCAATTTCACGATCTCTCTCCCCCTGTTT
>MGSU01000071.1:0-1615 GCA_001799195.1 Deltaproteobacteria bacterium RIFOXYA12_FULL_61_11 | reverse complement strand
CGTTTCTACGAATTGTGTGCTAATCTCTGCGATTCGTCCTTGAAGCTCTTCGCCAAGTTTTGTGTAAAGCTTGTTCAAGAGCTCAATAGCTTTCATGGACACTGTTTCATTTTTAGCCTCCAGCACGATTTTCCACAGTACGCTTACACCTTTAATTTGTGTAGGTTGAACGGCTACGCTGAACTCATTGTCACCGACTTCAGGCAATTGTGGTCCGATCTGTACGATTTTAACCTTTTTTGCACTCCCTTGATCAATGATATTTCCCAACGACTTGTTCACTTCTATAAGAAGGGATTCTATCGCCTCCATTCCTTCCACCGGCAGCTGCTGGAAGTTGTTGCGTTCGTCACATATTATTTCTGTGAAAAAGACGCTCATTTCTGAGATCGAGAATACATGATTTTCCAATGGACCCAAGGAAATGAAATCCTTGAGGAATCTGTAAAACATGGCTTGATCCTCTGGACCGGCACATTGTTTGACCAGGAGTTTCCACAAGAAGCCCATTTTATCCAGAGCCAGTTTGTATTTGGAATATCCGAGTACTAAAAGATGGTAAAGCGAGTGCATATACCGAAAAGCAAAAACTTTATTCTCTCTTCAAGTTCTTCTTTGTGTTCTTGTGCTTTAAGTCTACCTTCGATCGCCGATTTCGTAGCTTTCGTATGATATCTTTGCAAATCCTATTCATGAGTTTTTAGTTATACTTCAAAGAAGAGGATGATGGCTTCGCCCTGCTGTAGCAAAATGGTGAGCATACTTTGCAGGTCACTGTATGGTCTTAACAGTGGCAATTGTATCATTGATTTTCGTAGAACTCTAAGCGCAAGAATCGAGTTTGTGCTCTACGTGGTGAATTAGGGGAGCTTACCTTCTCGAGCATCAAATACGCTTGCTTAAAGTATTCAAGCATGGTGGATTCAGAAACATACGTAGGAGATGTGATAAGGTCGCAGAATTCGAAGAACACTCTGTTGTAAACTTCGATAGACAGTCCTGCGATTTCGCCTCTAATAGCTTTCCACATTATTGATAGTGTTGTGTTTCTGACCATAGGAGTGGGCCGGGAAAACTTTCCGCCCAGTTGTAGAATAAGCAAGACGTCCTGGTCTTTTATATCGCTTTTCTTCACTTTCGTGTATTTATCAATGATGAATCCAATGAGCTCAGCCGGAAGAAAGCCCGAAGAATCGGCGATGACCTTGAAAATTTCTACTTTCGATTGTTCGTCGTGCTCGCAGCAATCCCATATAAGATTGAGATCGGTTGGCGTTATGTTACTATTAAGCAGGAAGAACTTGAGAATCTCTGTGGATCTCTGTATTAATTGAATGTGACTCCTTTTTCCGAACACTTCGCCGATCACTTTTGGCACCTGTAACAAACTGCTGAGCACCACACTGTCATTAGCTGACGGAAGTGTTGAATCATAGGCTGCCATTTGTGAAGCCTTAGCTGACCTGCATGTTTCCGCTATAAGTCTAATAGCCTGAATCCTCCGTTCCAGAATTTCAGATCGCAGCAAGCTAAGGGCGATCCCCACCTTCATCTTAATACTCTGCTCACCCTTGGTCTTTGGCGTGTAAATCCTCCGCATAAGCGCCTCGATTTG
>MGSU01000070.1:1624-16032 GCA_001799195.1 Deltaproteobacteria bacterium RIFOXYA12_FULL_61_11 | reverse complement strand
GCGGCAAGTTTCACTATGTTGCGACCCCGTACCAGGGCATCACCATGGAGGTCGACGACCTGGATGTCTGGGACGACTGACCTCCTCGATCACTCGCTCTTCTCGGCGTCGAAGGGGGTGCGGGTGAGGTTGCCTTCTTGGTCGCGGGTGAGGAGTTCGATCTTCTTCTCGGTTTCGGTCAGTTTCGCCAGACACTCTCGATAAAGGGTCATCCCTTCCTCGAAGAACTGTACGGTCTCGTCGAGCGAGACCTCGCCCTGCTCGAGCTTCCGGGTAATCTCCTCCAGCCTTCTCATGGATTGTTCGAAGGTCATGGATTACTCCTCCTCGACCATCATGAGCTCGGGTGCCTTGGTCTGTATGAACTGGCGCAGTTTATCGAGGATCTTCTTCTCGACCTGGCGGACCCGTTCGCGGGTGATGCCGTACTGGTCGCCGATCTCTTGCAGGGTCACCGGTTCTTCGGTGAAGATGCGGCGATCGAAGATCTGCAATTCCTTCTCGTTCAAAGTGGTTTTGAATTCGTCGAGGTTGTCCAGGACCACCCTACGCATTTCTTCCTGTTCGAGCAGTTCTACGACCGGGGTGGCATCGGTGGCATAGAAATCGATGAGGGAGGAGGTGCCGCTCTCGCCGACGGGTACATCGAGAGAAACGTCCTTGCCGGAGAGGCGTTGGCCCATCTCGAGCACTTCGTGTTCCTTGACCCCGAGGTTGGTGGCCAGCAATTTCGTTCCCGGAGTGATTCCCAGGGCCTCGAGATGGCGGCGTTCCTGATCGAGTTTGTAGAAGAGTTTGCGTTGAGCCTGGGTGGTACCGATCTTGACCAGACTCCAGTTCTTGAGCAGATAGTTCTGAATATAGGCCTTGATCCACCAGGAGGCGTAGTGGGCCAGACGGACGCCCTTGTAGGGGTTGAAGTCCTTGACCGCCTTCATAAGACCGATATTGCCTTCCTGGATGAGATCCAAGATCCTGATACCCGACCGGACGTACCCGTTGGCGATCTTGATGACGAGCCGGAGATTGGCGGTCACCAGTTTTTGAGCGGCCTCGAGGTCCTGGGTTTCGTAATACTCTACCGCCAGTTTGAGTTCTTCTTCCCTGGTCAGCAGTTTGTACTTGCCGACCTCGCGCATGTAGCGGTCCTGGATGGACACGCTGACGGGTAAGTTCTTCGACGTCATCGGCCTCCTCCTCCGGGGTGCGGACCGCTCAAGGCCGTGGTGGTTTGGGTGTGGTCGAGGCGAGGACCTCGAATTCGAAGGAGGTGTCGAGGGTCGTCGGGGGCAGACACGTCCTCTGATCACAGGCCTGGTATCGCAGTTTGAAGGTCAAGGGGTATTTTCCGGGCTTGCGTGGAGCGGTGAGGGGAGCGCGCAATTCCACGAGCCCCTCATAGACGGAGAGTTCCTCGGTGGCGAAGGGGAAACGGCGCAGCACGCCCTCGGGGTAGAGGACCTCGCCGAGAGCGATCCCGCTGCTTGGGGTCATCGCGAGACTGGTCGGGATCAGGTAGGTTTGCAAAGGTTTCGCGCTGTTGATGTGCCATTCGTTCCGTATCGAGAGCCGGACTATGACAGTCGCGGATTGACCGGCCTGCGGTGGGGCTCCTTCGAGGGCTATTTGGGCCGAGAGTACATCCTTCGGTTCGAGGGCTAAGACCTGGAGGGAGAATGCGAAGAGGAAACCGGGTACAAACCAGCGCATGACCACCGTGATCTCCACGTGAGTTGGACCCTTCTCCATAGCTGGATCCCCTCTCGCTGTCAACGCCAACGCGCGCGCTTCGGACGGGAGGATTTGGTCAGGAGGGGGGATTTGCCTCGAGCCTGGTGTTCGCGTAGCATGCTCCACATTCCCCTGCTTAGGAGGTTGCGATGCTCATTGCGGTCCACGGTGGTCCCTTCCACGCCGACGATTGTTTCTCCTGTGCCCTCCTGACCTTGCTCCACCCCGAGGCCGAACTCGCGCGGGGGTTGCCCGAGACCGAGCTCGCCACAGCCGAGATAGTCGTGGACACCGGCCTGGTGTATGACCCCGACCATCATCGTTTCGATCACCACCAGCGCGGTTTTGCCGAGAGCCGGTCGAATGGCGTTCCCTTCTCCGCCTTCGGTTTGCTCTGGAGACATCGCGGAGCCGACTTCGTGACCCGGTTCCGCCGCCTCCCGGCAGGGGTGCTCTCGACCGAGGCCTTCGAGTCGGAACTGATGCGGGCAGTGGACAAGCGCTTGGTGGAACCCGTTGATGCGGTCGACAACGGATGGTTCTACATCGGGGTGAGGAAAGCCTATCAGGGGCACGGCCTGGTTCCCTACGATCTCTTCGATGTACTCGATGCGTTCCGGCCGATCGACGACAGCGAAGTGGCCCTCTCATGGGCCTTCTCCAAGGCCGTAGCCCTCTGTCGGGAAATTCTGCTGGGCACGTTGCTGCGGTGTGAGCGCGAAGTCTTGGCCTCGCAGGTTGTAGCCGGAGAACTCGGTCGCGCGCGGGCAGAGGGGCGACTCTATCTGGAGTTACCCGGGTCCTTGCCCTTCCGGGAGTACCTCCTCGACCTAGAAGAGGGTCTGACCCCTCCCTTCTCGACGCTCGAACTCGCAGAATACTCCCCATCGGTGTTATTCGTGCTCTATCCGAAAGCCCGAGAGGGAAAGACCCAGTGGTATGTAGAAGCCTTGCCGCATTCCCGCGAGCGCTTCGAGAACCGCCGTTCGCTGCCGGAACCCTGGGGGGGGAGGTCTGGCGAAGAGCTCGCAAAGGTCAGCGGGGTAGCCGGAGCGGCCTTCTGTCACCGCAACCTCTTCCTCTGCGCCGCTCGTACTCGCGAGGACGCTCTGGCCCTGCTCGGGAAAGCGCTGGGTTCGAGGACGGTAGAGGGGCCTCAAGCGAGGAGAAAGGAAGGGTACGATAGTTCGACAATGTTGTAGAGGACCACGATGGCACCGACCTTTGTGCTGGCCACGCAGAATACCCACAAGCTGGGAGAGATCCGCGCCATCCTCGCCGAAACGGGATGGTTGTTGCTCGGGCAGGACGATGTGGTGCCCGGACTCGCGGTCGAGGAGACCGGTACGACCTTCGCCGAGAACGCCGCACTCAAAGCAGAGGCGGTCATGCATGCGACCGGCCTCCCGACCCTGGCCGACGATTCTGGTCTGGTGGTCGAGGTGCTCGACGGCGCGCCTGGAGTGCATTCAGCCCGTTATGCCGCCCAGGGCAACCATCGGGCCAACCTCGACCTCTTATTGCGCAACCTCCGTGTTCGCACCGGAGGTGATTTCACCGACGTGAAGGCTCGTTTCGTCTGCGTGGTTGCCCTGGCCGAGCCGGGGAAGGCCGTGCAATATTTTGAGGGAAGCTGCGAAGGCCGCATTATCGCTACTCCGGCAGGTACCGGGGGGTTCGGTTATGACCCCGTTTTCGTCCCGAGTGGAGAGAACCGGACCCTGGCCGAACTCGGGGACTCGCGGAAGAACGAGCTGAGCCATCGTGGCAAGGCCTTTCGCGAGGTAGTTCGCGCTCTTTTCGGCAGGACATGAACCGGGGAGTTCTCCCGGTGTGACGAGTTTTCGAACCGACCATGCAGGAGGTCCCGTGGTCCACGCTTTTTCCCAACTCCATCCCGTGCTCCAGGCTCTCGTCGCTACTGTATTCACCTGGGCCATTACCGCGGCCGGCGCGGCCCTGGTCTTCTTCTTCAAGACCATCGAGCGCAAGGTACTCGACGGGATGCTCGGGTTCGCCGCAGGGGTCATGATCGCGGCCAGCTTCTGGTCCCTCTTGGCTCCGGCGATCGAACTCGCCGAGGGAGGCCCTGTGCCGGTCTGGGTACCTGCGGTGCTGGGCTTCCTCGCCGGTGGAGCCTTCCTGTGGGCCGTGGACGGGGTCCTCCCCCATGTGCACCTCTATACCCCGATGGATCAGGCCGAGGGGATCAAGACGAGTTGGAGGCGCAGCGTGCTCCTCGTCCTGGCCATCACTCTCCATAACATTCCCGAAGGGTTGGCGGTTGGGGTGGCCTTTGGTGCGGTCGCTGCGGGGTTACCCGCGGCCACATTGGCGGGTGCGGTCGCCCTGGCCCTGGGAATAGGTTTGCAGAACTTCCCGGAGGGGGCCGCCGTTTCGGTACCATTGCGACGTGAGGGTCTCGGCCGGATCGAGAGTTTCTGGTACGGCCAGCTCTCCGGAGCGGTCGAACCCGTGGCCGGCGTGCTCGGTGCCGCCGCGGTCCTGTTCCTGCGGCCGATCTTGCCCTATGCCTTGGCGTTCGCCGCTGGAGCGATGATCTACGTGGTGGTCGAAGAGCTCATCCCCGAGGCTCAACAGGACAAGGCCAGCACGCATGTCGCCACCCTCGGCGCGATGCTCGGTTTCGCGGTGATGATGACCCTGGATGTGGCGCTGGGTTGAAGGGACTCAGTCGCGCAGCCGTAGGGAGAACTGGTCGTTTTCTCCGATCATCCAGTTGCCGCCGAGAGGAGAATAACTCTTCACCTGCAAACCCCTGCCGTCGGGGTGGAATTCGAGCAGCCTCAGGACGCTGGAATGCCCCCCTTCGCCGCAGTTGGAACAGAGTTGGTAGTCGGAGAGCAGCTCGTGGACGAGATTGCCCCGGTCACCGCGGCTGGCGAGGTGTCCGGTGGCGCGGGGATGATAGACGTGACCGCTGAGCACCAGGGCGACGTTGGTATGATGCCGCAAGAGTTTGTCCCAGAGCTCCTGACCGTCGTTGCCGTGATACCCGGAGGGATATCCCAGGTCGTCGAGGAGGTCGAAGGGGTAGGTCGGATAGGGAGAAGGCGGTGCATGGAAGGGGGGCATGCCCGCATAGTCGTGGGGATTCCAGGATTGGACCCTGGGACCTCCCGCGTCGTATCTGGCCACCGTGGTCGGGTCGCCGTCGGCCTCGACGTAGAGATAGGTATGGGTCGCGACGATGAAGGTATGGTCGGGGTAAGACGAGAGAAGGCGCTCGGCCCACACCAAGACCTCGTCGCGCGGGCCGAATTCCAGGGTCAGCAAACCCACGTTGTTTCCGGCGTTGACGCCGAAGCGGGTCTCGTCCGGGATCGTCAGGAGCAGGGCATAGTTGTGCCGGACGGCCGGGCCCAGCGGATCGTCGAACGCTTCGAAAACCACGCTGGAAGAGGCGAAATCGGGGTCGTGGAAATAGTCCCCGAAGAGGCTGCTGTCCCTCCGGGAGAGGTCGGAGTAATCGTGATTGCCGAGGGTTACCAGGGTGGGTAACCCGTGTTCGCGTAGGCGTTGCATACCCCGGCCGAAGCGCGCCCATTCCTCGGCCCGGTTGTGTTCGGTGGAGTCTCCAAGAGTTACGACGGCAAGAATCTGACGCGAGCGGCGTTGGTCGAGGATCCAATCGATCTGGCGGTCGAACTTGGCGGTATCCGAACTCAGCAGGGCATACTGGGTGTCGGGCAGGACAACCACGGTGAAGGAACCCTCTTGGTACGGCACGGGATCCTCGGAAGGAGGCGGGTAGAGGGTTTTCGGGTTTTCCGGGCAGGTGGGGGCTGCGCCGGTGAACAGTGCAACGAGCAGGAGGAGTTGAGCCCCGCAGAGCGTTGGTAGGCGACGGAACAGGGAGGGGTGCATGACGGCCTCACGGTTCAGTACGGGAGGGCTCCTTATAGCACGAACGGGGGAGGAGGTCAGGGAAAAAGAAAGATCGGGTCAGTAACAGGCGTGCAAACCTTCGAGTCCGCGGCTATGCAAGTCGTTGATCTCGGAGGCTTCAAGGGCCCGTCTCCAGATCGCCAGGTCATCGAGGTTACCCCGGAAGGGGCCGATGGTCAAAGCGCCGTTGTTCTGCAGGGTGGAGAACAACGGGCCATTATCGATGATGTTGGTGTCAACCGCCTGCCCGTCCAGGTAGAAGGTGATGCCACTTCCGGTAGTAGTCCCGCGGTAGACCACGACCACATGGTGCCATTGCCCGTCATCGAAGATCGCGCCCTGGGCGTATTCGGTGAGGGCCCACACGTTCTGTTCCCGGATTTGGGCGTTGTTGTAGAGGTGGAGTTGCAGGTAATCGTGGCGTTCGTAAGAAGGATACCCGATATCGAAGAGGTAGCCTCGTTTGGAGGCATCGGGAGCGGTCTTCCGCAGCAAGGTCGTGAAACCGAGGTAGTCGGTGCGCAACCAGAGGGAAAAACTGAAGGACGAGGTCTGGTCGAAATTGAGGTAATTCCCCATGACGATCGAGCAGTTTTGCAAATCGATGGACTGGTCGATCCTGCCCTCGGCCGACGTGAGCGTGCAGGTCGAGGTCCCAGTCCAACCCATCATCACCTCTTGCACGGTATTTCCCACGATCTGGGGGCGATCGAAGGGCCAGTAGGCGACCATGTCCTGATGGCAGTCCTCGATCGTACCTCCTATGGGCTCGAGGAGGAACACCAGGGATTCGACTTGGTTCTCGGCAAGGTCGAGGATGAAGGTTTTCGATTCGTACCCATCTGCTTCAAGGAGCATTTCATAGTGCCCCGCCTCGAGCTCGAGGACCACGTTCCCTGAGAGGTCCGTCCTCGAGGTCTGCGACAGGTCGCCGCTGATGAGGACCGTTGCCTGTAACGGCTCGTTATCGTTGTTCGCGCGAACGCTCAGTCCCACCACGGCGCTCACGGCAACTTCGGCGGTGACCGGGAGGACCATGGCCAGCTCGAGTGTACCGACGGGAAGACCTTGTTCGAATTCGACGACCCCCGTGGCCACGGTGTGTTGTTCGGCTCCGACCAGGCGCAATCGCAGGGAAGTGAGCTGGGGATCGACCCCGTCGATCGTCCCGACCACGGAGGCACCGTCGAGGTGGAGTGGCAGGTCCTTGCGTTCCCCTGAAGGAGAGATGAGGTCGAGCAGGATCGCTTCTACCTGCCAGGCGGCCAGGAAGGGCAACACCTCCGCGGCTTCGAGTGCGATCTGCAGGGTTCCGCTCGGGGCCAGGGTGAGAACAAGACCCAATTCCTGCGTGTTCGGACGGAGGTGCAGGGTCGGGAGGACCAGTTCCTGACCGGGGAGCAGGCTGAGGCCCTCCGTCCCACCCTCGGCCAGTATGGTCTCCCCATCCTGGAGCCGCAGCTTCAGCGATAGTCCCTCGGTGAAGAGCTGCCAATCCTGACACGGGGCCTCGAGGAACAGTTCTCCGTCTTGCAACACGGGTTCGAAAAGCAGCGGAGCCGCTCCGGCCGTGCTCAGTTCGAGGAGGAAGCGCGGTTGGCCGAGACTATCCACCAGGTCCAGGACTTCGGGTTGGAGCCTGTAGCGGAGGTGGAGTTCTCCGCCCGAGACGGTGAGGGTGCCCGTGGTCTCGAAGACCGGGCGCAGCACGAGGCCGAGGTCCACGCGGCCCCTAGTCATGGAAAACGGTTCGGAGAGGCCCCGCAGTAACTCCCGACCTTCCTCGGAACGCACCACCACCAACACCGCTGCCTGACCCTCGAGCACGGGGAAGACCGCTCGGCCGGAGACCTGCAAGCCGTCCTCGAACTCCCGAACCGGTAGCTCTGTCGTTGCGACCTCGGCTCCGTCCACGAGGAGGAAGATTTCTGCCGTCGCCGCGGTACCCACGGTGGCAAGGCTGTACTTAACCTCCAGCCGTGGGGAGAAACCGAGGCTGGTGGTCGGTTCAGGCGTTGGTCCGGCACAGGCCACGATCAGGAGAGCGAGGAGTATGAAGGGAGAACGCATGGTCTACTCCTTGGTTCAAGCTTCTGGTTCGAGGCGCAGGACCAGAGGGAGGAGTTCCCCGGCTCCGAGGTCGACCTCGAGCAGGAGTGGGAGGCTGCCGGGGTGTTCGACGACAAGGTCGTACCGGCCTGGGACGAGGTCGAGGAGCAGATAGCCGTGCTCGTCGCTCTGACCGACGAAGACGCCCGTCTCGTTGCTGGCGGTCACGGTTGCGATCAGGGGGGTGTTGGTGGAGGCTTCGACGATCGTGCAGGCGAGTTGCCCGGAGAGGGCGAGCAGACCGTTGCCGCGAAGGCCGAGGAAGAGCGAGAAGGTATTCTCGGAGGCGCTCGTGGCTTCGGAACGAGAGAACGACTGGGCGTTGCTATCGAGGATTTCCAGCGTGAGAAGGGCTGCTTCGGGGGCGGCACAGGTGAGGGAAAAGGTGAGATCGTTGTTCGAGCTCAGGGGCAGCGTGGCCGGCTCTTCACAGCCCGTGCCGGACAGGCGGAGAGCGGTTGCGCCGGCGTCTTGCAGGAGTTGACGGTCGGCAGGTGGAAGTGTCAGGGCCAGATCGAGCAAGGTTGCTGTTCCCAGGGAGACCTCGAATCCGAGCATCGTTCTCATGGGCACGAGGGTGAGGTGAGGGAGCTGGCGTTCCGCCTTGGATCCGAGCGCGAGGTGATGTTCAGCGGAGAAGACGAGCTGAGCTCCACAGCGGGTCTCGAGCCGGGCGAGGACTTCGTCGCCGAGGGACGTCCGCACCAGCGCCGGGGTCTGGCCGAAGAGGCGGTGCCGGCCCCGGTCGTACTGGAGCCTGGTGCGGACGTGAGAAAATCCTCGGGGATCGAGGAGGGAGAGTTCATGCTCACAGGATGGCATAGAGGCGAGGAGCTCGGCGACGGCTTGGCCGAGCTGTTGTTCCAGGACGAAGGTGATCGTCGCGGACCGATGCAGGCGCTGGTCAGGATCGAGGGTGGCTCGTACGGGGGAGTTGGTCGGACCGGCCGGCAGCTTCGGGGTTGCACCGCCGAGAACGGTGCCATCCTGGGTCGTGACCTCCAGGTCGAAACCCTCGGCATTGCCCAACCCCTGCAATGTGCAGGTCAAACGCAACTTCCCGGCCTCGGGTACGACCGAGCCGGAACAGGTGTCGAGAGTTCGCTCCCCCCGTACCAGATTGGCCGTGACGAGGTATTTATGGCCTTGCGAGGGGGTGTGGGAGGTGGGGAAGCTCAATTCGAGGGTCAGGGTGGACCGTGTCGAGGCTCCGTCCGGTGCGCTCGTTCCGGCACAAGCAGTGAGCAGGGTCAGGAAGGCGCTCTGTAATGCTCGCCGTGTCGGCATCGGACCCCCTCACTCGATGGCACCCCAGCAACGCACCTACGATCGTTCTCGTTGCCTTCGCATTTCACTGCAAACCCGAAGCCGAAAGGGAAGTTCATATTTATGTCAAGACAACAATAAGTTAGAGTACCAAGCTGCATGGAACTGTGCGATTTCGCGCGGGGGGTCGTGAGCGTATGAGCGCTAACGCGCGGCCGGTTCCGGACAAGTATGGAGGAAGGCTCGGATCTCGGGGGAGATCATGCTACTCTGGTGGGTAGACCCAGCGGCGTCTGGTCATCCTCACCGGGGCAGCGGAGGTCTAGGCCCAGGAGGTCGAAAGATGAAGGACCACGATACAGCTCCCCTTGCAGGCGCCTCCCCCGATGAGGTCGCTTGCGACAAACTCGAGCGAGTCGAAGCCGACCTCAGGACCAGTGAGGAACGCTACCGCACCCTGTTCGAGAATTCTCACGACGCGCTCATGACCCTGGCACCCCCAGCGTGGCTGTTTACCAGTTGCAATGCCGCCACCCGAACCGTCTTCGCCATTCCCGAGGGCTGCGATTTTACCACCCTGGGCCCCTGGGATCTCTCGCCCGAGGTCCAAGCCGACGGCAGGCCTTCCGGCGAGAAGGCCGCGGAAGTGATCGGGATCGCCATGGAGCATGGCTCGAACTTCTTCGAGTGGACCCATTGCCGCTACCAGGGCGAAGCCTTCCCCGCGACCGTCCTCTTGAACCGCATGGAGCTCGCGGGTCACCCCTTCCTCCAGGCCACGGTGCGCGACATCACCGCGCAGAAGCAGGTAGAACTGCGTTTGCAGGCCTCTCTGGCCGAGAAGGAGATCCTGTTCAAAGAAGTACACCACCGCGTCAAAAACAACCTGGCCATCGTCTCCGCCCTATTCTCGCTCCAGGCCCGAGAGGAAGACGACCCGAGGGTGGTGGGCAAGCTGCTCGACGGTGCCAACCGGGTCAAGGCCATGAGCCTTGTCCACGAGATGCTCTACAGCTCCGGGGACCTCACCCGCGTCAACCTCTCCGGTTATCTGCGCAATCTGGTGGCCCACCTCGCGGCAAGCCTTACGGCCCGCGGCACCCCCCTCCTGTTGCGCGAACCGGAGCAGCAGCTCCTGCTCAGTCTGGACGATGCGGTCCCCTGTGGTCTGATCCTCAACGAATTGATCACCAACAGCATCAAACATAGCGCCAGCACCGAGCGGCAAGGCGTGATCGAAGTGAGCACGGTGGTACACGAGGGCGAAGTCATGGTGAGGATCCTCGACCTGAGCAGGCCGAGGCTGCCGGAAGCTCCCCCTCAAAAAAGACAGGGCCTGGGGCTGCGCATCGTGGAGAATCTCGTCTCTCAGCTCGGGGGTACGCTGACCACCGAGCACCCGACGGAAACCAGTACGCTCACGGTGGTCCGTTTCAGGCCGAAGAGCAAGTATTGACCACGGCCGGGCCGTGCCAAATGCTCCCGCTCGGCTCCGCCGGTGGGCCGGAAGTCACGAGGCCTTGGAGACTGGCGGCCGGCGTCGCAGTTCTTTGACCAGGTCCTGGGGGAGGAGGGGGAAGGGGGCGATCCTGACCTTGATTTCCTGCAAGAGCGTTCGCGTGCGTTCGAGTGTGTCTCTGGGAACCAGGAAGAGGACCTTGTCCTTGTCCAAGACCTTTTTGAGGTCGAGCATCTCGACGTACATCAGATCGAGACGGAAACGCTCGGGCTGGAAGGCCTCGAAGGCGATCAAGTCCCAACCCCCGAAATCCGCGGCGGCGATACTCTCGGCCGTGGCCGTGCGGTCGACGATGGCACCGAGGTTGCGCAGGAAGAGCGAGATGGTATTCAAGCGCTTGGGATTGCTGGTGACCAGAAGGATCCTACGACCCTCGAGAGGTTGGGCCACGGAGTAGGGTTCTGGGGGATCGTGGAAGAATGCGGTCTGCAGCTCGTCGAGATGCCGGCGAATACCCGCTGCAGCGGTCACCAGGGTCTTCTCCGGGACTTCGCAGCGTCCGACGAGGTCCAAGGTGGCCCGTTGCAGCGGCTGTTGACAGGTAAAACCGAAGCGGAAGAGGCCGGAGAGGGTGTCGGCCGCAACCAGCACTGCGAGCTGGGCTTCCAGTTCCGGAGCAAGCCGCAACGTTCTGGGCCGGGGATGATGATTGGCGACGAGGTCGAGCACCGTGTCGTCGAAGGACCAACGTCGCAGCAGGTACGCTCCGACCTCAAGGTGGTCCAGACCGAAGTACTCGCGTTCGAGCTGGTCGAGCGGGAGTTCGGAGAGGCGCGCGAAGACCGGACCGTAGTCCTGGCCGAGTTCTTCCCTGAGGATCAGCACACCGAGGTCGTGCAGGAGACCACAGAGAAAGAGCCGGTCCTCGTGCTCGCCGAGACCGACGGCCCGCGCGAGGAGTTTGGCGAAGAGAGCCGTGGACAGGCTGTGCCGCCAGAACTGGAGGCGGGAGAAAGAGGAGTTGTCGTCGCGCAGGCGGAAGCTCTCGAGCAGGGACAGGGTCAGGGTGACCTCTTTGATCCTCTCGAACCCGAGGGCTACAACCGCTTTGTGCAGGTTGTCGGTCTTGCCCGAGGTCGTGAAGTGGACGCTGTTGGCCAAGTGGATCACACGCGCGGCCACGGCCGGGTCCCGCTCGATGTAACTCATCAGGCGTTTGAGTTGGGTCTCTTCGCTGGCCGAGGTGAGGCGGATGATCTCCATGACCACCGCGGGGATCGCCCGCAGGGAGGGCAGCGTATCGAGTCTGCGCAGCAGTTGGCTGCCTCTGTTCTGGTCGGCAGGTTCGGCGGCAGGTCCGGGGGAGGGAGTGTCAGGCCTGAGCGCGGTCGGCAGCTCCCGGGGACGATCCTTGAGTTTGGCCAGTTTGTCGAGAACGGTCTGGGACAGCTCGAAGTACTTGGTGAGCTTCTCCAGGAAGAGCATCAAGTTGCGATGGTCCTTGAGGACCACCTCGTTGACCTTGAGTTGCGTGGCGTCGAGTAAGAGGTCGGGACCGAGCTCCGCGGTGAGCAGCAAAATCGGGAGTTTCGCGTGGCGGGGATGCCGACGCAGTTGTCTGGCGAGTTCCAGGCCGTCGAGTACCTCGGGGAGATGGTCGACAACGATTACCGCGGGTTGCTGTTGCTCGACCAACTCGAGGACCTCGTCCCCGCGGTCCACCGTCACCACCAGGAGACCGATGCTGCGCAAGAGTCGGGAGTAGAGTTCCCGGTCGCGCTGGTGGCTGGAGAAGAAGAGAAGTTTGCTGACCATCAACGGCTCGCGCTCAGTCTTGGGAGTTCCACGATCGCTGCCAAGGTATTTGGTCCGGTGGTCTCCAGCCTCGGGAGGAGATCCAGATACGTACCGAAATGCCGGGCAAGCGCGAAATGGTCGCCGCTCGGGAGCTCGTGCTCTTGGAGGTTCGGGAGGGGCAGTGTGGCCGACGAGTTGAATTGGTCGTGGAGCTTTCGGGTGTCGTTGGCAGTAGTGACCTCGAGGGAGATGGTTACCTTCTCGAGGTCGGCCGTGCAGGCCAGGTCGAAAGTGGTACCGGGAGTCGCTTGTTCGATCAAGCCTTCGGTCAGGCTGGTCAAGAGGTGGAAGAGCAGGTCTTCGTTGACCTCGATGAAGGGACCGGGGCCCGTGGGCAACGCCAGGCGTGGGACGAGTTGCTTGTGGCCGAGCAAAGGGCGCAGGGAGGCGGCAACGCCGGAAAGGACCCGGGGAACGTCCTGCGGGAGGGCAAGCAGCTCTCCTTCTTCTTCGAGTTGGAGACAGAGGCGAAGCCGGTCGGCGTCGAGGTGCAGGGTCCCGGTATCGTCCCTGAGCATGTCCAGGACCATGACCTGATCCTCGTTGAGCGGCCCCAATAATTCGCTCTGCAGGACCTCGAGATTGCGCAGCAATTGGGTGCTGCGTTGGCAGAGGTCATTCGAGCGGTTGAGCTGGAGACGACGATCGGCGGCGTACTCGGCGCTGAGGTCCTCGAGGGTCCAGACCGCGCCCAGGAGGTCTCCACCCGCCGAGAGGACCGGCGCGGCCGTGCTCTTCAGCGGCAGGGGTTTTGGTCCTGTCGGGACCAGGGAGAGCGGGTTGTCGAAGACGGGCTTCCCGGTCTCGAGGGCCTGTAAGACGGGATGACCGGAGTTAGCGCTCGGGAGGAAACGCACGATCGGGAAGAGCTCGGCTGCGTCTCGTCCGGTCGCCTCGGAGGCCCTTCGTCCGGTCAAGGCTTCGGCGCGGGCATTGATCAGGGTCGTCGCCCCCTTGCGGTCGGTGCAAATCACCCCTTCGGTCAGGCTGCGAAGGGTCTCGGTGAGCCATTCTTGTTGGTCCAGGAGGGCTTTTTCCGCGGCGAACTTGTGCAGGGCGATCTCGATGCTGACGTGGAGTTCGCTGTGGTTGACCGGTTTGAGCAGGAAGCCGCAGGCGTCGAGGTTTTTCGCCGATTGGAGGGAGAGATCGTCGGAGTAGGCGGTGAGGAATATGAGCGGCAGTCGACGGCGCGAGAGGATCACGGCCGCGGCCTCGACCCCGCTGAGGCGACCGGCGAGCCTGATGTCCATGAGGACGAGCTCGGGGTTGTGGCGCGCAGCGGCTTCGATGGCGGCTTCTCCGGTGGTGACGCGAGCGACCACGAGATGTCCCAGGTCTTGGAGGGTCTGCTCGAGTTCCATGGCGATGATCGTTTCGTCCTCGACTAGGAGAACCGAGGTACTGGGCATGGCAGTAGTCTCCGCGAAGCGATCGATGATCGTGAGGCACGAGGCCGGTCGAGGCCGGCACAGTCCCAAAGGTTGGGGTAGTGTAATGCAACCCTGGGTTGGGGTCAATCGAGGTCCCTGGAATCGAGTCCACTCTGGCGTATCCGTCACCGTTGCGCTACATTCACACCATGAACGGTCGAGTAGAGTACAGAGCCTCGGTCCTACGATACCTCGCCCTCCTGGTCCTCACCCTCGGGTGCGGAGAGGGCGAAGACACCGGTTACGACTTCAAGTACGCGGTCGGCGACGCCATTACCTACAATTGCAACACCGCGACCTTCCAAAATTCCTACGTCGACATCATGCAGGCGTACGACGACTACTTCGCTCCTAACCGGCCGACCTCCGAGGGCGATTTCGCCTGGAGCGAGGACTCCTCCATCCTCACCCAGGACCTTGCCCAGACGGTGCGGTTCCAAGCCCTGCCCGGCGGTCTGGACAAGCAGACCTACCACGATCTGTTCGACTTCGATCCCGCCCGTTTCCAGCGGCAGACCGGCAAGAACAACCTGCAGATCTTCAGTGCCCTGGGAGGTGGAGCCGATACCGCCTTCAAGAACTTCAACCCGCTCGATTATGTACCGACCACCGCGACCTACTATATACGGAATGCTACACGGGAT
>MGSU01000070.1:0-1614 GCA_001799195.1 Deltaproteobacteria bacterium RIFOXYA12_FULL_61_11 | reverse complement strand
AGCAGTTCTGGTACCGGATGAAGTGCCAGGCCGGTAAGTTTGGCCCCCTCATGGCAGGTTGCCCGGACTGCGTCGACGTCTTCACCCCGCTCTCCTGCAACGATGTCGGCCGCATCTTTGAGGTCCGTTTCGTCAGGATCAAGAACGAGAAGCTGACCGTGAGCAAACCCTTCAAATTGGTTGGGGTCGATTGCTCGGGGGATCCCGCGGGGCACTTCACCCAGGGAAACATCTATCTCTTCGCCAAGGTCGGCGGCGTCAGCATCATGGGCAACTGGCGTTTCGAATTGAGCGGTTGGATGTACCAGACCTTGGCTGGTCTCGGGGTCGGAGGGTCGGTCAAACCCCTGATGGTCCGGGCCTACGACCCGAGCTTTGTGCCTCCGCCGGTGCAGCCGGAACCCGAGCCGGAACCAGAACCGGAACCCGAACCCGAACCTGCGCCCGAAACGCCGCCGGTTGCCCCTGAGCCGGAGGATCCTCCGGCGACGCTCGATCCGCCGAGCCTACCCGAGGCCCCTGAGGGGGTCGAGCAAGATGGTCTGAGCGGCAGCACCTCGAACCCCGGGCAGACCGACACGGGTATCACCGGGACGGCAGGCCAGGCCCCCCAGGTCCAGAACCAGCCGGTCGTTCCGCAAGCCGCTCCCGCCTGGCAAGCACCGCAGGACGCAGCCGACGAGGAAGTCGCCGTCGGTGGTTGCGGGCTTGTGGGAGACCGAGGTGCTCCGCACCCCTGGCTCGTGCTGTGCTGCTTGGGGCTGTTCCTCCTCCTCCGAACCAGGTTAAAGAAACTGATAGAGGGTCGGGCAGCATGATCGCCACCACGGAAGAGACCGATCGCTTCTTCGCGTTGTCGCCCGAAACCGTGCTGCAAGCGGTGGAGGCGGGGGGCATGCGCTGCAAACCCGTCTGCGCCCCGCTGAACTCCTTCGAGAACCGCGTCTATCTCATGGAAATGGAGGATGACACCCGGATCGTCTCCAAGTTCTACCGTCCGCAGCGATGGAGCCGGGAACAGATCCTTGAGGAGCACCAGTTCTTGATCGACCTCGTCGAAGATGAGGTCGCGGTTTGTCCCACGCTTCCCTTTCCCGACGGTGAGACGTTGAAGGAGATCAGAGGAATCCAGTACTGCCTGTTTGAAGCAAAGGGCGGACGCGCACCCGAGGATCTGTCGGACGAAGACGTGGAGCGCTTGGGAATGCTCGTGGCACGGATGCACAACGTGGCCGCCAGTCGTCCCGCGTCACACCGGATTCACCTCACGGCCGAGACCTATATCTGGAACAACCTCGCCTGGCTCGAGGAGCACAATACGCTTCCGCCGCAGGTCGCCAAGCGGTTCCTCGACGCGGCCGCTACCATTGCCGGTGTCGCCGAGGAGTACTACCGAGGCATCGACCTGCATCGCATCCATGGGGACTGCCATCTCGGCAACCTGCTCCTGAGAGATGGCGTCTACACCATGCTGGACTTCGATGACATGGTGGTCGGCCCCGCCGTGCAGGACCTTTGGCTCGCGCTGCCTGGGAGAGACGACGCTACCCGACGCCAGAGGGAGAGTTTCCTCGACGGGTACGAGCGATTTCGAAAGTTCGACCGCTCCACGAT
>MGSU01000069.1 GCA_001799195.1 Deltaproteobacteria bacterium RIFOXYA12_FULL_61_11 | reverse complement strand
CGAAGGTCCCTAGCCTTGCGCCGACCCCGAGCCCGGTGAAGACCACGGGGGCGTGCGTGCGTCGCAGAGACGTGAGGGTCGGCAGATCGAGGTGGTCGTAATGGTCGTGACTGAGCAGGACCAGGTCGATCGGCGGCAGGTCCTCGAAACGCACCCCGGGGGGCCGTACCCGTTTCGGTCCGGCGAAGGAGATCGGACTGGCGCGCTCTGACCAGATCGGGTCGGTCAGCACGGTTAGGCCGTCAATACGAAGTAACACTGTAGAATGATTTATAAAAGTCCACGAGAGGTGTCCCCGTTCGTTCCGCCCGGGCGGGATGGTTCTCGGGGGGGCATCGATCCAGGAAGGCCAGGAGCGGCGCTCTCGGGTGAATTGCCATTTCACGAGGTCGAGGAACCCCTTGTCGAAGGGCCGCCAGTTCTCGAACCTCCCTTCGCTGAGCACGCTGCCGGGCTGCTGGGCGGAAGCAAGGTCGGTTCCGGCCGTGGCAAGGGCGAGAAGAACGAGGGAAACATCGAAGGTGCCGGACATGGGTTGCTCCATCGTGTTGCCGGGCGGGAAAAACCTTCCCCCCTGTCGAGGAAGTACCATAGAACGCTTCCCGGCCAGGTCAAGCCCAGGAAACCCGGTGCTGTAAGGCTTCAACAGTACAGTTTTGGGCGAATCTATCGAAGTCCAACGTGGTTTCCGACCCAGGCTTCGGACGGAGTAAAGTGCAACGTGGTTGCCGGTCAGGTAACATCATCTTTATTCAAGCCAGCCTGGTGGAGAATAGCCATGAGTGTCCCCTTGGGCAATGCTTTCTTGTGTATCGGTACAACTACTCGCCTCATTGTTTCAGCGTTGTAGTAGAGGTGATGGCTCCCCCTGGACCTCTCGAGAACGAACCCGTGTTCCAGGAGGATTCTGATGAGGGTCTTCGGGGTTAGTGGTAATAATTTAGGCATGAGCACTTTCTACGGAGATGGTCGCTTCGAGGATATCTTCTTCGGTTGGTATCCTCTCCCCATGCACCACGAGGCTTTCGACGTAGAGTAGTATCGCTTCTCTCGCCATGACGATCGCTTCATCGATCGTCTCGCCGAAGGTCACGCACCCCTGGAGCGTGGGCACGGTCACGGTATACCCCCCTTCGGGTTCCTTTTTCAGGTGGATGCGATAGTTGAGGATCTTCATGTTGTTGCCTCGAAACAGTCATGTCTCGCAGTATAGCAGATCCTCGGATGAGCAGGGGGAGTTTCATCTGCTTATTTCGCCGGTGTCGGGAAATTCTAAGTTTGGGAAATTCAAGGAAATTCTAAGTTGGACTTCAAACCACCGAATCGCCTTTCCGATCGTCCAGGAAGGTACGTCCGAACTGGTACTACTTCCTATAGTTGTTCCCATTCCGACCAACTGATGCCCGCTTGTTTGAGGATTCTCAGCAAGAGTTCATGGCCGATGTCGGCATGATGGGGATTGGGAACAACGAGAGTAGTTGCGCCACGGAGCATGAACTGATACCTGCCGCCTGTAAACGGACCGAGGAAACCGGCTCGGCGAAGAGCTGAGATCAGGTTGCGGCGCTTGACGGTTCTGCCGGTGGGGGTCATGCGACCTTCGGGGCAACAAGGTTGACCCCGTCGACGACGGGTAATGCCAGCCCTTGGGTCAGGCGAAGGAGAAGCCAGCCCTCGAGAACGTCGCGCAGTTCTTCTCGGCAGAGTTCGAGCGTCGCCGCATTGGCATAGACCCCGGTACAGCAAGGGATCTCTCCGTAAAAGCTGTGATCGTCAGCCAGGATTTCATAGCTGGCTTGCCTGAGACATGCTTGAATATACTCGGATATCATGGCCGGTCTCCGAAACGGAACACCACCGTAGAGTAGCACGGTCAGGTTTGGTTGTCAGGGGTGGAGTTGCGCCAATGGTCTCCAGGCCTGGATGAAGGAACGCAACACCTTCTGGTCCTGCGGTGGGCGTCGGCCGAGGATTTCTCTGCGAAAGGACGATTCGGAGGATCGAAGTCCAAGGTGGTTTTCGACCCTGCTCAAGGTTCCCAGGTGAGCTGCAGCTTCTTGTGGTTGAGGGCGCAATCGCGCAGGTAGAGGTTGATGAGGTTTTGATAGGGCATCCCTAGTTCACCTGCCAACAATTTGAAATAGCTCACGGTGTCCTTGTCGAGACGAATGGTGATGGGTTGTTTCAGTCTCGCAGTATAAGGATTCTTCTCGCCCTTCATCGAGGAGAAATCATAATGCTCCCGCATGGGCTCACCTCCGATACACTGTACCTATCAGCATGCACGGGGGCCAAGTACTATCGCCTGTCATGAGATTCGGAGTAGTATCCGGAGTAGTATCCGAGTTGGACGTTATTCTACCGGCCCTAATCCCGTCTTGAAAGTTCGCCGAATATTCCCTCCGCATTGTCCCCAGATTCATTTTTGGCGAGGGACAGGGTGAGAGGCGACAGGACCCCTTGCCCCACCCAAGACTGAAGGAATACACGCCTTGCCGTTGTATTCCTCCCGCGGACGTTCTATAGCGAGGCTGTCCTGCTTGTCGCGCTTACCGGGAAGAGTACGTACACCTGAAAAGCGTCGTCCCGGTGCAGCGCTAGGTCCTCAACTCCAACCGGTGGGCCTGATGCGACCTCGGACCTTCTCCTTTCCCGCCCGCACCCTGCTGCTGCTCCTGATCGGAGGCAGTATGCTCGCCACTTGCGTGTGGTGGTGGGAAGACTACTCCATCCGGGGTATCGACAGCACCCTCCATATTGCCAATGCGCTGCGGTTCCACGACCTCTTGGCCGACAACTGGAATACCCCCGGACAAGCACCGCTCGACAGGCTCCGCTTCTGGTACAACGCTTTTAGCACGCCCAGCGCCAGCCTGAACACCATGTGGCCGCAAATGCCGTATTGGCTCAGCGCCCTCTTCTTGGAGCTGCACCGCTCGCATTTTGCGATCCGCCTCCCCATGTTGTTGTATTTCGTCATCCTCATCCTCTCGTGCTACAGCCTCGCCGCGAAATTGCAAGACCGCGCCACCGGCGTGCTCGCCGCCTTCTTCGTCTCGACGACCCCGCTGATCTTCATGGCCTCTCGGCACTATGCTCTCGACTTCCCCATGACCGCCATGGCCCTGGCAACCTGGTGCTGTCTCATCAAGTCCGACCACTTCTCGCAACGGGGTTGGAGTTTCATCGCGGGCTTGGCGCTCGGGTTGGGCATGCACTGCAAAGGGCAGATCCTCTTCTTCGTCACCCCGATCATCCTGGTCGAGTTGGCTCGAGGACTGGGCTCGCGTACGACGGGTAGGTGGTTTCGGGCTCCCCCCAGGCTCAACATACTCCTCTTCCTCGGGGCAGCCTTCATACTCGCCGCTCCTTGGTGGCTCAGGGCGCTGCCGGATATTGCTCAGCAGTTCCGCGAACACGTGGGATCAACCGAGCACCTCTTCTTCTCCCAGGCCAAGACCGACGCTCCGTACTCCCCCCTGTCCATGAGTTGGTACCTGTTCTTCTTGTGGTGGCACAATGGCTTAGGTCCCGTATACGCCCTCGCCCTCCTCCCCTCTCTGTGGTTCCTCCGGCGACGCACGGTGCCCTATCTTTCCACCCTTTTCATCACCATTCTGGGAAACTTAGCTCTGTTCTCCATCGTTCTCGTGCTCAAACAAGCCCGCTACATCCTACCCCTTGCGCCCCTCGTGGGTATCGTCCTGGCCTTGGGTCTCCGAGCACCGCTCGGTAAGGGGTGGAGTGGCCGGACGGTGCTCGCCCTGCTCATCCTCTTCGGCTTCGCGCACTATTTTTTCCTGAGTTGGCATCCCGACAGCTACCTGTACTACCTACATGGCCGTCGCACCTATCAGTACTCCAACATATACATGAGCCCCCCTCAACCCGACACACATCGGTGGAGAACCCCCCTTGCGCAGGAGCTCCGGCGCCTCGCTGGGTCTTCTCCCAAGGTAAAGGTGCTCCTCGTCGGCATGGACCAGTCGGCTCACCCTCCTCCCCTCGACGCTTACATCGACTATTGGCTCCGGCTTGCCGATGCCGACATCGAGGTCGATCATCTCTTCTTCAACACTCACAAGGTGAATGAGCTGGTGAGTCACGCGGAATTCGTGCTCGTCCATCTGCAGGAACTCGAACTCTCCGTTCTGGACTCGTCCGCGATCCTGACCCACCTACGGGGGTATCTCTATCCATGGAGCTGGGACTACCTTTTCCCTAATCCCAACCTCGAAAGCTTTTTGCTCCATTTCAATGACTTATTTGTCTTTTATTCCCAGTACCGTACTCCGGACGGCCATACGATTTCCGTATTCGTCAGGAGACGGGCCCCAGATGATATCCGCGAGTTCAGCCCCCCACCTCTTCCCTCTCCGTAAAACAATCCGTAACCATTCAGTCTTGGGGGGATCGCTGAACATTTTTGTAACCTCATCGGGGTGGCGCCGACGGGGGTCCCCCGCCACGGTGGGTGCAAGGAAGCACACCTCCAGGTGGTGCGCAGGATGCAGCACCATTGGGCGCAAGAATGAGCATGGTGGGGGTGGCCGCATGGATGCGGACCTGCAAGCGACGCGCAGGATGCAGCGGCGTCGTTGTGTGAGGCGACAGGACCCCTCGTCCCCCCATGACTGATCTCATGCAACAATCCCGCACCTCGGCTTGCGCGCTGTGTCAATACATGCTAGGATTCTTGGCATTGACCGTGAAGGCTCCCGAATATGCACCGGTTCCTTCTCTTCCTCCTCTCCTTAGGGCTCTGCCCTCTTCCCACTCCGGCCGAATCGATCGACAACTGCGCCCCCGAGGAATTCCGCCCCTATCGCACCATCCACTCGGCCGAAGAACTGACCGTGCTCGACCTCATGCTGCTCTCGAGATCCCCGCGGCCCGACCCGGGGTTGCGGACCATGGTCGCAGGACTCTTCCGACTCGCCGAGACGATCAAGCGCCTGAACGCAAAATCTTCTTTTTACGCCGGCACCATCGAGGGAGCCTTGTTCAAACTACCGAGTTCCTCGACCAGCGACATCGATCTCATTCCCCTCGGTCCCATGCGGTATGGCGCACGCAGCCGCTTTGCCGGGGATCTGCGCCGGGAACTCCATCACGACGATCATGGGCTCGATCCTACCCTGCTCGACGTCTGGAGTTTCAACCGGGGTTTGGACTTACAGGTGTTCCTGAAGGGCTATACCCAGGAAAAAGCCATCGAGGAGATCATTACCTTTAGCCATAAATCGGCCAAAGGCCTGCTCCTCTTCCACCTCCCACAGAGTGCAGACGAGGCGCCGAGTTTTACCCTCCTCTTGCCCTGTCCGGTGCTGCAGCACCTGGCCGAAGCCCAACGCGTGCTCAATCACCCGGGAGAACAGGGGCAAGCCTCTGGACCAGGCAATGAAGCCTGTGAGACCTCACCCGCTCTCGACCGGGTGACCGGAACGCTGTTACCCCAGGTGTACAATTCCTTGGAGACCGCCCACGCCACCCTGCGGGACTCGCTCCAAGCACGCTTGATCGGCAGCTTCACCATCGAGCTCTGTCTGCAAGGAGATGCTGCACGCAAGAAGTAGGTACCCCCGCCACTCTCGACCTGTTACCACGCGAACCTCAGAAACCACGGACCTCCTCTGGACCCTGAGATCAAGATGCGCTAGGGAAGTGGCAGCAACCTTCTGGATGGAGCCCATGACCAACGTTTTCGTGAACCGGACGATCAACCTGCGCAAGATCAGCCATCTCGGTTTCGATATGGACCACACCCTGGTCCTCTACGACGTCGAGCGTTTCGAACGCCTGGTACACACGCTGGTCAAACGCCAGTTGGTGGAACAGCGGGGCTATCCCGTCGAGGTCTACGACCTGCCGTTCGAGCGTGAGCGCTTCATCCGCGGTCTGGTCATCGACAAGAACGCCGGGGACATTTTGAAGATCAACCGCTTCGGACGCATCCGCAAAAGTTATCACGGGACTCGCGAGATCGATTTCCGCACCCAGTCCAAGCGTCACTGGAGTACGTATGTCGATCTCAACGATGCCAACTATCTCGCCATGGATACCGCCTTTTCCGTGACCGTGGTTTCCTTGGCCGCGCTCCTGGTGGATCTGCACGATGCCCGGCCCTCGGCGGGCCTGCCGCCCTATGGTACCCTGGTTGACGACGTGGTCGCCTCGGTGGATCAGGTCCATCGCGACGGCACCCTCAAGACAGCGGTCCGCGAAGATCTGCCCAGCTTCATCCGTCGCGATCCTGCCGTCGCGGTCGGACTCGAACGCTACCGGCATCACGGCAAAAAGCTGTTTCTGGTGACGAATTCGCACTATGATTACACAGCCTTGTTACTCGATTACACCCTCAACCCCTCGCTGAGCGACTATCGCGATTGGCGGGAATTGTTCGACCTCGTGGTCACCGGTGCCGGGAAACCCCGGTTTTTCTCCGACGACGTGCCCTTCCTGCGGGTCGACCCCGCCGACGGCAAGATGACCCACGACCCGGGAGGCCCTCTGACCGGCTGTTATCATGGGGGCAGCGCCTCCCAACTCCAGCGCCGCCTCGGTATCCAGGGCGAGGAGATCCTCTACGTCGGCGACCACATTTACGGGGATATCCTCCGGCTCAAGAAAGATTGCGGCTGGAGGACCGGTCTCGTTATCGAGGAACTGAGCGAAGACCTGGCTTCGACGCGCCGCCTCCTACCGACCAACGAACGCATCACCGCGCTGATGCTGCAGAAAGCGCCCTTGGAAGAAGCCTTGCTCGAACTCCGCACCTCGGCCAAGGATCACCGAAAAACCTTCGAGCGCGGAACGGCCGACAAGCTCAGCCGCAGCATCGCCGCTCTCGACGAGGAGATCGGGACCTTGATCGTCACGTACCAACAGGGCTTCAATCGCTATTGGGACGAATTGATGCGAGCCGGGAACGAAGAGAGTTTCTTCGCCGCTCAGGTAGAACGCTATGCTTGTTTGTATATGCCGGGAGTTACCGACCTCTTGGCGCTCTCACCTCGGGCCTACTTACGCGCGCCGAGACGTTTGTTGCCCCATGAAATGTAGGGAGTGAGCGGGCTCGGGAAAGGTCTTCAGTGCTTCTTCCGGGCGAGTTGCCGGACCAGTTCGAAGAGATCCTGGAATTCGTCGTGGTGCCGCAACGAGCGCGCCGGCAACTCTTCCCCGTCCCGGAGTTTTTCGAGCATCAACCGCAACACGTGCAAGGGCCCCGCAATACGGTGAGTCACGACCAAGCCCACCATCACCACCGCGAAGGCCAGGAAGAGCATGAACAGGGCGGAGAAGAGGTTGATTGCCTGGATGGTCTCGGTGTTCCGTTGGACCAGGAGGCGCAATTCCTTGAATTTGCCACTGATTTCCTCGGTAGGTTCCTGCCGCATCTCCGCGCTGCCGAGGAGGCGTTCGTTGAAGGTGCCCAACTCGAGGAGCTTCTCGTTGGCTTCGCGCATCCTGCCTATCAGGGTAGCCATGACCATGACGTAGACCAGGAACAAGGTCGCCAGGAGACTCAGCACATACCCCAGATAGCGGAGCTGAAAACTTTTATTGATCAGGTAGTTTTTTCGCTGCATAGGTCCTCGACCCACACCGTGATCCTGTTGTAGGTCCATCTCTCCGACAATGCAACCGCAGTGTTACCCCCTGCTCGGGCAACCCCTATTCCTGCAGTCCTGCCAGTTCCTCGCCCAGAGCTTCCCAGTCGGCGTTGAGTCGGGCCAAATGCTCCCGACCGAGGCGTTTCTCTTCGGCCAACTCCCGGACCTTCTCGGTATCCCGATATGTCGTGGAAGCTGCAAGCAGGGTGTCGATCTCGGCGATCCTCGCCTCCAGTGCCATCAAAGCTTCTTCGACTCCTGTCAGGCGTGCTTCCACTCCGCGCCGTACCGCGAAGCGTCGATGACGCACCTCAGCTTCGGCTCGTTTCCGCTCTTTGCGTTCGGGGGCTACGACAGGTACTTCGGAGTCTAGGCCTTGCACTGGCCCAGCCTGCAACTGCGCCGCGGCGAGGCTGGCGAGATAGTCGGAATAGTTGCCGGGATAGGAGGTGAAGCGGCCGTCGCGTATCTCGAGGACCGAGGTTGCCAGCCGGTCGATGAAATAACGGTCGTGCGAGACGAAACAGATGGTTCCGGAATACTCCTGGAGAGCCCGCTCCAGGGCTTCTTTGCCCTTCATGTCCAGATGGTTGGTCGGCTCGTCGAGGATCAGGAAGTTCGGGGGCTGTGCCAAGATTTTCGCGAGAGCGAGCCGGGCCTTTTCCCCTCCGCTGAGCTCCGACACGGGTACGAACACATGCTCCCCGTGGAAGCCGAAGACCCCGAGCATGGAACGGACCTCGGTCTGGCTGCGATCAGGGATGAGCCGGACCAACTCCTGGTAGGGGGTGGCACCGGGGTCGAGTTCCTCGATGAGATGTTGAGCATAGTAATAACGGGACACATTGTGACCGAGTTCGACCTTCCCCGCGGTGGGACTGAGCCGGCCGGCCAGGAGCTTGATCGTGGTCGATTTGCCCGCCCCGTTCGGACCGACGAGTGCGAGGCGGGTTCCGCGCTCGAGGATCAGGTCGATGTCCTGGTAGACTTGATGGGTTCCATACGCCAGCGCGACCCGCTCGAATCTGGCGACACTACGTCCACTGGGTTTGGGTTGCGGGAACCGGAAGCGCTGGACCCGGTCGTCTCGTTCGAGGAGTTGGGTCTGTTCCATCTTCTCGAGCTGCTTGATCCGGGACTGGACCTGACTGGCCTTGGTCGCCTTGGCGCGGAAACGTTCGACGAAACGTTCAATTTCCTGGCGACGACGCTGTTCTTGGGAGGCCTTGTGCTCAAGTTGGAGCTCTTCCTCGGCCCGTCTCCTGGTGAAGACCTCGTAATTGCCCGGATAGAGTCGCAGTTTGTGTGCGTGCAGGTGAGCCACCGTGGTTGCCAGACTGTTGAGGAAATAGCGATCGTGCGAGACCAAGACCAAGGCTCCGGGATAGCGACCGAGTTCCTCCTCCAACCAGCGCAGGGCTTCGATGTCCAGGTGATTGGTCGGCTCGTCGAGCAATAATACCGCGGGGCTACGGAGCAAGAGCTTGGCGAGTTCGACGCGCATGCGCCAACCGCCGCTGAGTTCCGAGCATGGTCGGCCGCAACCTTCGGAGGGAAAACCGAGTCCCGCAAGTATACGCTTAGCCCTGGTTTCCAGGCGATAGCCATCGGCCTGTTCATAGGAGGTTTGTACTTCGGCGAGAAGGGACAGATCCTCCTCGGTGGTGCCTACCCGCTCGTACAGGGTATGCAAATGCTTCTCGGCATCCTGAATTTCCGCGGCCCCGCTCAAGGTTTCCTCGAGCACGGTTCGGCGACTGTCAAGGGTCAGCTCCTGAGGAAGGTACCCGATCGAACTGCGGCGGTCGCGGTGTATCTCGCCCTCATCGGGTTCCCCATGACCGGCGATCATACGCAAGATCGTGGTCTTACCCGAACCGTTGTCGCCGACGAGGCCGATCCGGTCCGCCGGCAACAGGGTGAGATTGACTCCCGCGAACAGTTCCCGGCCTGGATAGCGCTTCGAGACGCCGCTGAGCTGGAGCAGGGGCATACCGCTCCCCAGAGCACATCGTACAGGGCGGCATCATAGCCACCAGATGGGGAGATGACAACCAGGACGTGAGTGACAATCAGGAAGTAAGGAAGTCCTTGACCTAGTCGAGGTTTAAGACCCTCGCGATCATGAAGAGAACGTAGTCCGCCTCTTCGTCCCACACCGCGGCATCGAGGTCTATCGTGGTGGTGTCGGTAATGTTGTAATAGTAGCGATAGGTCACCGCATTCAGGATGTCTTTCACCGGCAGTAAAAGACTGCCGAAGCTCTTCTCGGGTTGGACCTCGATGGCTGTCATAATGATATGGGGGCAGAAGGTGCGATCGTCCGCCTCGAGGATATCTGCCATGCGGGTAAACACCTCCAACGCGACCTTGGTGCGATCTGACGTGCCGAGGAGATGCACGTCCAAACCGCGATCCGCGAGCCTCTCGAGCGCACCTTGATCGGCTTGAACAACCGTCAGCGTCAGGACGAAGCCCGTGAACAGGAGAAGGAGTTGTTGCCGCATCGTCGTCTCCACCAACAACCGAGAGCTTGGACCGCGACTCCGGAGGTACACCTGGACCGGAACAACGCGGTCTTACGTGGTCTTTTGCAAAAGAAGTGCCGATAACTCCGAGGCAAGAAACGACTGGTCAGGTCCTTGGCGATCCCCCACGGCAATGCGGGGGGCAGAGCGCCGGTCAACGCAGCGGGGCAGAAGGAGAGGCAAAGAACGGCACTTCGACGTTCTGGGGGGCCATCCAGGCGGCGGTCGTTTCATCGAAGGTATAGAGCATACCCGAACGCAAGAAGGTCAGGACTGGTCCTCCCGGTCCTTCTTGTCTCCACCCTGCCTCTACCGCGGTCAGGACGAGATCGAAAGGCCCACCCTGTTCGGCGAACCAGGTACTTGTCACCTGAACGGGCGGTGTCCAGGCGACTGCGACCGAGGGTTTGGAGAAAAAGACCGTACCGCGAAGCACGCCGATAGCTCCTGACTGACCTCCGGCATCGCACCACAGGGCGTCGATCGGGTCGGCAGTACCGGCAAAGGGGGCATTGGTCTCGGCCCAGGAACCTGTGCTCAGATTCTCAACAGTAGCCCAGGTTCCGGTCGGGAGTTCTCTGCGGTACAACGTCGTCCCTCTCAGGACCCAGAGCTGGTCCCCGCTGTCTCCTGCGCAGCGGGCGGCGGCATCAACCGGCTCGAGAGTGCTCTCGAAGGGGGCCCGAGGATCGTGCCACGCTCCGGCGGACAGGTCTTCGCTCGCCTCCCACGTCCCATCGGTATTAAGGACGTGCAACACGGAGCCGCGCAAGGCCCTCACCGTTCCGGTCGCCTCAGCCCAAACCGCATCGAGAGGTGTAGCGGCGGTTTCATAAGGAGCACCCGTATCGGCCCAGCTCCCGGTATCGGTGGAAAGTGGGGGAAGCCAGGTCGAGGTGGGATGGTGTAGGCGATACAGGCGATTCCCGGCCAGGACATAGGTAAGATCCTCGGCAGTCGTATGGTGATGCCAGGCATACTCGAGAGGTGCTGTCCCAGAACTGGATGGTGCGTACTCACCGGCCGCCCAGATGGACCAATCGATCGGGGTCAACCAGGTCGAGGCGGTGTAGTCGTAGCGGTAGAGCACCGTATCGCACAGGACGAGCTGGTGGTTGATTGTACCGTCAGCACGGTTCCAAGACGCATCGACGCGGGGACACGCACCTTCGGCGAAGGGGCCGCGCGGTTTTGTCCAGAGGGAATCCTCGGAGGTGAGGTCGTAAGGTTCTCTCCACTGACGCGGTGTTGCGAGGAGGAAGAAACGGAACCTGGTGTGCCAGGAGATCACTTCGAGCACGGGTGGTTGCCGCGTGTTCAGGAGATAGGCCGCATCGATGGGGAGGGCCTCGTTCTCGAATGGGCCGTTGAGTTGGGCCCACTGTCCCGGAGCCAGGAGATCGACCGGCGCGAGCCAACTTGCTGTGGCATAGTCGTACGTGTGGAGGATCGTCCCGACCAGGACCTCGAGCGTGCCGAGTGGTTTCCCCTGGTCGATGGTGCGATGCCATAGTGCCGAGAAGGCTCGGTCATGGGTCGGGGGCGGGACATCGTCGCTGACGTCTCCGGGATCACTGCTCGGATCGCCCGGGTCCGGCCCATCAGTGCTGGGATCCGGGGGATCGCCCGGGTCGCTGCTCGGATCGTCCGGGTCTGACCCGTCCGTGCTGGGATCCGGGGGATCGCCCGGGTCGCTGCTCGGATCGAGAGGAGGAGGGTCGAGCACGGGAGGTTTGGTCGGATCGGGGCTCACGGGTTGCAAGGTAGGCTGTTCCGGATCCTTTCCCGGGAGTTGGTCCAGGCTGAGATCGAGTTCGTCATCGAAGCCCCCGACCTTGACCTCGTTGTCCCTCCCGCCGGGGAGAAGACTATCGTCCTCGTCGAGCCCTCCACCCGCGACGTTCTGCGAGGGAGTGCCACAACCGAGGAGGTTGAGAACGCTCAACAAGAGGAAGAAACGGACCACACTACAACCCTCATGGAACCCAGCCACCGAGCAAGGATGCTCCTCCCCATGGTAGTCGACCGGTCGACCCGATGCAACACCCACTCCGGTCGGGCGCGAGTCCCCCGATCCGGAGAGGAAAGGCCTCCCTTAGGGTTTCACGGTCGCGATAGCGACGACGGGCACCATGATCTTGCGATCGTAGGCATTGGGGTCGGGACCGAGAGGCGGTTGCAGGTAACGGGTCATGATCGGGCCATCGATACGGAGCCCCTGGTTCTTCAAATACTCGAAGAGCACCGCTTTGGCAGCGGCTTCTTTATCGCCTGCATTCAGAATAATAATCGCCATCCGCCGTTCCCGGGAAAATCGGAACACCAGAGGAGAGAGTACCTTGACCTCGAAATTGAGCCGCGTCCCGACCTCTCGTTCGAGTACAGGGGGAGGGATCTCTCCCGAGAGCGAGACCTTCTCGACGACGACGATCTCACCGGCCGGCAACATCTGGGCCTTGGCGAGTGCCTGGAGTTCGGCGACGGTGGTTCCGAGCTGGCAGCTCTCGATCGGACAGGGCAAGCCGTAATACGCGAGGACTTGATTCTCCAGGCGAGGGACCATGGGGAGCGAGGTACCCTTGACGCTGGCTTCTTCGAGCGGGACTCCCCCGCAAGAGAGGCGATCGGCGAAGGGGCAACCGATCAAGACCAGCCCCCAGGACAATGCGATGATCGATGATGAGCCTCTCATGACAGCCTCCGGATTCCAGGTCGAACGTGCGTCGTCATGGTAGCTGAGAGTGAGCGCCCCGGTCAATCCGAACTCGCCCCAGAGGTGGGCGTGCCGACTTCTTCCATTTTTCCCTTGCAACCCCTGGTTTTGCTGCGTAGTATGCCCCTAATTTTTTTGCAACATGCTCAATTCATAGGTAAACTGAGGGACCCATGGGCACCGTGCAACAACGCATCGCCGTCGTGGACGGGTACCGTACCCCCTTCCTCGAGTCCTTCGACGAGTACTCTGGACTGAGCGCTATCGACCTTGCCCAACAGGTGGTCGCGAAATTGGTCCAGGCCACCGATTTGCCCCCGGGGGTGGTCGACGAGGTCATCTTCTCCTGCGGCGCTCCTCCGGTGATCGCGCCAAATATCGGCCGTGAGGTGGTCCTCAGGCTCGGTCTGGGGACCAGTATCCCGGGCTATACCTTGAACCAGGCCTGCATCTCCTCCTTCCAGACCGTGATCAACGCGGCCCAGCAGATTCTCGCAGGGAAAGCCCGCGCGGTCATCTGTGGGGGAGTGGAAGCCTTGTCCATGGCGCCTGTGCCCTTCCCGAGTAAACTCATCACCGCTCTGCACGAGCTTTCAAAAAGCGGTACTCGCTTGCGCAAGTTCCACAGCCTGAGGCACCTCGACCCCAGAGATTTCTTTCCCAAACCCCTCCAATTCCTCGAGCCTTCCACCGGCCTGAGCCTGGGTGAGCATGCGGAGAACCTGGCCAAAGAATACAGCATTTCACGGAAGGCCCAGGACGAGTTCGCCTTCCGCAGCCACAGTTTGGCAGGGGCTGCACTACGGGAAGGGCGCTTCGCGGAAGAGCTCGCCCCGGTCTACAACGGCGAAACCATGATCACTGTCGACGGTTGCATCCGCTTGGATACCGACCTCGAACAGCTCGCCCGGCTCACCCCCCTCCACGATCCGACCTTCGGGACGGTCACCTCCGGCAACAGCACTCCCCTGACCGACGGCGCTTCGGCGGTGCTGGTGATGCGCGAGGATCACGCCAAGGCGCTCGGATACCGGCCCCTTGGCTACCTGGTCGATCATGCCACCATCGCCTCGGATCCCGACGTCCAACCGCTGCTCGGGCCGGTCTTTGCCACCCGGAAACTCTTCGAAACCTGTACAGTCCCATACTCCTCCATGGATCTGATAGACCTCCACGAGGCATCAGCCGCAGCCGTGCTCGCGGTGCAACACTGTTTTGATTCGAAGACCTTCTCCGATGAACACCTCGGTGGAGGCACACCGATCGGCGAAATCGATCCCGAGAAACTCAATACCTACGGAGGCTCCATCGCCTTGGGTCACCCCTATGCCGCCACGGGATGCAGGATGATCCTCCGCAGTTTGCGAGAATTGCGCCGGACCTCGCTGCACTATGCCCTGCTCACCTCCGGCGCCGCCGGTGCCATGGGAACTTCCCTGGTCGTCGAGACCGATTGAACGTTCCTCCGCCCTCAAGGACACGGAGTATCGCGTCATGCAAGCACTCAGCCCGAGCCTGATCACCGAACTCGACAACGCGGGCATCCTCACCGCGACTTTCGACACACCGAACTCCACGATCAACACGCTCGGAGCAGAGCTCTACCAAGCTTTGACAGAACTCCTCGAGGAAGTGCGCAACCGGAATGTACATGGATTGATCTTCCGCAGTGCCAAACCCGGCAACTTCATCGCCGGAGCCGATATCGAGGAAGTGTGCCGTTTCGGCAGCGAAGAGGCGGCTGAGAGCGCCAGCCGGCAGGTCCAGGAATTGATGACCGAGCTGGAACGTTTGGAACTCCCGACCGTCTGTGCCATCGATGGAGCCTGTCTCGGGGGTGGTTTGGAACTGGCGTTGAGTTGCAGAGCAAGGCTGATCAGCGATGCTCCAACGAGCATGTTGGCTCTCCCCGAGGTCATGCTGGGACTGCTACCCGGCGCGGGAGGTACTCAACGTCTCCCCCGCTTGATAGGACTCGGTGCGGCCCTGGAGCTCCTGCTGAGCGGTCGTACCATCACAGCAGCCGAAGCACTCCGTCTCGGACTCGTCGACAGGATCGTTCCCTCCGGTCGCCTCCTCGCTCAAGCTCATCAAACCATAGAGGAAATCG
>MGSU01000068.1 GCA_001799195.1 Deltaproteobacteria bacterium RIFOXYA12_FULL_61_11 | reverse complement strand
GCTTCACCGTGTAACGGCCGCCGGTTTCCGGATCGCAGAGCTCGCGGTGCTGGACCAGGACGATGCGCCCCTGCCGGGAACCCAGTACCGGGCTGCGGAACAGACAATAGGCCCGGTGCAGGATCTTCGGGCAGCGATGAAACAGCCTCCGATCCCTTGTGTTCAAATGGGTCCATTGGTATAACCGACGGTGATATTAGTCGGGTGGTTGACTGGCATGCTCTTCCCTTGCCCCTATCTCGAGAAACCGGTTGAGTTGACCGAGGAACGAGCAGATCATATTGCTGAACGTCACCCGGATCTTCTTCCTCTGCACCTTGAGAAGGTTGGCGAAACCCTGCAATCACCCGATCAGGTACGCCGTTCGGTGCGTTTTTCGAACGCCCGGTTGTTCTCTCGCTGGATCGCCAATAGTGGGAAATACATCGTGGTAGTGGTGATGAGCGAACCACACCATCACGATCGACATTGGATCATTACCGCGTACCAATCGAGACGTCTGAGCGAAGGAGTAGTCGAATGGAGCCGAGCTTGAAGTTCACTTATGACCGCGAAGTCGATATTCTTCATATCGACCTCTGCCCCCCCTATGCCGAGCAAGAATCCCGCGAGGTAGGCGACGACGTCATCGCGCGTTACAACCCCACGACCGACGCCCTCGAGAACCTCGAGGTGCTCTTCTTCTCCTCACGCCTCCTCCGCAAAGACCTTTTCGAGATCCCGCTCAAAGGCCACTTCCCGCGCAACGACCCTGGAATTCTGACGGAAGGGTGTGTTCCTGCCAACCCTGGCGATTGATCCTCCCGAATTCGTGGCCCAATCCACCGCCGCCCTGGCTTCCCCCCCTCAGCACGGTGATGGTCTTGCCGCGGTGCGAGGTCGTCGAAAAAGACCGACCGTAAGGACGGACGGGGGCTCTTGAAAATCAGGGAGGAGGGTTTTCCCGGCCGCCTCATCCTGCTCAGCCGTGACCCCCTGCGCCGCAATGCTGATGAACTCGAGTATTGGCCCTTCGAAGATTTTCTGGAAATGCTCTGGTTGGAGTACGGATAATTCCTATGACCGGCGGGAACTCACTCCTCGGTCACCAGGATGCGTCGGGAAAAACCCCGGAAACGCAGCGTCAACGCGGTGATGGTGCGGTCGAGTTGGAACCCGCCGAAGCTCTTCCATTACTCGGTCTGGTCGGACGGTGATAACTTGCTGTCGACCGGGCGGCTGATCAGGCTCGTCAGATTGAAGTGAGCGCGGCGTTCTTCGAGGCGTTCGACCACTTCGCCGTCCTGCTCGAGTTCCACCGCAAGATTGCCGATTCGGAACGTGAGCGCACGGGCGGCGGAACGGGGACGATCTCCGTCCCTCGGAAGTCGAACTGTCGCTCAAGGGCTGAGGGAAAGGGGAACCAGCGGGAGTATCGCGGTTAGGGAAGTGCAGCACCGAGGCGGGTGAAGGAATCCTTGATCATCTCGAGGAGCCGGTTATCGTGATCGCCTTCGTAGGACACGAAGGTGTGGTCGATGCGCCGCTTCGAGAGCTGTCCGACGAAGAGTTTGTTCAACGGATACATGTGCTTCTCGTCCTTGTCGCCGCAGCTCAGGTACACGTAGAGCCCGCGGAGGTTGTCCCAGCGCACCTCGGGTCCGCCGCTCCGCTGGGCCGAGAACTCCGCCTCCAGCGCATCCTCGCCGGGAAAGTCGACAACTTCGGCCGGCGAGATCCCCAGGAGGCCGAACACTTTGATCACGAGCTTTGAAACGACATGCCCGTCGGTGAAAGCGCGGTTGAAGAGGGGCTGGAGGTGTTTGATCAGGGGGTACAGGGTCGGACCGCTGTGGGCCACGACCGCGCCGAAACGCGACTTCCCGTATTTCATCGCATAATGGAGAGCACCCAGGCCGCCCATGCTGTGGCCCATGACCGCGCGACGGGCGGGATCGGGTGACACGGCAAAGTGCTGCTCGACGTACTCGATCACGTCCTCCATCACATAATCTTCGTAGCGACCGGCCACGGTGTTGACGTAGAACGATCCGCAGAAGGTATACCCCGAGGCCTTCCAGCGCATCGAGGAATCGGGCATCACTACCACGAACGGACGAATACGGCCCGTCGCGATCAGCTCGTCGAGGACCTTGCCGATAGCGTACTTCTTCTCCCAGTAGGCATTGTTGGTCTCGGCAGCGTACCCGTGCAACAGGTACACCGTGGGATAGGCTCCGCTGCCGTCATAGCCCGGCGGTACATAGACCGAGAGGTTGCGCTCCCGGCCGAGGGCGTCGCTGTGGTGGGTCACCTCGATCACGCCTGCCCAGAGCTGGGCGCAGAGCGCACAAGCCGCTAAGCCACCAAGGATGATCGCCCTCATGTTCCCCTCCTCGAAACGGTCCGTTACCCGGGTAGGTTTTTTCCACCCATCGGGGACTTCCTTAGCACGCGGGCGAGCAGAGGTCAATGTCGCGACGAAAGGCCGGGCATGGACACCTCGGTGAAGGGCGGCTACGATAGCCGGAGATTGACCTCTCCCCACTGACCTCATGAGTTCCCCCCCCCCCCTGCCGCGATACTCTCCTCTCAGCGTCCGGCTCGCCGGTGTCGGACTGCTGCTGGTCCTGGCTTGCGGGCAGCACAAATCCAACAGCCCGCCCCCTCCCGAAATCCACGAGGCCCTGTGCCGGAAGGAAGCCGAAGGTGCCAATCCCAAGCACCGCTTGCGCACCCTCAACCGCCTCTCCCGCCTCTCGGCCTTTGGCTGCCACGAGTATGTCCTCGCCCTGGGTTCCCGCATCCAGGACGAATACCGGCACAAGACCTACCGAATCCTGGCCGAGACGGCGGAACTCTTCATCCCAGAGGGCTCGGTCACCGACTACGTCCTGGAGAGCTACGAACGCGAGTACCTGGCGCTGCTCCTGGCCCTGGCCTATTACCACACCGGCCGCGTCGAGGAAGCGGTCGTGCAGCTCAACCGCTGCTACACCGAGAGCGGCGCCCTGATCTACAACCAGGGGGTCGATCCGCTCAACCTCCTGCTGCAGGCGGCGCTACGGGAAGACCTCGAAAGGCACCGGGACAACACCCGCCCCCTCTGGCTCGCCTATACCCTGAACGACCGCCGGGAAGAGCCGCTGACCGCGTACGCCACCTCGCAGCTCGAAGCCATCGATCAGGGGGCGCCGAGTCCCTCATGGACCATCCTCGGCCTTGGCCGCTTCCCCGAGGTCGAGTGGTCGCTGACCCTGCTCGACCAACGGCAGGGCTACTTCCGCATCCGACCGAAACAGCCCTACCCCAGTACCTGCGTCTCCGAGACGGGTTTCCGCCTCACCACGAGGAGTTGGTTCCACAAGATTGGGATCCGGCACAGCAAGCGCTACCATCCCCTGGTCAACCTCAAGAGCTGGATCCGCCTCCCGATCGGCCTCGTCTACGGCATCGCGGCAGCGGCCACGGGCGCGAGCCTGGCGGTCGGGGGTTGCGCCGCGGACCTCGCGGCCGATGTCGACGGGTACCTCTGCCGACTCTCTCTCGAGGGCGGCCTGTTCCTGCTAGGCAAGGCCGACGATGTCGGCGCCTACACGGTCAAACCCGACTTGCGGCACTGGGAGGACCTCCCGGCCGCCTTCGTGGTAACCAGCCTGCCCGACCCCGAGCAGGAGCCCTGCCTGCCCACCGAGGGGGAGCGGCAAGTCGTGTTCAGGCCAAATACAAGATAGTAGCCGATACGGCAACTCGGCCCGAGTTCTCTGCGAAGGTACCGAGGGCTTTCAGAGGGAAGAGGAACGCACCCGCAGGGGACGATCGGAACGATCTTCAGGCCACTGCACCGCGACGGCGGAGCAGGAGAGCGAAGGTGAGCAGGAGCACAATCGCCATGGGTAGACCCTCGGCCTCGCTCCTGAGGGAACCACAGGCCCCCTTGTGCTCTTCTTCTGCCTGGGCGAGGCTGGTCTTGCGATTCTCGGCCTCGGCCTGCCCTGCTTTGTAGCCATCCGTCAGACCGGCTTCGTAGCCCTCTTGTTCGTGCACCGCGCTGTTGCCCTCGGCGCGTCCCTCGGCCAGACCTTCAGCGGCGGCAGCGGCGCTGCCCTCGTCGGTCCCGGCAGTGAGACCCAGCTCGAAACCCTGCTGGTACCCGAGGTCGTACCCCTCGGCCGAGCCGGCCGTGTAACCCTCTGCTTCGCCTTGGACCCTGCCCTCGTCGATGCCCTGGAAGTAATCCTCGCCGGCGGCGACGCGGAAACCCTCGGTGCGCCCCGTCTCGTAGACCTTCTGGTACCCGGCCTGGTATCCCTCGTCCTGGCCGAGGGCATAACCGTCCTCGTACCCCTTGGCATAGCCGACCGGATCGCCGGCCTGGGCCCCGACGACGTGACCGTCGCGATAGCCTTGGTCATAGCGATCCTTCAGCGCCTGGGCATAACCCGCACCGTAGCCCTCACCCCTGCCTTGGTTGTAATAATCTTTGAAGTTCTGTGCCTTGCCGGTTTTATAGCCGCCCGCGTAGCCGTCTTGGTAGCCCTTGTCCTGGCCCGAGGCATACCCGTCCTGATAGCCCTGATCGGTCCCGGCAACCCGTCCGTCGGTGCGTCCGGCGGTCAGGCCGTCGTTGTAGCCGGACTGGTAACGGGCCTGCTCGCCCTCACCGAAACCCTTGGTGTAACCGGCCTGGTAACCGCTGTTGTACGAGGCGGTGTAGCCCTGTTCGTACCCTTGTTCGTAACCGTTGTTGTAGCCCTTCTCGTACCCCGCATCCTGGGCCAGCTCGTACCCTGCGTTGTAACCGGTCGTATAGCCGCGCTCATACTGCCCGGCCGATCCCTCGTTCCAGCCCTTGGTATAGCCCTCATCGTAGCCGGTGTTATAGCCTGAGTTGTACTGACCGGTCGACCCCGTGCCCACGCCGGCAGCATAGCCGCTGTCGTAACCGCTGTCGTAGCCGTCGTCGTATCCCTCGTCATATCCATCGTCATAGGTCTGGGCCTCGACTCGGGGCAAGGCCAGGGTGAGGAACAGCCCGGCCAGGAGGATGGGGCGCCTGCCAGCACGCAAACCGACCAGGGCGAGCAGGGTGACCAGGAACAACGCTAAGTACCAGCCCTGCCCCTCGGAAGCGGTGAGGCTGCCGCACAGGCCCTTCTTCTCCTGCTCTTCCAGCGCCGCGGTGACCTCTTCATCGGTCATACCGCTCTCGGTCAACGCCTTGCGGTAGCCTTCTTCGTAGCCTTTTTGGAAACCCGAATCATAGCGGTCTTTTGCCGCGAGATCGCGACCTTCGTTGAAGTTCTGGTCATGAATCTCGGTGAAATCGCCATCCAGGCCTACCTGATGACCTTCTTCCTGTCCAGCCTCGAGCCCTGAGGCCGTCCCGTCGACCTTGCCACGCTCGTAGCCCTTGGTATAGCCTTCTTGGTAACCGATGAGGAACCCGTCGTCATACGTCAGACCCTCGCCCTCGGCAAACCCGACCTCGTATCCGGCGTTGTAACCGTCTTCCTGTCCGCGAACCTCTGCCTCGGCGTAGCCCAGGGCATAGCCCTCGTTCTTGCCTCGCTGATATCCTTTATTGTAGCCGGAGTTGTACCCATCGGTCTGACCTTTCCCATAGCCTTCGGCGTACTTGGCATCACCGTCTTCCGTGCCCTTGGCATACCCCTCGAGATAGCCGGCGTCGTAGCCTTGCTTGTGCGCCGCGGTCGATCCTTCGGAATAACCCTTGTCGTACCCGTCGTCGTACCCGCTGGTCTTACCCTTGCCGTAACCCTCGTTGTAGCCCTTGTCATACGCCGTCTGATAGGTACTGCGCGTTCCTTCCCCGTAACCGACCTCGTAGCCGGCGTTGTAGCCCTTGTTGTATCCTGACTGCTCACCCTCGGTCCGACCGGTCTTGTAGCCGTCCTTGTAGCCGGTATCATAGGCCGCCTTGGAGCCCTCGTCATACCCCCAGGCATAACCGTCATTCTTGCCGGCAGCTACCCCTGCGGCCTCACCGGCATCCATCCCGGCATCATAGCCCTCGTCATAACCCTTGTCATAGCCGCCCGTGGCACCCTCGTTCTTTCCTGTGCCGTACCCGGCGCTGTACCCGGCGTTGTAACCGGTGTTGTAGCTGTTCTTCGCACCATCGCTGACCCCAGTGCTGTAACCGGTGCTATACCCTGTCGACTGCCCGGCGGAGTATCCGGCGTTGTAGCCTTCCTGGTAGCCGGGCTCGTCTTCCCAATCATCATCATCGAAATCACCGTCGCCGAAATCTTCGTCGCCGTCTCCCCAGTCGTCGTCGAATTCACCGTCGCCGAAATCGCTGTCGTCGTCACCCCAGTCGTCGTCATCGTCCCATTGGGCATTTACCTGGCCCACAAACAACAGGGAGAGGAGAAGAAAGGACAAGAAAACGGACGGAAGCTGGCGTGACATGGTTGTTTCCTCCTTATTCTCGGCGCGAGCGAGAGCTCCGGTGGCGCCGATTATCACGAACCATGCCAATAAAAGTACCTATGATTTCTTCAGGTAAATGGGTTCTCGTGGTGCTGGGATGGCGAAGCAGAGCCATTTGGCCACCGTACGATCGACGCTCCCTCGGGCTTCAGCCCCAGCGCCAGGAGAGGGGTGCCAACCAGGTGGCCAAGGCCTCGTCGGTCGGTGGGAGTAGCGAGGGAGAAACGGGATCCCCTGTTCTACCGACGAGCGCGGCCTTGGAGGACCAGAGCCGGTGGTAGCGCAGCAACACCAACTCCTCGACCCCGAGTTCGGTGAGCAACCTGCCCGTGGCCACCAAGTCGGCCTCATCGCAATTGATGCCCGGGACCAAGGGTCTGCGGACGACGACTCTCTCTCTGGCCTCGGCCAAGAGGGTGCGGAGATTGCGCAGGATCAAAGCGTTGCTGTGCCCCGTGGCACGCAGGTGTCGAGCCGCGTCGACCAGTTTGAGATCGAACTGGATCAGCTCGAGGTGCGGCAAGACCTGCTCGACGAACGCCGCCCACCCGAAATGCCCGCAGGTTTGCAAGGTCCTATGGAGTCCGGCCTGCCCGCAACGGCGCAGGAACTCCCCGACGAACTGGGGGAACAGGGTGGCTTCGCCGCCGGAGACGGTCACTCCCCCACCGGAGTGGGCATAGAACACCGTGTCGGTGAGCACCCGGGTCAGCAACTCGTCGCACGTCAAGGGACGTCCGAACAGGCTCAGCGCTCCACTCGGGCAGCCTTCTACGCACTGTCCGCAGTGGTCACAACGTTCCTCTAGAAGTCGCGGCAGAGGTCCCTCCCCGAGCGCTCGGCGCGGACACATCCCCACGCAAGCCCCGCAGCGGAGACAACGATCCTGATCCAGGATCAACTGCGGCCGTGGGTCGATCATCTCGGGGTTGTGGCACCAACTACAGGTCAAGGGACAGCCCTTGAAGAAGACCACGGTCCTGATGCCCGGTCCGTCGTGTGTGGCATTGCGTTTGAGCGCAACGACCAGAGGGATCCGGTCGGACCGTTCAGCAGGACTGCTCATAGCGCTCGATCAGCTCCATCTGGAGATCCCGGTTGAGGTCGACGAAATAGGCGTTGTAACCCGAGATGCGCACGATCAACCACCGGTAGGCGTCGGGCTCTTCCATGGCTCGGCGCAGGGTCTCGGTGGACACCACGTTGAACTGGAGCTGCATACCGCCGAGTTCGAAATAGGCTCCGGCATAGGCGGTGAGGAGGTCGACGGAAGCGGCATGGCCGACACCCTCGTCCGGGACGATCTTGACGTTGAACGCCACGTTGTTGGGCAGGAGCCGTGGATCAAGACGGGCCACGCCGCGAATATTGTCCAGGAAGTCGCCTCCGGCCATGGGTGAAGGGGTGATGCCCGGGGTGAAGGCCTTGCCCCTCTTGCGACCGCTCGGCAGAGCCCCGGAGAGCCTGCCGAAGGCGACGTGGTTGGACATTGACCAATACCCGGGGAGATAGGCCCCCCCGCGGTAGTTGGTCTTTCCGGTGAGATGACGGTGGATGAAGGCCAGCAATTCGTCGGCCAGGCGGTTGACCGCGGGGCGGTCCTGGCCGAACTTGGGCACCTGCCGCAGGATGCGGGCGTGCAGCACCTCGTGCCCCACGAAGTCCTCGTCGAGCGCCCGGCGCAGAGTCGAAAGATCGCAGAACTTCTGCTCGAAGACCACGAACTCGAGGGCCACCAAGCTGTCGATCACATCGGGCAATGCGACCAGGGCCACCCCCGAGCTGTTGAAGAGCGCTCCGCCGTCGAGCACGTCCTTGCAGCTCGTCTCAGGTCCTCGGATAAAAGCCGAGAGCAAGGGGGTCGGGTGAAGCCGTTGATGGGTCTTGCCGAGCAGGTCGTTGTACTCGACCGCCTGGTCGAGCACCCAGGCAAGCTGCTCGAGATAGCTGTGCAGGAGCGAATCGAAACTCCGGTGCGCTCCCAGCGGCCCCGGATCCGGTCCGACCCTGGAACCGAGCAAAGGGTGTACTCCATCGTGCAGGACCATCTCCAGGGGGGCCACGGTGTTCACCAACATGCAATTGGTGTGGCCCATGTGCCGTCCCGCGAGGGTCGGCTCGACGCAGCCCGTGGCGCAGAAATCTCGGGCGTCCTCGAGGGGGAACCCATTGGCCGTCAGGGCCTCGAGTACGGCCTTGTCGTTGTGGATAGAGGGCGTGGCGTGGGTAATGGCGTTGACCTCGCACAGTCTGCGCAGGTAGGCCTTGGAGTTGACCTCCGGATGGTAGCGGGCGTTGACGTTCGGATCGCGCAGGGCCAACAATTCCGTCACCTTGAGGAACACATAGGTCATGTCGCACACCGCGGTCCGGCCTTGGGCGTCAACTCCGCCAAGGGTGATGGCCATGTCCGAGGAGCTGCCGCCGAAGAGCGTGTTGCCGAGGTTGGGAACCATGGGAACGTGATCCGCGCAGCAGAGGAACAGGCAACTGATCAGTTCGACGGCATGGCGCACATAGGCCTCGCGTTCGGCGGCTTCGCGCAGGGGCTCGAGGTCAGCCAGGAAATAGGGTTGTAGCCAGTGGTCCAACCGCCCCCAGGACAACCCGGCATTGGTGTTCTCGAGGTGCAAGGCGACAAAGGTCACCCACAGCGCGTTGACCGCTTCGTCGAGGGTTCGCGACGGTTGCGCGGGGACCCGGCCGAGGATGCGCGTGAGGCGCATCAACTCCTCCCAACGCTGCGGATCCTCCTCTTTTTCGGCCAGCCGCCGGGCCTGGGCGGCCAGGTTGAGGACATAGTTCTGGACCGCACCCAACGCCACGAGCATGGCCTGGAGGTATTCGCGCGAAGAGGAGTCCTCGACTCCGGCCAGGCGCTCGCGCAGATCGTCGACCAACCCCGATAGCCCGCGGGCGAGAATGCGCGGGTAATCGACCACGGTGTGCGAGACAGCCACGGTCTTCCACAGGAAGTACAAGGCGAAGCGCTCGTCCAGACGCTGACAGAGCGGAGCTCCATACGTCTTGCGGCACGTCTCGCGCACCGTGGCCTCCATCCAGTAAGGAAGGATTTCCAGGTTCAGCTTCTCGGCGTCCTGGGCCGAGAGTTCGTATGGGTTCAGCTCGCGCGTACCCACGGTCAGGAGTTCCGGCCACAAGAGTCCGGCCGAGAACTCGGGATAGAGGACCACGCCGACCATCTTGGTGGTGGTGGTGCCAGCGAGCAGGCTGTCCTCGGCAATCAAGGCCTGGCGCTTGCCGAGCACGTATTCCAGCATCCTTGCTTGGCGCAGCGCCGCCTCGCCGCGGCCGACAGCCTCGTCCGGGAAGCCGTGGGTCCGGTGATAGGCGGTGACCAACTCGGCGCGTTCGATGCACACGGCCGGCCGGGTCGCAAAGATCCGTTGTTTGATCCGTTCGAGGCGCGGGAAATCCTCGAGCCGGAAGCGACTGAGATACTGTTCGTCGAGCAACTCGACCCGGTCCCTGGGCACCGAAGAGAGCAGTTCCCGGGTCCTATCCTCGTGCAGCGGAACGTCCCCGGGCGGTCGAGCAGGCGCATTGCGCCGCAGCAACCTGCTGGGATCGAGACGGTGGCTCAGCTCGGAGAGCATGTAGGAGAAGCGCGAGCTGTGATTGAGATTGCCGCGGAGCACCAACTCCCCGCTGAGCAGGAGTTCGAGCACCTCGTGCGGCTTCTTCAGCAGGGTGGAACGTAGGGTTGCCCCGTCTCGGTACTCGAAGGTCGCATCGGCAGTACCGTGCAACCCCTTCCGCAGCCGCAGAGATCCGGAACCAAAGCTCGCGCTGAGCGCACAGGTGCCGTCGGTCGCGACAAAATGGAAAATGGCCTCATAGGTCCGTCTGGCGGTTCCAGGAGCCTTGAAATCGATATTGCGGCGGAAGGAGGTATTGAGCCGGAGGTACCAACGCAGCAGGGTGAGGAGCGAGTAGAGACTGCCTTCCGTGAGGTGCGTCTCGAGAGCGTGGCGGTCGATCAGCCTGGAGACCATGGCCACCTTCAATGAGTGGTTTCTCACCTACCGCACCGCAAACTCGTCCGCTGGAACCTGGAAGACGCTCAGGGTTGCGGTGGCGTCTCTCCGGATCGGAGAGGAGAGGAAGGGGCGGGCTCGGCCTGAGCGTTTGCCGGTGGCACCGCCGGAGAAGGTTCGACGCGGTCACTGTGCAACGCTCGCGAGGTCAGGTAGCGCACCAGCAAATCATTGACGTCCGTGACCTGCAAGGCCCCTTCGGCCGAGGGCAGGAGCAGGATGTCCTTGCCGCGGACGGTGCGCGCCAACTCGTAGGAAACGAGATTGGGGCCTCCCGGCCCGTCGAGCGCCGCGTTGATCGCGTGCAAGCCTTCGGCCCTGGAAACCAACTCGAACTTGAGCGCCTCGGCAGCCTTCTCTTTCTGGTAGAGCATGGACGAGGCGCGGAGTTCCATCTGTTTGAGGTAGCCTTGGGCTTCCTCCAGGAGCTTGCCCTTGAGACCGAGGGCCTCCTTCTTCCGAGCCTCAATTTGGGCCAGGGTCGATCTCTGCAAGTACGAGAACTGTTCGGCTTCCTGGTTGTACATCTCCTTTTCCCGAACCTTGGCCTCGTACTCCGGGTTGAAGCGGAAACCGACGACGTTCAGATCGCGTATCTGCAGACCGAAGGGTTCGAGACTGTGCTTGAGGGTCTCGATGGCTTCCAGGGCCATGCGCCGCCGCTCCTCGGACAACGAGAACTGGGCCGTGGACAAGCCGCCGAACGTGGTTCTGCACACGCTGCGGGTCATTGGCCGTATCATCCTCCGTTCGAAGACCTCGAGACTGCCGAAGGCTCTCACGATGGCAATGACTCTCGTTTCATCAATGCTGTAGGAGAGCGTCAGATCAGCGTAGACATCATTTCCCTCCGAGGTCTTCAGCCGCAGGGAGCCTTCTCGAGGGAGGTCTTCGTCTCCGGTCGTATCGACCACCGCAATGGTTTGCAGCGAACGGGTGAACACCTCGATATGCTGCAACCAGGGCAGGTTGAAGTGCCGACCGGCCTCCAGGGGCTCAGGAGAAACCCCCTTGCACCAGCCCGTCGGATAGGGCAGCCAACGGCGGGGCAGATAGGTATTGTTGATCAACACGCCCAACTCGTTGCTCTCGACCTTCTGAAAGGAACAGCCGGAGAGGGGGAGCAGCGCGGCCAAGGCCAACAGGATGACCACTATTCTCATCGTCCCCTCCTTCATTTTGCCACATCGTAGAGTTCGAGCATTTTACGCGGATCGAGCGGGTTGAATCCTTCTTTGCCCGAGGAAGAAAGCACCATGACCTTGAGGCCCTCCAGGGTACGCGCATGTTCTAAGGCCGCGGAGAGCTTCCCTCCCCTGCCCTTGAAGGCTTCGGTGAGTTTTTGTTTACCGTCCGCCTCGGCGAGCTTGAGCGCCAGTTCGCCTTGCGCGAGCATGCGCTGGAAAACAAGGTCGGCATCGGCCTTGATCCGCCGCGCCTCGGCTTCCCCTTCCTCGGTGATGACCTTGACCTCGGCCTCACCTTTCGCCTTGATCTCCAGCAAGCCGGCACGTTGTTCCTCGGTCTTCTCGCGGGCCTGTTGCACCGTCACCTCTTCCTCGACCAAGCTCTTGTCGCGGATCTTGTGCTCGTACTCCTCGGTAAAATGGAAGTCCGAGATCAACACATCGATGACCCTGATGGCCTCCGCGCGCGGATCGAGCCGCGGCCCGCCCTCGGACTCCAGCGTCCGCAAGAAGACGGCGTTGATTTCTTCGACAACCTTCTTGGACTGGGCTTCGCGGCCCTTGGCGTTGCTGTAGAACTCGTCCCGTCCAAGCTGTCCCAGAGAGAGCTTGAGTAAATCTCGGACCTTGGTACCCAACCGCCTCACCTGCAACCCGCTCTTGCCGACGTTCTGCCAGTAGACCCAGGCATTGGCGTGGTCGACCTGGTAGAGGACCATGACCTCCAGGGTCACCGTACTCTCGTCGCGAGTGCGGATCTCGAGCGGTTCACTGCCGTGCTCGCGATCCCCGCGATAACTCTTGCTCATGTGGAAGGTCTGGACCGAGCCGTCGAAGGTGTCGATCTGTTCCGCGAAGGGGATGAACCAGTGATAGCCAGGCCCATAGGTCTTCTCGAGCATGCCTTTGCGCAGGAACCCGGGCAGGTCGAACTGGACCGTCTTGACCCCGAGTTCGGTCGGCCCAACGAGGACGGAACCGAAGATCAGCACCCCGGCAGCAAAGGCGAGTCCCACAAGAACTCCCAAGAGCAACAATGGCTTGAGACAGCCACCGCGCTCTTTCTCCACATCCTCGATCGCTTGGTCGCTCATGGTTCGTCTCCTCGGCGGATCCCGCAGGTGCGGAGACGATTGTCGGGAGTCGGTCCTCGGATGTCAACGTCTATCGGCAAGGTAGGGTTAGCATTCAGTCTTGATGAGGCAAGGGGTCCTGTCGCCTCTCACCCCCACCATGCTCATGCTTGCGCGTGGTGGGGGTCCCCCGTCGGCGCCACCCCAACATGGTGACGAACAACCTGCAATCCACCCCAAGACTGCATGCTTACTAAGGAAGGGCTCTCGGGGGGGTTCTCGACCGAGATGGTGGGTCTCAGCGGGTTTGCCAGCTCGCCGTGACCGAGTGGATCTCGAGGGTGAAGGAGTCCATGTCGCACATGCTCTCGGCAGCACAAGCCTCTTCCGCCGAAGCCTGAGCGTCCTGACGGCACAACTGCTCGGTGCATTCCTCCTGGGTGACTCCCTCGAGTTCGCCGCTCTCGTTGGCCCGCTGACACTGTTTTCCCAGGAAAAAGACCTCGGTGCAACCGGTTGCATCGACCGCACAAACACAGACCCCAATCGTGGCCACGGCCGGGGGTGGGGTTTCGCCTAGCGGCTGGGGCAGGTCCGTGCTCACGGGCTGCACGGGTTGCACGGGTTCGGTCGGATAGTCAACCGCCGGAGCGACGGCAGGCCCCTGGTCATACCCGAAACCCGTGTTCGCCGTGGCTTGCACGGTAGAGGGAGTGGGCTCAGGTTGCGGGGAGTATTGTCCCGCAGTGGGGAGCGGTTGCTGCCACCGGTAATCGGTCTGGACTTCGGTCTCGGTACCGCAGGCCTGGAGCAAGGCGCACAGCGCCACGATCAACCCGGTCGTCTTCATGATATCCCCCCATGAGTAGCACCCGACCAGCTTCATCTCTTCAAGGAATAAGCCGGAATATTCAATTACAACTTTTTGTTATTACTTACCGACATGCCTTCTTCTTGTTCCATTGTAAGAACATGTCCGCCGAATTGACAGAATTTGGGACAGAAGCAGAGACCTTGAATACGGCCAGGAGCAGTGCGCTCCTCCTGAGGAAGGAATATCGACAATGATAGCAACGAGATAGGAACCAATCCTTCTACCGAGAAGAGCCCGAGGCAGGAAATCCGTGACATTGGCGGCCGACTTCAGTATGAGGGCCCTGGAGCGTCGCCTCAGAGCGGCCATCCCGTCTCGAACGGTATTTCCTCCATGAAGGAGTAAGACATGAACGAAGGCAAGAAGGTCCATATCATCGCGGTGTGTGGGACGGCCATGGCTTCCTATGCCGGCATGCTGAAAGAGCGCGGTTACGCCGTGTCGGGGTCGGATCAGAACATGTACCCGCCCATGAGCGATCAACTCGCCGCCCTCGGTATCCAGGTCTTCGAAGGCTACCGGCCCGAGAACCTCGCCCACCGACCCGACCTGGTCGTCGTCGGCAACACCATCAAGAAAGACAATCCGGAACTCAACGAGGTCCTTCGGCTCGGCCTGCCCTACACCTCGTTCCCCGCCTCCCTCTCCGAACTCTTCCTGCAAGACCGTCAACCCTTGGTCATCGCAGGCACCCACGGCAAGACCACCACGACCTCCCTTGCCGCGTGGGTGCTCCATCAGTGCGGAGCGGATCCTTCCTTCATGATAGGCGGCATCCCTCTCAACTATGGCCGCAGCTATCGCCTCGGTCAGGGGCAACCGTTCGTGATCGAGGGCGATGAATACTCGACCTCTTGCTTCGACCGGGCCCCGAAATTCCTCCACTACCGACCGACCAACCTCATCCTCACCGGCATCGAATACGACCATGCGGACATCTACGACAGTCTGGAGAGCATCGTCTTGGAATTCACCCGTTTGGTGAAATTGCTGCCGCCCGAGGGCATCATCAGCGTCTGCGCCGACAACCAGACCGCCCTCGACGTGGTCCAGTACGCCTGTTGCGGAACCGAGACCTACGGTCTCTACAACCCCAACGCCAAGTGGACGGCCAAGAACATCGACTTCAACGGCTCGACCATGACCTTCTCGATCTTCTGCAACAAAGTCGAGATCGGCCGCTACGCCTCGGCCATCGTCGGGGAGCACAACCTCCAGAACATCCTCGGCGTCTTCTCCATGGCGATGCGCCTCGGCCTGGACAAGGACCAGGTCGGCGCTGCCCTGCTCTCCTTTCAGGGAGTCAAACGCCGCATGGAGCTCTTCGCCGAGGTCTCCGGAGTCACCATCATCGACGATTTCGCCCATCATCCGACCGCCATACGCGAAACGGTCAAGGCAATACGGCATAAATACCCCG
>MGSU01000067.1:15694-22569 GCA_001799195.1 Deltaproteobacteria bacterium RIFOXYA12_FULL_61_11 | reverse complement strand
TGATGTCGAAGCGGGGCGTTCTCATGCCCCGGGCGCATTGGAAGATTCATGCCGAGATGGAACATGTTGTTTCCGTTGTACGGCGCCGCCTTCCTTGCCTTAAAGTCACCGATTTCCGGTCACCGGTTTTCGGTCACTCTCCGAAATCCGGACCTCTGACCCCGGGTGGAGGGGGTGGAGACGAGGGTCATCCCCGCAATAGGCGGAGGGAATACCAGAGGTTCTGTACCAGAGTTAGGAACGCTAACCTCCCGAACACGCGGCAGCGATCCCAGGGATGGTGGGTAGAAGCCCGTCCGGGTGGGGCATAGGCGAACACCGCGGTGAAATCGTAAGAGGGGAGGGTCGCCACCGAGCGGAAGAACTCCCGCCACCCCTCACCTGGAAAACCGATGATGAGGTGAGACACCAACACGGTCTCGGGGTGCAGGGCGCGCAAACGATGCAGACTGGCAAGGACCTCGTTCGGATCGTAGTCGCGCCGCATGCCCTTCAGCACTGTGGCCGATCCGCTTTGCAGGGGGATCACGGCGCTGCGCAAACGCACGGAGCGTAGGGCCACGAAGAGCCGCGCTTCGAGCGTGAGCAGGGCAGCGGGGTTGAGGTAGGTGAGATCAAGGGCGATACCCGGACGGTGCTTGCCGATCGCCTCGAGCAGGTGGACGAGGTCGAGGCCGAGGTCCTGACCATAGGAACCGCAATCATCGGCAACCAGGGCCACGGGTTCTTCCGGCGGTAAGGTGTCCAGGTCATGGAGGATAGTCTCGATCGAGCGCGAGCGGACCTTCCCCTTGGCCTTGCGGATGAGACAATAGCTGCACCGGGCGGAACAACCGCTACCGATCTCGAGGTGGGCTCGCCCGCCAAGGGCCAGTTCGACCAACAACCTGTCGAGCCGGGACCTTACCCGCGGCAGCGCGTAGGCGAGGAGCGAGGGCAGCAGGAAGGGCAACCGGGAGCGCCAACCGTCGACGAGCAAACCTTCTGCCCGGAGATGGCCATCTTTTGCAGTTTTCAGCGTCTCGATGGGGGCTCCCGCCGAGGCCGCGGGCAAGCTCTCGAGGGGGACCGTCCCCCCGAGCAACGCCTCGAGCCGCGCCGTTTCCGCAAAACCGATCGCCTCGACCCCACGGAGCCGCTCCGGAGCGATGCCGGGTAGGCAGCCGAACACCACGATTTTGCTTCCCCCGGGGAGACGCCGCCGATAGGCCTCGACGAGCGCAAGTTCGTGGTCCTGGGCTTCATGGGTTACTCCGCAGGCATTGAGAAGGAGCACTTCGGCCTGTTCCACCTCCCAGACCAGCTCGTGCCCGTTGGCCCTCACCCAGGCGGCGAGTCGGGCCGACCAGAGGTTGTTGCCGGCGCAACGGTGGTTGGTGTCGACGAGGACGCGCATGGGCTTCTCTCTCTTCGGGTCTCCAGGATAACCGGGCAGCTCTTCCAGGGCAAGGAGGTCTATCATGCCACAGCCCCTTCATCGGACTCGACTTTTCCCTCCCAGCGGTTAGGATGCCGGGGACGATCCACTCACTCGCGCCCGGAGGCCGCGCCCATGGGCCCTGCCAAGCTCCTTCCCTTCCTGCTTCTCATCGTTCTGTGGGTCTGCCCGGAGGGGCAGGCCAAGACCTGGCTCGTGGAGTGGAACGCTGGCTACCAGTTCCAGCTCCAGCGCGTCGAGGCCCAACAGAGCGACGTCGACGGCCCGCACGGCGACCTGATCGCGGGGCTGACCCTGCCCGGCCCCTTCCTGCTCGACTTCCGCCTGCTCGGCTACGACAACGCCTGGCCCGATTTCGTGCCCGTGCCCCTCCTCTTCACCCCGCTCGGCCTCCGAACCATCCTCAACCTCGGCGACCTCATCGCCCTGGAGCTGGGCGCGAGCTACCAGTATGTCTCGTTCCTCAAATTGACCCGTGTCGACGGCGGCTTGGGCATGCGCGACCTGCGTCGTACCAAGAAGTGCCTTCCCGGTGCTGGAAAGGATCCGGACAACACCTGTACCCTCTCCTCGGGAGCCTCCGGGCATTTTCCCGACCACGCCAACACCGGCGGCACGGTGCGCCTGCGCGGCGGCTTGTTCTTTAACTTCGCCAAGACTTTCCAACCGCATCTCTTCGTCGAGTACGCCCGGCTGTACCTTTCCTACCACCACCGCGACACCGAAGACGTGCAATACCTCATTATCGGTGCTGGCCTCCCGTTCGAATACTGAGGGCCATGCAGCCTTTCCGAGGAGGAGCCGCCATGCCTAGAATTCCGATCCTCCTGCTCTTCAGCCTCATCGTCGCTTGCGACCATGCTCCGGAAAAGGGTACCGGAACGACAGGGGACCTTCCCCGACTCGAGTCTACCTCACCCCTCCGGGGCACGACCTCGACCGCGCTGATCGTGCGGACAGCGGCGACCACCGAGGCGACCCTCGAGGCCCTTGAGCTCGGCCTCTCCCTCCCCGAGGGTTCGCGGGTACTCCTCGCCGTGGAGCTGACCCTCGGCGAGACCGGCGAGACCGTGCGCCTCGATGGCCCCCTCGAGGTCCTCGTACCCGGTTCGGTCTTCGAGGAACATGGCCTCCCGCGGGACCAGTTCCTCGGCGCCCTCCCGGCCTCGGCCAAGTACCTGCGTCCCCGGTTCTCGCTCGTGGCGGACGAAACGGTCGCTTGGACTGTGTCCAGTTTCCTCCTGCTCCTCGGGCCCAAGGGAGACCTGCTCGGTACTCCGCAGCGCCTCGAACCTCGCTGGAGCGAGGCAGAGCTGTCCGTGCTCACGACGTTGCTGGCCGAGAACCTTCCCGAACAAGGCCTAGCCGGTCGCAGCTCGGTCTGGTTGGTCTTCGTGCTCTTCCGACGCGGCGGACCGCAACCCACCCTCGCCGGGGTTGCCCTCGACGACCTCGAAGCGGCCTTCCGTCCACTCGCGGTGGACCCCTCCCCTCAAGCAGTGCCAGCCCAACCATCGGAAGAGACAGGAGACCTTTCCTCGGATCCTGGAGAACCCGTTTCCGATCCTTCGGCCGACCCGGAGCCGCTGGGACCTCCGCCTGAACCGTCCGAACCAGAGGGGCCGCCCTTGGAACCCAGCGCCGACGTCGACGAACCGCAACCGATCGAACCGTCTCCCCCCGATGTCAGCGCGGAACCTTCGTTGCCAGAGGCGCCCGGTTTCATGGCCCTCTCCTGGGAAACCAACCGGCCGAGCGGCGCGTTGCTCCTCGACCTCTCCGGCACCTCCTCCCGCGATGTGTGGGCCGTCGGTTGGCAGGGAACGGTCCTCCACTATGACGGCACGGTCTGGCTTTCCGGCAACGTCGACGCCTGGGTCAATCTGATCGCGGTCACCGCCTTCGAAGACGGCACGGCCGTGATCGCCGGACACGATGGGCAACTCGACCGCGCAGCGATCTACCGCTGCATTCTCCTCGAGGGCACCCCGAGCTGCCACAGGATCTTCAACGGCCATCCCGGGGTGGGAGAACTCACCGAGCTGTGGGCCGAGGACCCCGAGGAACTCTGGCTAAGCGGCAAGAGTCGCGGGGACCTCGCCTCCTTCACGCCGGGCTACGTTCTGCATCACCTCGGAGATGACGAACATCCCGAAGCCTGGGTCTATCACCTCCCGGAGGCGGACCTGAGCGAGGACCCGGGTTCGGTGCTCGTCCAGGATCTTGACTCCCTTCCGGCCGGTCCAGGCTGGGATTTGTATTCGATAGGCGGAGCAACGGGGGGAGCAGCAATCTTCGCCGCGGGCTACGGAGGAGTCGTGCTTCGCCACACCGCGATAGGGGGTTGGGAGCGCATCGACGATCGAGAGGTCGTGGGCGCGGGTGCGATGCACTCCCTGATCGTCGAGGGAACCGATGAACTTTCTCTGGCAAGCGGCGGAGCGGTTTTCCACTTTGGATCCGGGGGCTGGACCGTGCTCACGCCCTCGAACGGCACCAACCTCATGGACCTCACCGCGTTACCCGGAGGGGAGCTTGTCAGCATCGACGAGAACGGTGCGGTCCGCTTCGTGCCAGCATCCGAGCCTTCCCACCGGGCCCTCGACCTGGTTCCCGACCTGGCTGATTTCCAGCCCGGCCCCTGGGCTTTGTTCGCGGCCCCGGACGACGGTGGACTGTTCGCCGGGGGCCTCGTCGGCACCTTGATCGGCCCGGGATGGACCCTGTTCAGTTCGCCCTTCGACCGTTTTTCCCGCTTGTTCTCGGTACGGGCGGTCGATGAGACCCACGCCTTCGCCGTGGGCGACGATGGACTCTTCCTGTGGCGCGACGAGTTGGGTTGGCACGAAGAGGGTGGGGAGGGGGCTTCGGCCTTCGACTTCCTGGCAGCGACCGGGCCGGACCTGGCCATGGCAGCGACGTCCGGTGGAGAGCTCTCGCTCTGGGACGGCGAGGAACTCACCCCCCTCGCGCTCGATCCGGCGTGTCTCCAGTCCTTCCATCCGCAAGCCGTGGCTTCCATCGTCACCGAAGAAGGCCCGAGCTTCGTGATCCTCGATCGCCTCGAGGGTCGCCTGCTGCGTATCACCCCCGACGGTTCCTGTGAATCGCAGGACCTGGGTACGAGCCTGCTCCAGACCATGACCGGGGACGGCTCCGACGACCTGTGGCTCGGCGGCTTAACGTGCAGCACCTTGCTGCACGTCACCGGAACCTCGGTCACCGAGGTGGACCCGCCGCCGGACCTCGATAACCCCTCGAGGTGTATATGGAACGCCCTCGCTCTGGAGCCTGAGGGCGGACTGCTGCTGGCCGGCTGCGATCTGAATACCGGAGAACCGTTGTTCCACTATCGCTTCGACGACGATGGTTGGCATCGGCTCGACCTGCCTCGCACACCAGACGGCTGGAAAATTTCTACGGACCGGCTTTTTGCCGATGCATCCGGCCGCCTCTGGTTGACCGGCGAAGACAACTTGTGGCTGCGATCTGAGGGAGCCTGGAAGTGGGTGCTCAACCTCAACCAAGGGGTGTACGGGATGGAGATCTACGACCTCCACGGCTCGGGGGACGTTCTCTACCTCTCTTCCCACTACCGGAGCGTGCTGCGGCTCGAGGTGCCCGAGGATTTTTCGTTCGGCGTTGCAGCCCCGCAGTGACCCGGAAGCAAGGATGCCCTCCAGAACCCTCGGCCGCCGCTTCCTCAACGCTTCGTGCTATCTCGCTTACCTCCTCGGAGCGAGCACGCTGCTCCTGTACGGCATCTACAGGGTACGCGAGTTCTCGGCCCCGGTCTTGGTGCAACCCGAGTACGACCCGATCCCGGGCATGGAGCCCGAACTCCTCGCCAAGATCGGCTTCTTCTCCAACGAGAAGAGCAGTGCCTACTATCGCTTCCCTCTCGACAAGCCCGAAGGGGTAGTACGACTCGGCTGCTTCGGGGATTCCTTCACCGCCGGCTCCGAGGTCGCCGATCCTTGGGACTATCCGGCCATCTTGGGTCGCCTGCTCCTGGCGGAAGGCCTGCAAGTCGAGGTACTGAACTTCGGCGTGGGTGGCTACGGCTTTCATCAGAGTGCAACGCTCGCCCTCGAACTGACCCAACGCTATCACCTCGACGCACTGCTGTTAGGGCCGAAGGATTTCCATCACGACCGGGACCAGAGTTTCACCTGGCGACACTCCACAAGAGAGTTACCCTTGTTGCACGGTCGGTGGATCCTGAGCGGCGACGACCTCCGCCAGCTTCTGCCGCTCGGAGAAACGCCCCGTGAACGTGCCGCCATCTACCAGGGGTTTCTTCCCTCCTGGCACTACCTGCGCTACGACGCGGCCCTGCCCCCCTTCTTGAACTGTCTCCTGCCGCCGGGTCGAACCCTGCACAATCCCTTCTTCTATCATCCCTCCGGTCCGGTCGAGGAGGTCGAGGAAACCTGGCGCCGCCTCCTGCGCCGCATCGACGATCTGGGCCGACCCGTCGTCCTTTGCCATAGCAACCCCGCCATCGTGGAGCTGGTCAGGAAATTACGTTTGCCAAGGATGGTGCTCGCACCGGTACATTTCGGGGAGACGTTCCCCTTCCTGGCTCCCCAAGGGCACAACAGTCCTCTCGGTAACCTCGTCGTCGCCCGGCAGGTCCTTGATCACCTCAGGGGCCGTGCCGCGAGTCCCTTCGCCCGCCCGACCTATTCCCCGTTCCCTTCCGCGGTCGTTCCTCACCGCAACGCAGGGGTCTGCGACCGGCTCGAACTCTCCCTCGGAACCGGCCTCGAGGGCTACCTCGTGCAAGCATCCGGCCCAGGACCCCACTCGATGACCCCCTCGTTCGCGTGCGACCAGTTCAAAGCCGGGAAATTCCTGCTCGGTTTCACCGGGGTGAACGGTGCTTGGCCGGAGGCTGCCTATCTCTTGTTGGATCGAGCCTCAGCGGTCGACCAAGCCCTCGTGCCGTCCTCAACGGAGGATGGATCGAACGGCAGAGACTTGATCGATCCCGAGCCGAGCTTCCTCGCAGAAGGATTGCCAATCGCCCTGCTCCGGGTGCGGGCCGACTTCCTCGCTTTCGACCGACATCTTCCCGGACTGCGATTCCGGCGTCCAGATCCCCCGGGGGGCACTTCCTCTCCCTGGCCGCGCCGGGGCACGACTCGCCTCTCCATGGCCAATGGAGGAGTCCTGGAGTTCCACTTCGGAGAGGAGGACTTCCACCTCGTGGCCTGGCCCGAAGCCCGGTGGTTGCTCTTCGCTACGTATCCGAACGTACCGAACGAGCTGCTCGCCCTGCCGAGCGGAGGAGCTCTCTCGTTGCGGCTGTTCCGTGACGACCACCCCTTCGAACTCCCCCTCGGTACATGGCGAGCCGAAGTAACTGAGCTGCCCCTGGTCACCGATGGCGCCGTGCTCTTCCCCCTTAACGGTCGATAGGTCCGTAGTCGCG
>MGSU01000067.1:15087-15681 GCA_001799195.1 Deltaproteobacteria bacterium RIFOXYA12_FULL_61_11 | reverse complement strand
GCCGCACCTGACGTCGCAAGGCTCTGGGATCCTTGCGGAAGAGGTAGGCTCCGAGCCCGATCGCCACCTCAGAACGCCCCCTCGCGAAGCTCTGCGCTTGCCTGGTGAGCTGACCGGCGTGCCTGTCGTCGAGGGTGTAATTCATGATCACGGCCTCCTCGAGCAACCCGTCCTCGAGCCAACCACGCCAGTCCTGCATCGCCGAGAGATAGGCGCGATCGGGCCAGGACAAGACCGCGGCCGACAAGGTCATCCTATCGGAATACTGCGCGAGGATGGCGTGGTACTCGGCGACCGTGTTGGTGATCTGCAAGCGCCGCCATTCGTCCCAGGCGTTGCCGGAAACCGGCTCTCGAGAGGGCTCCTCGCCGAAGAGGGTGCTGATCCATCGCCAGCACCGCGAGAAGAAGTCCTCGGATTCCTGCAGTGGCGCCCGCTTTCCCGTGGAAGCGCCGAAACGCTCCAGGCTCTGCTCGTTGTACCCGAAATCGAGCCGCGGGCTGAACCGGGAACCGGGAGCCATGGGCACGGCATACGGATACCGGATGAAATCGAGGTGGACGCCGTCGAAGGTGGGGTAGCGATGGATGAGTT
>MGSU01000067.1:0-15078 GCA_001799195.1 Deltaproteobacteria bacterium RIFOXYA12_FULL_61_11 | reverse complement strand
TGATAGGCCCGGACCCGGAGATCGCCGGGATCGAGCCAGTGCACCGGAGTGTCGAGCCAGAAAGCGTTTTCCTCGACCGGAAGGCCATCCTGCAGGGAGGGATAGACGAGGAGCGAGCGCGCATAGTTGTCGCGCGCGATCACCCCCTCGCCGAGCAGGTCGACGATGCGGTACCGCTCCCGCCTCGCCAGTGAGTAGACGTTGATCCAGGCAAAGACCTTCTTCCCCAGACCGTGAAGTCGGCCGAGCAGGTATTGTAGGGGGTCCTCGCCTTCGATCGGCTCGGTGCCGTACCACGGTCCTCTCTCTTCGCGCGCGCTCGCGTAGTAGGCCCGGTTCCCCCGGTAGACTTGCAGGTACACGGTGTCGATGGCGCTCGGTCTGAGGCGTTCGAGCAATTGGTCGAGGCTGGCTCGGGACTGGAAGACCTTCGCCTCACCCTCGCACTGCACCCAGAGTCCGAGTTCGAGCGCCACGGAGGGATGCGACAGTGTCACCCAGAGGGAAAGAATCCAGAGAACCCGGGTGAGGGAGCTGTGCCATCGGCTATCCCAAAGGAGGGATCGCTCCCGCTGCCTCGATGCCTCCCCTGCACGAGTCATGGAACGATCGGGTAGTTCGAGCACAACCACCTCGTGCTCAGACCTTGCGCGTTGCTCGCAGGGTACCCATCAGCGCAAGGAGGAACCCAAGGCACAACAGGGGCATTAGGCGGGGCTGGAACGCTCGCTCCGAAGACCCGTAGGGTATACCGCAACCCGGTCCTCCGGTGGTAGTACTCGCCGCCGAACCGGTCGACGCACCCGGAGTTGCTACAACGGCTCCGGGATTACTCCCGACCGACTGTGCAGGTGGAGAGAGGGTACCCGTCGACCCGGGGGGTTTCGTAGTGCTTCCCGAAGGAGGGTCCTCTGACGGAATGTCTTCCTCGTGGGTTGTGGGGGACTGAGCATCGGCGATCGAGACCTGGAGCCCTGTTATCGTCTCTCCTGCAGAGATCGTGAGCGGTGCAGCGTGCTCCGGACTCCCGTCGTAGTAAAGCGTGGCGAAGCCGGTATCGAACTGCATGAAGTCATTGCTACCGATACCGGTACTCAGGTCCTTGGCCCCATCTTGAATGAGGAAGCGGTACCCTTCTAGTGGAAAGGCTTCGATACGGAGCAGGTAGTCGCCTGGCGGCACGGGAAGCAGGTACTCGCCGCGTGCCGAGGTGGAGATCCCGAGGACCTGCAGCGGGAAGCCGGTGAGGGTCGCCGCGAGGGGTTCCTTGGTTGTTGCATCAAGGGCCACCACATGAGCCCCGAAGACCGCTTCACCGCGGCCATTCTCGACCCTCCCCGAGAGGACTCCATACTCTCGCCCAAAGGTTGCGGTATCCGGATAGAGCATGGAAATGGCAATTTTATCATCAACTTCTAAAGTCGCTTGCGCCGAGGTCACGTACAGAGGGTACATGGTGGGCAAGCCCTCTACCGTCTCTGGCTCGCTGGTCGTGATCCCGGAATGGTCGAGACCGAGCAAGTGGCCGAATTCATGGATCATGGTGGGAAGGAAATTCGTCGTCTCGATGACATGCCCATTGATCACTACTATCGCTCCGGTGATCGTCCCCGTTGCGTCGTTGACGAGAGGCGCGGCAAAGCCCAGGACGTCCGATCGGTTCGCACCGGTTTCGCGCTCGGTGATGCTCCCATCGGTATCGTAGATAATGTAGTGTCTTCCGTCTTGCGTGTTGAAATCATGGCTTTGATAATAGGGAGGAAGGCCTCTGCCTTCCAGGGAAAAGGCGAAGGTACTGGTAGGAACATCCTGCCACGCCTGGAACGCCTGCCGTACGAGGTCGTCTTCTTCCCTGCCGGGGATCAGGGGTAGATCCCCCTGGGAATCGAGGTACATCCGCAGGGGCAGCTCGGCCCAACGACCGGGTACAATGGCATTATCCTGAGGGGTCACATCGAGCAGGCCGAAGGCATAGACCTGCAAGGGGAAGAGGATCACAACGGCATACACATAGTTCATCGGCCCCCCTGCCTACTCTCCAGGTAGTTCCCCACCCGCGGGGTACGAGGGTAGCACATTCCGCGGGGAATGGTCATCCTTCCTGGCCTGCTCTGGAGGGACCTCCCCTCATTCGGCCGCGTCGAACGCTGCGAACTGACGCTCGATCCAGGGCTGGAAGCGAGCATCCGTCCACATGAACTCGGTGTGTTGCCCTTCGAAGACATCGACGATCCGACGCAGGACCTGTTCATAGGGGTCGGCGAATTCTTCAGCGTTCGCAGCCCGTTGGGCTTCCTCGACCAGGGTGTAGTGATGCGCGGGGTAATCGCTGTCGCAGAGCAGGGTGATGAACAGGTTCTTCAATGCCGAGTTCCGAACCGTGCCCGCCCAACGCCAGGAGCGCAGGCTCTCCAGATCGTGTCCCCCATGGCGGTAGAAGTTCCAGACCCGCTCCAGTTCGCCGCGGTCCTGATCGAGTTCCTGCGGGAGCCAGCTCTCCACCGCCTCGACTTGCCCGTACTGTTTTGCCGGTCCGACCTCGGCCGAGTCCGGGGCTTCGACCGCGACGAGCTGCACAGAAACCCGCTCGGGGAACACGATCGTATTGAGCTCGTTCATGCCGTCGGTGCCGTTGGCCACGGTGAGCGCCCCTTGGTGCAGCTTGTTCAGGGTCAAGACCGGGATGGCCCGGCCGAAGAGTTGTTTCACCAGGGGCAGGGTGAAGACCCAGGGCAGGTCGATACCTCTCCAGGCTCCATCCAACATGAGGTAGAAGACCTCTTCGAGTTGACTGGTGTCCTCATCGCTCAACACCCCACGTTCAATCAAATAGCCCAGCATCAAGCGAGAGATGTTTACCCCGTAACTATGCCCGATAATGCGTACTTTCGTGCTCGCGGGGACTCCTCGCCGCTCTCCCGTCGCTACCCAATGCCCGAGGAAGCTCTCGAAGGCGTACGCTACGTCACTGCCGATGCGATTCATACTCTGGCGCTGGTCGGTGACCGCTATCACGACCTGGTAGCGGTCCGCGAACCGGGCGAGCACATGCGCGTCCTGGAAGTTCATGCCGAAACCAGGAACGAGCACGAGCAGCTCTTTACTCGGATCGAGGTCGCCGAGCGGGGCGATGGAGGGGAAGCGTTCATTGGCGTCCAGCCTGCGCTGCCATTCTGCCAAGGAACGTTGCCGACGTTCTCCTTGACGGCTGCCATCAGGATCCAGCTCGAAGAAACGCGGGTCCAAGGGTTCTCCGACACAAGCCGGAAGTTGCTCGCCGGAGTTCGACTCCTCCTCGAGCACCGCTTCTTGACAGGGATTCTCCCGACCGAGACAACTTGGACCTGCGGCCAGTGCGGCCAAAAACGGCAGGGAACCTAGGAGTAAGGGGATTCTTCCACGCATGAAGGCCTCGATAATAATCCCGCTAACGTTCTCTCAAAGCAAAGGTAGTGGCATTAATATTTTGTTATATTTCTGTTTATTGCGCTAATACTTGTGTACAAAAAATCATTATCCTGCGTCACAATGGCCCCACTCAACTTGGTTCCTCTTCCTGGAACGGGGCCGGTATTGACACACCGCGGCAGTCATGGTACGTACCTTTTCCGTGGCCATTGGAACAATGGATGGGGGTTTGCCCGTCCAAGGAACGGACTCATGCGTGAACTGCGTCTCTTCTCCCTTCTCTTCGCCTTGACCTTGCTCCTCGGGCTCGGTCTCGGCGCCGGACCTTCCTGTCTCGGCGAGGATCCCTCAGACGAATTCGAGGCCCTCGAGAAAGCGTCCCTGGCGTTGCACCTCGAGCCGCCCGAACCCGGCCTCGGCTTCGCCCGCCCCCGCTTCCGCCTGCCCATGGACCGGGCCAGCATCACCACAGCGCTGTTGGCGACCAAGTTCGGCCGCCAGTGCCACCTCGGGGACGACTACTACGAGTGGAACGAACAGAACGGCGCGGGGCTCACGGTCTACAGCGTGGGTCCGGGCAGGATCGTGCACGTGTACCGGAGCCTGGGCAATTACATGGACGTGGTCGTGGTGCGGCACCCCCTCCAGTCCATCCCCGGCAAGGTCGAGGACAACGAGGTCTACGGCCAGTACAGCCACCTTGCCGTAGCCGTCGGACTGAAGGAAGGCCAGACCGTGGCCGCAGGAACCGTGCTGGGAACCACGACCAGGATCAAGGACGACTTCTTCGAGCCGCACCTGCACTTCGAACTGAAGAACTACGCCGCGTACCTCCAAGGTCCGAACATCCCCAACGGCTTCATGGTCAGTCGGGGGTATTCGGGCGAGGGGCCGGACTGTAAAAACGCCGCGAGTTCGGCAAACGTCTACGACCCGGCCGGCGACGGGATCGTCCACAACCGCTTCTACAAGACCGATTGGCTGATCGCGACCCTCAACGCCGCGGCCATGGGGTGGGACTGACCTATTTCCTGGCCCGCGCGAACCAGAGCGGTAGGATGAACAGGATGGCGAGCAGCGCGGAGCTCACCCACAGGTAGAAACCCCCGACCCAACCGAAACGATCGACGAACCAACCGCTGCCCACGCCGCTGAGCATGGCGCCGAGATAGCTGAAGGATCCGGTCACCCCGACCGCCGTACCCGCAGCCCTGCGGGTCGCGAAGTCGATGGCCGCGAGTCCCGGCACGAGCATCTGCGGACCGTACGTGAAGAAACCGCAGGCCGCGAGCAGGACCGTGGTGAGTACGTGTTGGCCCGGTGGGAGGAAGTACAGGCCGGTCGCCGAGGCCGCCACCCCGAGCAGACAGAACACGGCCACCGGGATTCTCCTGCCCTGGAAGAAGCGATCGGTCGCCCATCCCGCCAGGATACCGCCGGGAATCCCGAGGAGTTCGATGGTGGAGGACTGGAGACCGGCATGGCCGAGCCCGAGACCCTTGGCCTCCACCAAATAGGTCGGGGACCAATCGAGCAGGCCGTAGCGGACGATGTAGACGAACAGCGACGAGAAGGCGAGGAGCCAGATCCGATAGTTTTTAAAGACCAAGCGCGACACGATGGTCTTGAGCTCGTCGCTGTCCTGCACCTCGACTCCGGACTGGTCGAGACACCGGTCGTCGCGGTACTCCTCGACCGGCGGCAGGCCAAGCGAGGTCGGACGGTCGCGCAACCGATTGACGACGAAGAGTGAGCCGAGCAAGCAGACCACGCCCGGCACGAGGAACCCGGCTTGCCAACCGTAGAGTTGGACGACCCATCCGCCGATCGCGAGGATGGCGAAGGCGCCGACGTTGTGACAGGTGTTGTAGACGGAATACTTGGTGCCGCGTTCCGACGGACTGAACCAGGAGGACATGACCTTGGGACCGATGGGGCTGCCCATCGACTGGGTGAAGCCGTTAATGGCCCAGAACACCGCGAAGAAGAGGATGGGGCTGAGGCAGACTCCGAACACGCTCTCGACCCCGGCGGCCAGATAAGGGGCCAGGGCGAAGAGGATATTGGCGACCGCGGCGACCCCCAGCCCGAGGGCCATGAAATACCGGGGATTGGCCTTGTCGCAGAGGATGCCGTTGACGAATTTTCCCACGGCATAGACCACATAGAAGGAGGAGCCGATGAGGCCAAGTTGGGTCTTGGTGTACTGCAGCTCCTCGAGCAACTTCGGCATGGCGATGGGCAGGTTGGAACGGCAGAAGTAGAACAGGGCGTAGCCGAAGAACACGGAATAGAAGATCCGTATCCGCCAATAACGATAGGTTGGGCGGAGCACCTCCGGGTCGGTGATCGGTTTTGCCGCCGGGGCCATGGATAGCACGGTGATGAATTTTTTAACCGTACTCATACCCGCTCCTCGAGGGATGGAACACGCTTTGCGCCAGCCAGAGCCCACCTTCACCGATGCTGCCGAGCGCTGTCAAGGTGCAGCGAAGAAAAGGGGAAACCAACCTCGGACCTCCTTTTCCTGGATGCAGAAGTATGACTTCAGTTACGTTCAGTTTTGGGTGAATTGCACTTGAGTGATCACTCCATCGATGGGGTGGCACCGACGGGGGGTCCCCGCCACGCGCAAGAATGAGCATGGTGGGGGTGGCCGCATGGATGCGGACCTGCAAGCGACGCGCAGGATGCAGCGGCGTCGTTGTGAGAGGTGACAGGACCCCTCGTACCACCCAGAACTGCCTCCCCATTACTGATGTGTTGCGAGGCAGGAGAGCGAAATCCGTGACTTCGATCCGTCCCTGGGCTAGAACCACCCGAAGTTCCGTTGGAGAAGGGTGATGCTCGGCCTACCCGAAATCCTGGCCTTGGCCCTCGGTCTTGCCCTCGATGCCTTCGCAGTGTGCCTGGTCGCCGGGGCCACCGGCGCCGCGACCGATCCGAGGGCCGTGTTCCGCCTCAGCTTCCACTTCGGCCTGTTCCAGTTCCTGATGCCGGTGCTGGGGTGGCTACTCGGCAGCACCGTGGTCGAACTGATCGCTCCGGTCGATCACTGGATCGCCTTCGGTCTCCTGGCCTTGGTGGGAGGCAAGATGATCCGCGAGGGCCTCGGGAACGAGGAGACCTCTCTCGGCACCAATCCCACAAGGGGTTGGACCCTGGTCTCCCTCTCGGTGGCCACCAGCCTCGATGCCCTGGCAGTCGGCCTCAGCTTGGCCCTGGTCGGCACCTCGATCTGGCTGCCGGCCGCGATCATCGGAGTGCTCACCGCCCTGCTCTGTCTCTTGGGTATCGTCCTCGGCCGCACCGTGGCCGCGCACCTCGGCGGCAAGGTCGAGGTCCTGGGAGGCCTCGTGCTCCTCGGCATCGGGCTGCGCATCCTCTGGGTTCACCTGGGGCTGTGAACGGGGTCCCTTCGAGAGTTCTTCCCAGGCCTAGGTTCGAGGAGGAGAGGCGTTCAGTACCAACGCCCATCGGTCCGCACGTCCTGCCCGAGGCGGGTGGCGACCATGCGACACAGGGTATTGCACAGGTCGCTCTCGAGCCGGGGGAAATGCCGCAGCAGCAATTCCTCGACCTGATCGATCTCTTCCTGGGGGCAACCACCCCAGTGCAACCCGGTGAGCACGGCAAAGGTGATGCCTCCCATGCCGCCCGGGAGCTCACGGGAGCGTTCGAGGGTCTCTTCGTACAGGTCCATCCCCACCTCCGGTCCGGGGTCTTCGCACCAACTCGGACATACGCGCGACCAGTGAGCCGAGAAGCCGTCCGTCGAGTTCGCCCTCGACTCGGTTCCACGTCGCAGCAATGCACACCAGGCCGCCTCCCGGAGCTTCGACCAGCGCGGTGTGCTGATACACTCCGGCCGAGGTTCCCTGCACTTCGGCCGATACGTCGCTCGAACCCGGGACCAAGACCGCGGTCTTGCCCTTGACCTGACGCAGGGCCTTGCACAGGGTCGGGAGTGTCGCGGTCCAGGTCAGCCGCAGGAGGTCCCGCGGAGGGCCCGCGAGATCCCGTCCATCCAGAGGAGCCGCCAGCAGCTTCGGCAAGTAGGTCCGGCGTTGCGTTGGCTTCATCATGGCAAAGACCTCGGCCTCCTTGGCTGCCACCGCTCCGTGGAGGCGGAAGACCTCTCCGACCGCGAGGAACGGTTCGTTGCCGGGGGCCAGGGGCTCGACCTTCTCCCTTCCGACCACGGCCAGGAGCTGATCGAAGGCGTTGGGGTCGTCGCGGCCGAGCATGAGCAGGGCCACAGTGGAGAGGGTTACCGGCGTGCCGGCAGGCCAGGAACCGAGCAATCCTCCCGGCACGGTCAACCACTCGGCGCGCAACGCGGTCACGCCGTCCCATCGCAGCACACCGGCCTCGACCGAGCGGACCAAGGCCTGCAAGACGAACAGGCGGGCCGAGGTGCCGATGGCCAAGGGGTGCTCCGGGGCAAGACTGTACAATCGCTTGCCGTCCTGCCGCTCCACCAGCGCTGCTTTGTCCCCGGGCAGGGCCTGGAGTTCGAGATCGATGGCCGAGAAGGCATCGTTATGGGGGCGCGGCCGATCGAAGATCACCCCCGAGATCAACTCGCCCTCGAGATAGAGCCGCAGAGGCAACGCAGCGGTGCGGTAGTGGAAGACCCAGCCCTCGCCGCTCTCCCGTTCGACCCGTTTGCAGGGACCGTAGAGACGCAGACGATGGGCGAAGAGTGCCTTGACCGAGGCGAGGTCCTGCCCTTGGAGATAGCTTGGGTGGAACCACGAGAGGTGGTCGAACTCGTTGCGGCACAGGGCCAGGGTGCGCAGTTCGAGCGCCGGTCCTGCGGCGGGCACGGGCTCGGTCGAGAGAGCGACCTGGGGCAACAGCCAGCCGAGGAGGACGACCAGCGTCGGGTAGTGTACCGGTCGCGCGTTGATCATCCCCGTTTCCTCGCCGGTATCCCGGGCATCCCCGGTGGCAGACTCCTCCAGAAGTCCTCGTACGGATCTTCTTCGCGTTCCTGTCGCGCCGGCATTACCGTCCAGGAGGTGCGTCCCACCCATGGAGCCTCGACCGCGACCTCGTCACCGACCTCCAGAGGGCCGACCCCTTGCGGCGTGCCGGTGTAGATCAGGTCGCCGGGATTGAGGTCCCAGACCTCTGCGACGGCGCAGACGAGCGCGGCGGGAGAGACAATCATGTCCGAGGTATGCCCTTGTTGCCGCACGACCCCGTTGACCAAACAGGAGAACTCGAGCGCCCCGAGGTTCCCGACCTCACGCACCGGAACCGTGGGTCCGAGGGTGATACTGCCGTCGAAGGATTTTGCCGCTTCCCAGGGCAGCCCCTTCTTGCGCAACTCGGCCTGCACGTCCCGGAGGGTCAGGTCCAGGCCCAGACCGACCCCACCGATGTAGTGGACGGCTTGCTCTTCGGTACACCGGTAAGGAACGTAACAACCGATCACCAGGACCAGCTCGACCTCGTGGTGCAGTTCCCTGCCGTGCCGAGGGAAGACGATGGGTCTGTCCGGCCTCACCAGGGCGTCGGCCGGCTTCATGAAGACCACCGGTTTCTCCGGCACCGCGTTGCCCAACTCGGCGACGTGTTTACGGTAATTCATCCCAATGCAGTAGACGCGACCGGTTGGCTTGGGCGTATACGGCAACGGCCAGGTATCGGGTGGTGCAAAGCTGGTCATGGTCCCTCGTCGTAGCTTAGTCAGTCCTCATCGCCGAGATTGCGGCCCTCGAAGATCTCCTGGATCTCGCGCTTGAGTGTTTTGCTGATCTTGGCTTTGTACGTCTGGGTGAGCTGCTTGCTATCCTGCCCGAAGAGGTACTCGTCGAGTCGGAAGCGCTTCAGCTTCATCTTGGTGTGGAAGATGTTGTCGGAGACGATGTTGATGTCATACGCGCTGTAGCGATTGAGGATCTCATCGCAGATGTAGTCCTGGATCGAGGTGATGTCGTGGTCCTGATAGACCTTCCGTCCCCCGATGTCGCGGGTGAAGCCCCGGACCCGGTAATCGACCTGGACGATGTCGGATTCGAAGCTGTCGATCAGGTAATCCAGGGCGCGCAGGGGGGAGATCATGCCGCAGGTCGAGACGTCGATATCCACGCGGAACGTGGAGATACCGGTGACCGTGTTGGTCTCGGGATAGGTGTGCGCGGCGATGTGGCTCTTGTCGAGGTGTTTGACGAGATGCGCCCCCCCATCGTGCGGACGATGGCGCCCCTCGTTGATCAACGCGGTCACGCTGGCCCCGCGGGGTTCGTAGTCCTGGGTGGAGAGGTCGAGGATCTGGGCCTCGATGATCCCGGTCACTTCCTCGACGATCTGCTGCAGTTTCGTCGAGTTGTAGACCTCGTCGATGTATTCGAGGTAATCGAGCTGCGAGGCCTTCGAGCGCGCGTAACACACGTCGTAGATATTGAAGCTCAGGGACTTGGTGAGGTTGTTGAACCCGGACAACTTGATCTTCCGGCCGCGACAGCGTTCGATCATGGCAGACCTCCTCGAGGATCCTGCGTCACTCCCCACTCATGAACCCGGCCGCGCCGAGCAGCGCGACGGCAATGCCCATCAAACTCTCGCCGGCGATGATACCCGAGGAGACGGGCACGACGTAGAGCTCGGCCTTCTTTTCGCTGTGCTTGGCATAGGCCCATGCAATGAGGGCACCGAGCAGGAAGGCCATGGAATCCGAGAAGTTGATAACGAAGGCCAGACCCACTCCCGTGGCCGAGGGGATCCACTTGCGCCAAGCTGCGGGGGCGAGTTGCTCGGCCAAGCAGAAGACGATGCCGAGCAGGCTGCCGATGACCATGCCCGTGATGATGGTCGGATGGAGGCTGGACAACCCCTGCGCCAGGAGCCGCGCCACGCTTGCCCAGACCTGCGCGGCTGGGGCCGGGAACTGCTGGCTGCCGATGATCTCGGGCCTCGGGATGAGCAGGTACCACACCGGGACCACGATCAAGGTACCGCCGATGATGCCGAGCGCCTGGGCGATGAACTGTTTCCTCGGATTGGCCCCGAGGAGATAGCCGCTCTTGAGGTCGACCAGGAGGTCGGCGGCCGACCCGGCTGCGCCGGCGGTCACTCCGGCGGTCATCAGGTTGGCCACCGCGTTCTGGGGCAGGGTCACACCGTAGAAGAGCTGCGTCACCTTGCCCAGGGCTCCGACCGGGGTGATATCGGTCTCGCCCGTGGCCCGGCAGGCTACGAGGGAGAGGACGAAGGCGAAGAAAATGGCGATGATGCCCCAGTACCAATGGATGCCCCACTGGGTCTGCATAATGATGATACAGGACAGGGAGGAGATCCCGGTACCGATGACGAACCAGGAGTTCGGCACTTCGATCGCGGCCAAGGGGTCGTCCTTGCGCTTGCCGTTGCCGCGGCCGGGCAACAACGCGGTCAGACCGGAAAAAGCCCGGACGATGCTCCTCCACTGGAAGGCGAAGGCGGTCAATCCTGCCGTGACCATCATCGCGGAACCGGTCCAGAGCCCCCACTTGCGGACATTGCTCGGCGTGACCAGATCGTTGGTCAGCGCGCCGAGCTGCATCATCTCGGTGAAGATGTGGTTGGCATCGAGCCAGGGTCCCAGGATCCCGAACAGGATCACTGCGCCGATGGCCATGGAGATCGAGGTGCGCAGGCCGACGATGGCGCCGGCAGCGACCATCATCGGGTCGATCGGAAGGGCCAGACCGAAGGCATCGTGGGCGCTCTTGCCGCGGAGGGTCAGGGGCAGGCCCCACTCCGCCGGGATGGCTATCTTGGCCAGGGCCGGCAGCTTGAAGTAGCTCATCAGCCCGGCGTTGCCCTCGACGAACCACTTGATCAGCGCTCCCAGGCCGATGCAGGTGAACAGGGCCCGGGCCTTCTTCATGGCCTCGTCCCCCGCGGCGTGCAGGCTGCGCAGGGTCTCGGCTGCGGCGATGCCGGAGGGGAACTTGAGCTGTTCGCGGTTGATCATCTGCCTCTTCATCGGCACGGCCATGCAGACTCCCAAGAGGGCCAGCGAAGCAGTCCAGAAGAATAGGGTCCAGAACGGCATGTTGTTGCCGGTGATCACCAGGAAGGCGGCCACGGCCGAGACCATGGTGCCGCCGGTCGAGTACCCGGCCGACGACGCGGTACTCTGCATGCAGTTGTTCTCGAGGATGGTCATCGGGGTCTTGGCTAAGCCGAGGCGGTAGATGGTGGTCCAGATGGCGTACGAGAGGATGCAGGCGGTGATGGCGACGCCCAGCCCCCAGCCGGTCTTGAGCCCGACATAGAGGTTGGACAAGGACATGAACATGCCCAGCAGCGAGCCCATGACCACCGCGCGTACGGTGAGTTGTTTCATGTGGTCGCCCTGGTAGACCGTCTTGAACCAGTGCAGCTCGGGGTCGTTGTCCGGCCCGTTGGGATCGCACTTCGTCGCTTCGTCCAAGTTCATTCGTCACCTCCTTGGGAACGATAGGGGGTCCGACCCGCGCTTGCCATGCCTCCCCGATCGCGCCGCCCATCCTAGCCGGGTCATGCGGAAGGTCAAGAAGGCGCAGCGCCAGGAGAGAAAATTTACCCCCGCCCGCCGGAATCCATTGATGACCGAGCGCAACCTTTTCCAGTCTTGGGGTGTATGCTGATTGTTCCTGAAAACTCGAAGGGGTGGCGCCGACGGGGGTCCCCCGCCACGCGCAAGGATGAGCATGGTGGGGGTGTGAGGCGACAGGACCCCTTTCCCCCCAAGACTGGACTTATATGGATCGCGCGACCTTTGAGATTGCGCTGCCTATCTATCGCGGCTAGGATGCCACCTTCGGAACACCTCGTGGCAAGGGGTGTTCCCCAACCAGAAGCTCGAGGACTATGTTGAAAGCCCGGCCAAACCAGTCCGATTATCCACGGTCTCACACCGACCGTGTTCCTGGGCGGACTTCTCTAGCCGGACGTCTCACTGCATCCCTCGAGACCAAGGCCTGGCTCAACGTCGAATTGACCAATGTCTGCGATCTCCACTGCCCCCTCTGCATCACCGGGACTGGCCGGAACCCCGAACCTCAGGGGTTCATGGACTTCGACGCGTATCGTACCTGGTTACGCGCCGTAGCCCCGCGCGTCGAGGCGGTTCGCTTCCTGGGGAACGGGGAACCGACCCTCCATCCGCGTTTCCTCGATTTCATCGCCGAGACCGCGGCCTTGGGGTTGCCGGTCCAAGTCGGTACCAACGGCATGCACCTGCCTCCTGCCAAGGCCTTGCTCGCCAGTGGGCTCTCCGCCTTGTACCTCGATGTGGACGGAGTGACTCCCGAGCAGCACTCTTTGTACCGTCGCGGCGCCGAGCTTACTCACATTCTCTCCTCGGCCAAGTCCCTTGCCGCCGCTCGGCCTGGCCGCCGACCCGAGCTGTACTTCCTGACCCTGCTGGGCCGACACAACGAGGAGCAGCGCCCGCAGTTCCTCGAACTGGCCAGGACAACCGGCATGGATGGGATCGTCTTCCAACTCCTCGCCGACGAGTTCTACGCCCAGGAGGGTCAGACCAGCTCCCGATGGTTCGGACGTCGCCACGAGCGCTTGGCCGAGCAGGACTGCGTCTGGCGTTCTTCCCTGGGCATGCTCAACTGGCGCGGCGAGCTGCAACTCTGCCAAATGGGGCCCTACAAGCAGGGCTGCTTCACCAAACATCACGCCTTTGCCAACCCAGATCCCCTGGTAACTCTGCACAGTGCTGAGTTTCGCGATCTGACCAATCGCTGTGGCAGCTTTCCCTTCTGCCGCGGCTGTCAGTGCCGTTCCTTCGAACGCCTTTCCGAGACGGTGTTGTTCTCAAAGCGCCTCTTCCTTCGCAAGGGGCTGGAGAAACTTTTGCGCAATCCGGGGGTGTATCTCCTACCCTCGAGGCTGTTCTCGATGCTGCGGCAGTATCGTTGGGACAGATCCTGACGGGTGTCCCAGGTTTTATCGCGGGAACTGTTGGAGGAACAACTCGGCAATCCTGATGGTCGACCCAAAGCACGTTGCGTATTTCACTACGAGTTCCTCTTCAGTGAACAAGCGGCGTTGTATGGCCAGAAGACGTTCGGTCCTGGCCTCGTTTCGGAAAGCCAGAGCCAATCTGGTACGCGCCTTCTGCAGTTGGTCGTTGGGGAGGAAATTGTACTCGTAGCGAATAGACTCCTGGGTGCCGTAGGGCATCAGGGCGTGCTTGAGCAGCCACTTTTCCGAATACCCGTGATCCAAGGCGATCTGATACAGGGCGCTGCCGTGATAGGCCCTCACGATACCGACATACGGGAAGTGGATGTGATCGATCAGGCGGATGGCCATGTCCACGGTCCGGTCGACCTCCTCCAGCGTCTCGGTAGGAAAGCCGATCATGAAAAAGGCATTGACGACCATTTCTCGCTGCGCCGCTGAGATCAGCGAGCGCTCGACCCGGTCGAGGTCGATCTTCTTGCGGATGAGTTTCTGGATGCGCGCGGTGGCTGATTCGATGGCGAAGACCAGTTCGACGGTCCCGGCCTCGACCAGCAGGTCGAGGAACTCCTCGTCGATGATGTCGCCGCGCAGGCCGTTGGGGAAAAAAAGGCGGAGGTCGAGTTGTAGAGAGACAAGGCCGCGAAGGATCTCTTTTGCCCGGGGCAGATCGAAATTGAAAACGTCATCGATGATCATGAAATTGGCCAAACCGAATTCGCGGTGCACGTAGCGAATCTCCTCGATGACCGAACTCGGACTGCGGCCGCGGAAGCGTTTTCCGAACAGGGAATGGCAATACACGCAATGGAAAGGACACCCACGGCTCGTAACCAAAATGCCATAAGGGCGCAGTATCGAGGTGAACGCATGCCGGGTGCTGTAACGGTGGAGTTCAATAGCCCGGTAATCGGGGACCGGTAAGGCATCTAGATCTGTGAAAAACGCTCGGTCGGGATTTCGCTGGATGGCACCACCGCTGCAACTGTCGGAGGGGGCGGTTCGGTACGTGATACCTTGGATAAGTGCAAAATCTCTCGACCTAGGATCTTGGAGCAACACCTGTAGCAGTTCGAGCATGACCTGCTCGCCTTCACCTCGGCAAACCACATCGAAGTTCGTATCCTCGATGATCAGGTCCGGCGAAGCCGCGGCATAGGGTCCCCCTCCGACGACCAGTACCGTGGACCGCCAGCGCTTGATCCTGCCGGCAAGTTCGTGGAACTGGTGATTGGTATGGGAAAGCGCTCGGATACCGACCACCTGCGGTTCGTACTGCCGGAGCATGGCGAGCAGGGCATCATAGTCTGGGGCGTCGAGAGCCGCGTCGATGATGCGGAGGTCGAGCTGCTGTGCGGTCAGGTTGGCTTTCAGGTACGAGCTTATCCCCATGAGACCGATGGGCAGTTGGATCATGTTGTGCGCAACCCCGACCCCGACCACGGTGAAGTCGTTCGATACATCGATCAGGGCCAGTCGGAGTGGAACCAGCTGTTGCATCCTCAGCCACCTCACTATCCTCGTCCAGGGCAAGCCCGGGCTCGAAGCCCCGAGCGACCAGAGTATAGCACAGGTTCAAGGTGCAGCGCCGAAATCGAAACAATGAGTAAGAGCAAACTTGCAGCGATGAAGAGCGTCTATTCTTCGCGCAGGAAACTCAGGAAACTCGAGCGATGAGGGACACTGCCGAGTAGCTGCGAATTATTTTTTCTC
>MGSU01000066.1 GCA_001799195.1 Deltaproteobacteria bacterium RIFOXYA12_FULL_61_11 | reverse complement strand
TGGACCGCAACCGCTCCGGCTTGACCTTCCGCGTCGGCCAAGTGCTCTACTCCGGGCATAGTGATTTCCAGCGCATCGAGGTCTTCGACACGCCGGCTTTCGGAAAAGTCCTGGTCATGTACGGTTCGGTCATGCTCACGGAGAAGGACGAGTTCGTCTACCACGAAATGCTCGCCCACCCCGCCTTGCACGTCCACCCCGCGCCGAAAAAGGTGCTCATTGTCGGCGGAGGTGACGGCGGGACCCTGCGCGAGGTGGTGAAACACGACCGGGTCGAACGGGCCACCCTGGTCGAGATCGATCGGGAAGTCTGTCGCATCTGCAAGCAATACTTCCCGTCCGTGGCTTGCGCCATCGACTCTCCCAAGACCAGACTGGTGTTCCAGGACGGGGCCGTCTACATGGCGGAAACCAACGAACGCTACGACCTAGTCCTGGCCGATGTCTCCGATCCGGTAGGACCGGCTGAGGTTGTATTCCAAAAGCCCTTCCACCTGAACGTATTCGATCGGCTCAATGACGACGGCATCTTTGTCGCTCAGACCCAGTCGCCCTATTACCACCACGACACCATCCGCAAGCTCTATCGCAACCTGCGGCAGGTCTTCCCGATCGTACGCATGTACTTAGCGCACATCCCGACCTACCCCGGTGCGATCTGGAGCTTCGCTTTCTGTTCCAAGCAGCACGACCCGCTCGAAGTCCTGCAGCCCAGCTCCATAGAAGGGTTGCGGTATTACAACACCGAGCTCCATCGCGGCTCCTTCGCCTTGCCCACCTATGTCGCCGAGCTGATCGAGGCATGAAGACCCTCCTGCCCGTGCTCTTCCTGGCAGCCGCACTGTGCGGTTGCGGGGAAGAGCCGTTCGCGGGTTTCAAGACCTTTCTTGCCGGGGAAGGCCGCTCTCTGGGCACGTTTTCGAGGACGCTCTACATCCTGGCGTTCGAGGCCGATTTCGAAGACGAGACCACCCAGGCTTACGACAAGGCAGGACTCAGCTTGGGCTGGTTTCCCGCGGGTTTCCTCGATGATCTCTGCCTGCAGGGCTCGGGTATGACCGCAGAGGGAGTGGTCATGAGTCTCTCCTGGTCCGGCTGCTCTGGCACCACGTTCAGTTCGCATTGGTGCACGAACCGTTGTTTCAGTGAATTGGACCCTCAAGCCTATCCCTACGGTTCCGGTGCCTCGGGCGAATCCCCTATACCCTTCCGGGGGGTAGCGGTGGATCGTGCGGTTATTCCCATGCACACGAGGCTGTATATTCCGCTCTGGGATGGCTATGTCCTTCCGAACGGAGCCACGCACGATGGCTGTTTTGCCGCGAAGGACACCGGTGGTGCGATCAAGGGACAACGCATCGACATCCACGCCGGCGTTGGGCGCAAGTTCTACGAGTTGGTCGCAGCCGAGGTCGGCGGTCGACGGGACGAACAAGTCTATGCCGATCATCCCAAGTGTGCGGGTACGCTTGTCGAACTCGTGCCGAAACAGGTGTTCCTCGACTCCTATCAACCGGGTTGGACCCCTGGGCAGGATCCTCCACCCGAACCAGAAGTGCCCCAGGCCGAACCTGAGCCGGCGGTAGAGCCGTTCCAGCCGAACCCTGCCCAGCCACCGGTCATTCCCCCTGCCGTCGAAGAACCTGAAGATCCTGAACCTCTTGTGTTCGGGCAGCGGGCGACCCCAACGGCTGTGCAGCCTAGCTATGAGCGCGAGGAAACCGTGTCGGGAGGGTGTGGTCTGGTCGCGATGGTTCCATCCCACGAGGGTAGCTGGCTCCTACTCGCCGGGTTGTCCCTCGGTTGGATCAGCAGGACCTGGTCGAGAAAGCGGCCTCCCGAAGGGGCCCCGAGGAGATGTGCGAGCGCACGCGCTTCAGCGTGACCGGATGTTGCTCATGAGCTCGCCGAGCGGCAATGCGCTGGCATTGGCCGCTCTGGCAGCCTCGGGGTCACGACAGTACTCGACTCCGAGGGTATCGACGACCTGCCTGTGCTTCTCGGGCAAGGCGAAGGTGAAGCGCGGGAGACCCTCGCCATAGGCCGGGACCATGGTCACGAACAGAACCTTCTTCTCGGAGAGCAGGTTCTCGGAGAGGTAGAAGGTGGCAAGATTCGCTTCTTCGGAGTACGAATAGTCGAGGATCTTGTGCAAGCTCGAGGGGGTGTTCATGCCCGAGGTAAACACGAAATGGCCGTTGTTGAAGGTAATGATCACGGCTGTTCCGGTGGCACGACTGCAGACCATCCAACTTGCGTCCTCGAGTTCCACGACCTCTTCTTGGGGCTCGGCATTGGCAAAGCTGAGCGTGGAGAGCAGGAGAGTGAGCAACATCCAGCGCATCGGTACCTTCCGCTGAAAACCTCGATCGTTCAATCAGCAAATGTTGTGCCGTTTCGATGACTAGCTAGAGCATTGTAGTATTTGTGGAAAATGAAGTTGTCGTGCGGGTGAGTGGGGACACTGTGCCCCCATTGCTGGAAGGCTTAGGGTATCAGGCGGAGGGCAAGGCCACGCAGGGGGCCGAGATGGCCGCGATCGCTGGTGACGAAGGACGCTAGAGTCTGGAGAAGCCCTGGGGAGGCCGAGAGGAGATGCAGAGAGAACTTGGGGTTATAGTAGACCAAGTCGGCTAGGAGGCGTGAACCGAGGAGATGGCGGCCTAGCCCGTGGTTGATGAGCGCGCTGTAGGCGGGTATTGCCTGGGCTTGGCCGGACAGGGAAAGGTGTATTGCCTTGGCAGCCTCTAAGCCACTGAAGAGTGCGTGTCCTATCCCGGCTCCGGCTAGGGGATCGAAGAGGGCAGCCGCGTCGCCGACCCGCAGCGCACGGAGGTCGGGAGTGTGCAGCGCTTGACGTTCCCTCCAGGCGAAGGTCGGATGAGCGGTGACCGGACAGTCCTTGGCGATGTGACCGTTGGCTCGCAGGAAACGTCTGAGTTGCAAGGCGAGTTCCGCTCTGCCGGTTTGCCGGACGACCGACACCCCGACCGAATACCCGTTCGCCCGTGGAAAACTCCAGGCAAGGCCGTTGCGTACCCACCCCAGATCCAGGTAGGCGATCTCCCGCGGGGGAACGTCGAGCGTCACCTGGGCTTCGAGGCCGGCCCCGACCTGGTGGACTCGGTGCGTGAACCCCGCCATGGCCGAGGCTCGACCCAGGGTACCATCGGCCAGGACGAGGTAACGGGCGGTGAAGACCTGTCCACTGGTGGTGATCCTCCACCCCTGACCCACCGGCAGGAGGGCTGTGACCTCGGCTCCTTGGTGCAGGGTTGCGCCGCGGGCTACGGCCGCCTCGAGCAGGAGTTGGTCGAAGTGCGGCCGCAGGACCATCCACAAGGGTTGGGGCAGACTCACTTCGAGGGGGTCTCGGAGACTCCAGGAGAGGCAGACCTGGTGGATGTGTCGGGTGACGACAGGAGTGAAGTCGAGGTCGAACCATGGGGTGAAGCGGGGAGAGACACAGCCCCGGCAAGGCTTGGCACGCGGCAGGTGCTCTTTTTCCAGCACGACCACATCGTAGCCCCGACGTGCGAGGTGATAGGCCGCGCTCCCGCCGGCAGGTCCACCTCCGATCACCACGCAATCATGCATACGCCGGTCCTCGCCGAAGCTCAGGCCTCACAGGAAATCTCGACCAGGACCTGGCCGAACTCGGTTTGTTGGCCGGGGACAACGTGCAGAGCGCGTATGGTCCCTGCCTTCGGGGTGGTGAGGACGTGTTCCATCTTCATTGCCTCGAGGACCACGCATTCGGCACCGGCCTCAACCCTTTGCCCGAGAGTCACGCATACCTTGACCACCTTGCCCGGCATCGGCGTGGTGATCGTGCCGTCGAAGCCGAGCTGTCCAGCTGCCGCCGGTGCGGCGTCGTCATCGGGGTGGGGACGGTGGAGGGTGTGCACCTGCCCCCGGTGCCAGGCAAGGAGGTCTCCGGCCTCGACCAGCGATACTTCCTCGACCGTCCCGTCCTCGAAGAACAGGGTGTAGAACCCCGGAGGAAGCCGGCGGAAGGTGCCGGCCAGCATGGTGTCGTCGATATGGGCGACGAAGCGTTCGCCCTCGAGGTCGAGGCGCACCAGATATCGATCCGTACCCGAGGTGAAGGTCAGTGCTCGTTCCATCAGGGTTGCCATGCTCCCAGTGAGGTCCAGGGATCGTGCTGGTGCGTCGCGGTCGAGGGGTTGGACCCGTGAGAGGAGAGGCAGGTCTCCAGAGCTGCAGCCAACAGGGCGATCCGTCGGCCGGTTTCATCGGTGGGGTCGTGCCATTGGCCGAAGTGAGCGGGGATGAAATCGGTGAAGGTGGTTCCCTCCCGGAAGGCCGGATGGTCGAGCACGTCGCGCAGGAAGGGGAGGGTCGTCTTGACGCCGAGGATCGTATAGTCTTGCAGCGCCCGGAGCATGCGCCTGCGAGCTTGTTCGCGGTCTTCTCCGTAGGTGATCAGCTTGGAAAGGAGGGAATCGTAATGCGGCGAGATGTGGTTCCCGGTGACGAAGCCGCAATCGTTGCGGATCCCTGGTCCCGAGGGTTCGACCAACAGGGACAGGGTCCCCGGGCTGGGCAGGAAGCCTTGGCCGGGATCCTCGGCATAGATCCGGCACTCGATTGCATGCCCGCGCTGCCGGAGTTGTTCCTGCGTGAACCCGAGCGGTTCTCCGGCCGCGATACGCAATTGCCACTGGACGAGGTCGAGACCGGTGACCAGCTCGGTGATCGGATGCTCGACCTGGATGCGCGTGTTCATCTCGAGGAAGTAGTAGCTCCCGTCGCGGGCGACGATGAACTCGACGGTCCCGGCGTTGCGATAGCCGACGCTGCGGGCTGCGGTGACGGCAATCTCCCCCATCGCCGCGCGGCGCTCTGGGTCGAGAGCGGTCGAGGGGGTTTCCTCGACGATCTTTTGGTGGCGGCGCTGGATCGAACACTCCCGTTCGAAGAGGTGGACCAGGTTGCCGTGATGGTCGCCCAGGATCTGGAATTCGATATGTCGGGGTTGCACGAGGTAGCGTTCGAGGAAGACGCTGGAGTCGCCGAAGGCTTGGAAGGCGATACGGCGAGCCGATTCCAACGCGGCCTGGAGTTCCGAGGGCTTGCGAACGATCTGCATGCCCTTGCCGCCGCCGCCTGCAGCGGCTTTGAGGATGACCGGGAAGCCGATTGCGGTTGCAGCCTCGGTCAAGGCATCGAGGTCTTCGCAAGAGCCCTGGTAACCGGGGACCACCGGGACCCCGTGGGCTGTCACGGTCTTGCGCGAGGCGATCTTGTTGCCCATCAGTTCGATGGTTCCGCTGGTCGGTCCGACGAAGGTCAAACCGGCTTGTTCGCAACGGCGGGCAAACGCCGGGTTCTCGGAGAGGAAGCCATAGCCGGGATGGAGGGCATCCGCGCCTTGGGTGGCGGCCGCGGCTAGCAAGCGTTCTTGGTTCAGGTAACTCTCCAGGGGGTTGGCCGGTCCCACGCAGACCGCCCGGTCTGCCAGGCGCACGTGCGGCAGGTCGGCGTCGGCTTCCGAATAGACGGCCACGGTCTCGAGCTCGAGTTCGCGAGCGGCGCGGAGAATGCGAACCGCGATCTCGCCACGGTTCGCCACCAAAAGGCGCTTCATGATTGCACCCAGGTCGGGGTGCGTTTCTCGAGGAAGGCGGTCATCCCTTCCTGGGCCTCGGCACCCACCCGGATTGCGGCGATCACCTCGGCGGTGAAATGCTTGGCATCGTCGAGGCGCGGCAGGTCGACCACGTCCTGGACCAATCTCTTGGCGCAGGTGACGGCCTCGGGACCGCTGGACTTGATCATCTCGAGGAGTTGCTCCATGGATGGGTCGAGGTCGCCCTGGGGCAGGGAGCGATCGCACAACCCGAGGCTCTCGGCCAGAGGTGCGGCGAAGCGGGCTCCGCTGATGAAATACTGGCGGGCCTTGGTTTCCCCCATGCGTTTGATGACGAAGGGCGAGATACAGGCGGGGACGAGGCCGATCTTGACCTCGCTGAGGCTGAACATGGTGTGTTCTTCGGCGAAGACGAAGTCGCAGGCGGCGACGAAGCCGACTCCGCCGCCGATGGCAGCACCATGGACCTTGCACAGGGTCGGGCGTGGGAAGCGGGCCAGGAGGTGGAAGCACTCGGCGATGGCCAGGCTGTCTTCCAGGTTGCGGCCCGCATCGTACTCGCGCATCCGCCTCATATAGTTTAGGTCGGCACCGGCGCAGAAGGCCTTGCCTCGACCCGAGAGGACCAGGGCTCGCAGATCGCCTCTCGCGGCGAGTTCCTGCAGCAGGGAGCTCAACTCGGCGATCATGGTCTCGTCGAAGGCGTTGCGCACCTCCGGCCGGGACAGGGTCACATAGCCGACTCCGGTACTCTCGTAGTATTCGAGCGTGGTGAGGGTGGTCAACGTGGTCATGGCAACCTCTCCTGTGGTCACATCCTGAAAATGCCGAAGCGATGGTCTGGAATGGGTTGGTTCAGACTGATCGAGAGTCCCAGGGCTAAGACCTTGCGAGTGTCCACGGGGTCGATGATACCATCGTCCCACAGGCGCGCTGTGCTGTAGTAGGCACTGCTCTCGTGCTGGTATTTCTGCAGGATGGGGCGTCTGAGTTCTTCTCGATCTTCCAGAGACAGCTCCCGGCCTTGTTCCGCCAGTTGGGAGGCCTTGACCGTGCAGAGGACGTCCGCGGCCTGCTCGCCGCCCATCACCGAGATTCGCGCCGCGGGCCACATCCACAGGAACCTGGGCAGATAGCCCCGGCCGCACATGGCATAATTGCCGGCGCCGTTCGACGCGCCGAAGACGACCGTGAACTTGGGGACCTGGGCGACGGAGACGGCATGGACCATCTTGGCGCCGTCCTTGGCGATACCGCCGTGCTCGTACTGCTTGCCGACGATGAAGCCGGTGATGTTCTGCAGGAAGACCAAGGGGATCTTGCGCAGGGAGCAGAGGTTGACGAAGTGGGCGCCCTTCTGGGCACTCTCTGAGAAAAGCACCCCGTTATTGGCCACGATACCGACCGGGTAGCCCATGATCCTGGCGAAACCGGTGACCAGGGTCGTCCCGTAGGTGGTCTTGAATTCCTGGAAGCGGCTCTCGTCGACGATGCGGGCGATGACCTCCCGGGCGTCGAAGGGTTTGCGCAGGTCGATGGGCACGATGCCGTAGAGTTCTTCGGGGTCGTAGGCCGGGTCGGCCGGGGGGGTTAGGTCGAGCTGGTGCTTGGGCGCCTTCGGTACTGCTTCCAGGATGCTCCTGGTCAGCCGCAGCGCGTGCTCGTCGTTCTCCGCGTAGTGGTCCGAGACCCCGGAGATGCGGCAGTGCACGTCGGCGCCGCCGAGTTCTTCCGCGCTGACGTCGACGCCCGTTGCCGCCTTGACCAGCGGTGGGCCGCCGATGAAGATGGTGCCTTGTTTCCGCACGATCACGCATTCGTCGCTCATCGCAGGGACATAGGCTCCACCGGCGGTACAGGAGCCGAGCACCACGGCGATCTGGGCGATCCCGGCCGCGGACATGACCGCTTGGTTGTAGAAGATCCGACCGAAGTGTTCCTTGTCCGGGAAGGTACCGTCCTGCATGGGCAGGAAGATGCCGCCGGAATCGACCAGATAGATACAGGGGAGTCGGTTTTCCAGGGCGATCTCCTGAGCCCGGACGTGCTTCTTGATGGTCATCGGGAAATAGGTGCCGCCCTTGACCGTGGCATCGTTGGCCACGAGCATCACTTCCTTGCCGTGGACAACCCCTATGCCGGTGACGATCCCGGCGCTCGGCGCGGCGTCGTCATACATACCGTAAGCGGCGAGAGCGGAGAGCTCCAGGAAGGGCGTGCCCGGGTCGAGCAATCCGGCAAGGCGTTGCCGAGCGGTCAATTTTCCGCGAGAGGTGTGCTTCTCGACCGCCTCGGGGGGGCCTCCTCGGCGCACCTTGGCCAGGAGCTCGCGGTAGTCGGCGAGTCTGGCCCGCTGTTGCCTGGCGTTCTCCTCGAAATCGGCGTTGCGAGTCACCTTCGACTGGATCTTCTGCATGGCAACGGCATCCAACTTGTTGTATGGAATGAAAAACAGGGCAACACTCTAGCATGTCGGACATAACCTGGGAAGGGAAAAGTCGGCAAATGGGGGGGAAGGCTCGATCTTCGGTGCTCCGGGTTTGCCATACCGTCGAGGGCAGGGCATAATCCCTGGTCGATGGAGGCTGAGGATCGAGAAGCCGCACGGGAGGAGGAGCCGATGAGCCTGTGTTTCGAGTTGTCCGACACCCAACACATGATCCGCGAGAGCATCCGGCGCTTTGCCGAGACGGAGATCAGACCGTTGGCCGGAGCGTTGAGCAGAGAAGAACGTTTCTCTGCCGACCTGACCCGCAAGATGGGGCAGGTCGGGTTATTCGGCATGACCGTGTCCGAGGAATACGGTGGGCACGGCCTGGATTACGTCTCGTACATCATCGCCGTCGAGGAAGTCGCCAGGATCGACGGGTCGCAGGCCGCCACCGTGGCCGCGCACAACTCCCTCGGCATCGGTCCCCTGCAGTATTTCGGCAATGAAGAGCAGAAGCGGACCTATCTTCCGCGGTTATGTACCGGCGAGCACCTCTGGGGTTTCGGTCTCACCGAGCCGGATGCCGGCTCCGACGCCGGAGCGTCGAAGACCACGGCTCGGAAGGAGGACAATGGTTGGAGCCTCAACGGCAGCAAGATCTTCATCACCAATGGTTCCTCGGAGGTCACCCTCGGCAATACTGTGCAGGCCATCTCCGGCGAGTTGCCGGGCGGGAAGAAGGAAATGTCCTGTTTTCTCGTCGAGAACGGCACTCCCGGGTTCGAGGCCAGGACCATGCACAAGAAGATGGTTTGGCGCGCGTCCAACACCGCCGAGCTGTACTTCGACGAGTGCCGAATCGGAGAGGCCGCTATTCTGGGCAAGCGCGGCGATGGCTTCAAACAGATGCTCCAAACCTTGGACAAGGGCCGCCTCTCCATCGCGGCCATGGGGCTAGGGTGCGCCCAGGGAGCGTTCGACGTCGCGCTCGCGTATGCCCGAGAGCGCAAGGCCTTCGGGAAGCCGATCAGCACCTTCCAGGCCAATGCTTTCAAACTCGCCGACATGGCCACCGAGATCGACGCGGCTCGCTGGATGCTCTATCGGGCCTGTTGGTTGCTCGACCAGCACCAACCCTTCAGCCGGGAATCCGCCATGGCCAAGCTGTACTGCAGCGAGGTGGCCAAGCGCTGCGCGGACCACTGCGTCCAACTCCACGGCGGCTATGGATTGCTCGAAGAGTACGAGGCCGAGCGCTTCTACCGCGACCAGCGCTTGCTGGAGATCGGCGAAGGAACCTCGGAGATACAACGGCTGGTAATTGCCCGTTCGCTGGGGTGTTTCGCATGAAGCTCTGCGCACTGCTCGGCATCACGTACCCCATCGTACAGGGCGGCATGATCTGGGCCTCGGGGCCTGCCTTGGCCGCCGCCGTCTCCAATGCCGGCGGGCTGGGTCTGCTCGGCAGCGGTTCGATGACGCCGGAGTCCTTCACCGCGGCTCTGGTGGAGACCCGGCGCCTGACGGACCGTCCTTTCGGTGTGAACGTACCGCTCCTGTATAGTCACGCCGGAGAGGTCCTCGACCTCGCGCTGGCCGCCGGAGTGCGACTGTTCTTCACCTCGGCCGGGAATCCCGCCAAGACCACCCCACGGCTCAAGGCAGCAGGAGCCACGGTGGTGCACGTGGTCTCAACGCCTCGATTGGCCAAGAAGTGTCAGGATTGCGGGTGCGATGCCGTGGTGGCCGAAGGTTTCGAGGCCGGAGGGCACAACGGCCGCGACGAGTTGACCACCCTGGTCTTGGTGCCACAGGTGGTCGACGCGGTTACCATTCCGGTCCTGGCTGCCGGCGGCATCGGTGATGGCCGGGGACTTGCGGCGGCCCTCTCCCTGGGGGCCTCCGGGGTCCAACTCGGTTCGCGTTTCGCCGCCTGCCGAGAATCCGGTCTCCATGAACGCTTCAAGCAGGCCATTGTGGCGGCCGCACCCGAGGATACCCGGCTGATCCTCCGCAAGCTCGTCCCGGTACGCTGCCTGCGTAACGCTTTTGTCGAGAGGATCCTCCAGGCCGAAGAGCGAGGAGCGAGCGGTGAAGAATTACTCACCCTGCTCGGGCGGCAGCGCTCGCGCCTGGGTATGCTCGAGGGCGAACTCGAGGAAGGTGAACTGGAGATCGGCCAGATCTCCGGGTTGCTGCGGGACCTGCCTACGGCCGGGGAGATCGTCACCGCCCTGGTCCGCGACTACGAACGGGTACGGGGCAGCCTGCCCGTTCTCCACGCGTGAGACCTCGGGAGAATACTCAGGCCGGAGTATCTGAGAGGGGCGCGAGCGCTTCGTAGAGACCCTCGGCATACTGCACAATACGCGGGTGTGGATCCTCCAACGGACGGGCACAAGCCTCGGCGAGCGCCGCGGCCTCGGCGCAGTGGTTCATGGTCGGGCCTTCGACGAGCAACGCCGGACCGGGCGCGTGGCGCAATACAGAGAGGTTGCGCAGGAAGATGCCGGGTTCCAAGGCAGAGAACCGGCGGCCAGTGGCGGCCGTGAAACGGTGGAGATGGTCTGTGCAAGGAGGCAGGCCGAGCCGGCGACAGAGCGTCGCTACCACGGTACGGCCGAGGGGGAGGGCGCGTGCGTGGCTGCCGTCGAGCATCCGGTGTAACAGCTCTTCGCGCTGCAGGGGCACTTCTTCGGGCAGGGGGTGACCGAAGAGAAACACCATTATTCCCAGGCTCTTCTCGATCCAGGGGCACAGGTCTGTGGCGTTGTGGTGCAAGGACAGGGTCAGGTCGGGACGGAAGGCCTCGAGAAGCCCGGCCCGGGCCTCGAGTTCTCTGGTCGCGAGGTCCTGGGGCGGTGCGGTGAAGAGCGGCTCTGCCGAGCGCCTGGTCAAGAGGACCTCGAAGCCCAAGTCCAGAAGCCGGCGCTCGAGGTGGAGGGCTACGCGCAGGTTGAGATCTCCTTCTCGGATCTCTTGTCCGCTCCATGACCATGAACGGTCTTCCGATCGAGCATGGGCGCCGCCGATATGGCCGGGGTCGAGGGCGATTTTTTTGATGCATTTCCGGCGCCGATGTGTCAGAAGCGAGGCCCTGGACAGCTCTGTCTCGATCCCGTCCGCGTCGGCGAGGCACAGGTGCGCGCCGTCGGCCGAGAAGCCCCGCGGCCGGGGAAGGACGGCCAGCGGATCGAGGGTCGCAAGTTCTGCCGAGAGCTGGTCCGGGGAGGGGACGTCGGGTTCGAACTCCTCTTCCATGGTCACCATTCCCTCGAGGGTAGTCATGCGTACCACGTTCCGTCTCCTCCTCATAGCCGTTCCGTGGTTGCTTGTCATCCTCGGGTCAACCGAGGCCCAACAGCCCGCGGCTCCTCCTCCAGCGCAAACCCAACCGACGACTTCCCGCCCAGGGACCTTCTCCGAACGAAGTCTGGCCCTGGTCCTCAAGACCAAGGACGCTGCCCGAGGGGTGGGCGACTACAGCGCCGTGTTCAACAAACGGGAGTACTATCGCGGCAAGGAGTTCTCGGCAGAGAGCATCGCCCTCTCGTACTCCGCGCGGCTGGGCAAGCTCGCGGGCAAGTCCTCGGGCTGGTCCGGAAAACAATTCGTCTTCGATCTCAAGAAGGGCACGCTCAGGGCCAAGCTCGCGGTCATGCCCTTCGCCCTCGAGCTCGATCCCTTCGACAGCCGCGCCTTGGCCAACAACCACCACTCCGTTCACAAATTGGGATTGCAGCAGTTCGCCGACACCTTTCACCGCTTCTTCACGCCCGCCTACGAAGCTCGCACCGGGGACATGGGCGAACCGGAAGAAGTGGTCAAGTACGGTCGCAAGCTGTGGCGTATCAAGTTGGTATATGCAACCTCGGGCAAGGGCAGGCGTTATACCCTCCAGAAAGGTGATACCTATCTGGAACTGGAACAGAAGCTCGGCACGAGCATCAACGTGCTGCTCAACGTCAATGACGGTGTGGACGACTACGCCGATCTTACTCCCGGGACCACGGTTTTTGTGCCCGAGGGCTACGGTTCGTGGCTCTACGTCTTCCTCGACCAGGAGCATGGGTGGTTGGTGGGGCAAGAAATCTATGACCACCAGGGCCGGCTGTTCAACAATTATCACTATGAAAAGGTCGAGACCGGCCGTACCTTCAGCGAGAAGGACTTTGACCTCTGAGCCGCGACCATGCGCTGTACCCTGTTCGGTCTGCCCCTCGACGTCCAACCCCTCGCCGCGACCCTCGAGCGCGTGCGCGAGGCCGTGCGCGGCAACCGAGGTCTCACCGTCGGCTATCTCAATGTCCATGTCGTCGAGCAGGCGTTGCAGAACTCACGTCTTCGCGACGCCCTCCATGGTACTGACCTGATCTACTGTGATGGTTTCGGGGTCAAGCTGGCAGCTACCGCGCTGTATGGGGTTCCCGTGGAACGCTCCACGGCGCTCGACTTCCTGCCCGCCTTCCTGGCAGAGCTCTGCGCAGCAGGTCTTGGCCTGGGTTTTATCGGGGGAAAGCGCGAAGTCAGTGCAGCCGGGATCGAACGGTTGAGGCGGCTCTACCCGGGACTCGCGTTGCAGTACCTTGCCGATGGCTATTCCGATGCTGTCGATGAGGCTTCACTTGCTGAAAAAGCTACCAAGCTCGAACTCCGGTTACTGCTTTGCGGCCTGGGCACACCGCGGCAGGAACTCCTGTGTTCGCGGCTCAAATCCCTCCTCCCGACCACGGTGCTCTGGAGTGTCGGCGGCTTGCTTGATTATTTTGGTGGTGCCGCAACCATGCCTTCGCGCAGGATCTCGGCGTATGGTGGGGAGTGGGCCTTGCGCCTGCTTGACCGACCGTTCGCACTCGGACCGCGTTACCTCGTGGACAACCCACGGTTCGCAAGTCGCCTGATAGTGGAACTGCTACGGCGCAGGGTCAGTCGATGAGGAGGAAGAGACGATCGAAGCGGACCCAACGCAAGGGGTTGGTGTTCTCTGTGTCGACCGAGAGCCAGACGATCTTGGCCAGGCCGCGGATGTTCTCGAATGGCACGAAGCCCCACCAACGGCTGTCGCGGCTGTCATCGCGATTATCCCCCATGACGAAGTAGTACCCTTGTGGGATACGGTCGTCCGGATCGTCCTTTGCAATTTTTCCCTGGGCTTTGAGTTCACGCACGAAGATCGAGACGTCGAAATCGTCGGCCGGTACCTGAGGATAGAACTGCACAAGGTGCGAAACTTCTCCGAGACGTTCGACCCCGATCTCGAGGCTGCCGCCGAAGCGGTTGGTCCGATCCCCGACCTCAACAGGGGTGCGCTGGACCTCTTGGTCATTGATGTACAAACGTTTATCCTGCAAGCGGAGTGTATCCCCCGGAACCCCGACCACCCGTTTGATGAAATCCAAGGAGGGATCCTCGGGGTACTCGAAGACGATGATTTGTCCGCGCCGAGGAGTGTCCCATTCGAGCAGGTTGAGGTTGGTGAAGGGTATGGGGAGCTTGAGGGCGAAGGATAGTTTGGAGACGAAGATATGATCTCCGACCTCGAGGGAGGGGATCATGGAGCCAGAGGGAATCCTATACGGCGCAGCGAAGCTGGAGCGGATGATCAGAATGACCACCACGATAATGGCCAGAGAACGGGCCTCGTCGGCCCGATTGAGCAGGCGCTGCAGGAGGGTTTTCGTGGCGAGGGTCCCGGTTGGTTCGTTCGATGGGGGCACGGGGTGGCGTCGGGCCATGAAGGTCTCCTCCGCAGGACGAAAGCGTTCGATGAGGACAGTCGGCCTTCGAGTAGGGTGCCGCGTTGCCTCGGACCAGAAATGCTATCCCAATGTGAAGACAATGCAAGTGCAATCGGCAATCCGAAAACGAGATCCTGGGGGATCCTTTCCGATCCTCTTACGGAAAACCCAGGATTGAGTTTGCCCGCGAGGTGAGAATTTGGTACCTGCTCGAATGAACCGGGGAGGGATGAGGCTGACGTGAAAGAGACGATAGGGCGACTTGTTGCACAATTCGAGCAAGGTGTTCGGTCGGATGAGCCCGAGCTGGTGCGTTTCAAAAGCATCTTTTTGGCAGCGCTGGAGGCTGGTCGCGTGCGAGCAGCCGAACCCGACGGACAGGGGGGGTGGAGGGTCAACACCTGGGTTCAACAGGGTATCCTGCTGATCTTCAAGACGGATCGCCTGGCAGGTTTTTCCCGAGGAGCTCGAGATAAGGCTAGTCTGGCGCCGCGACTGCTCGATCAGAGCTGCGGGAACGTCCGAGTCGTTCCAGGGGGGAGTACGGTACGAGCCGGGGCCTTCGTGGGCAACAACGTCGTACTGATGCCTCCTTCTTATATGAATATCGGCTCGTATCTCGGGGATGGCAGCATGCTGGACTCCCACGCGCTGCTCGGATCATGCGCACAGGTTGGTCACAAGGTCCACGTCAGTGCGGGGGTGATCCTCGGCGGAGTGTTGGAGCCCGTGGGGAGCAGGCCGGTCATCATCGAGGACGAGGTCCTGATCGGTGGTCAGTGCGGCATCTATGAAGGCGTACTTGTGAGACGCCGGGCAGTGCTGTCGTCCGGCACCATCCTCAACGGTTCGACCAAGGTCTACGACGCTGTCCGCGATCGCTGGTTGGAAAGGACAGAAGGTCACCCCCTGGAGATCCCCGAGGGAGCTGTCCTGGTTCCGGGCACCCGTCCGCTCACCGCTGTTGGGCCGCGGGGGCAAGGGGTAGCGCTGAGCATCGCGGTCATCGTGAAATATCGGGACGCCTCCACTGATGCAAAAGTCACCCTCAACGAAGTCCTGCATAGCGAGGTGACTCCATGAGAGGGACCTGCTTGATCCTGCTCTTGCTCTGGGGCGCGCAGGGGGGGCTGCTCTCGGCCCAGACCAGTCCTTACCTCACTACTGCCGAGGGCGAATTAGTCCAGTGGCAACCCTGGGGCAAGGCGACCTTCGAGCGGGCCGCCAAAGAACACAAACCCATCCTCCTGTATATCGGCGCAGCGTGGTGCAGTTCCTGTGGATTGATGGATCGAGATGTCTTCCGCAACGAAGCCGTGGCTCGCAAGGTCAATCAGCATTTCCTTCCGATCAAGCTCGACCGCGAACTACGTCCCGATCTCGATTACCGTTACCAGACCGTGATCGGCGCAATGGAAGAGGTGAGCGGTTGGCCGCTCACTGTCATGGTCGACCATGATAGCAAGGCCTTCTGGGGCGCAACCTATCTGCCGCTCAAGGGGCATGTCATGCAACCCTCCTTCGAGGATGTACTCGACGATGCGATCCAACAATACTCGAGCAACGCTCAGGAGGTTCGCAAGACCCGAGAACATTGGCACGAGGAAGCGCTCCTGTACTCGAACAAAGGCAAACGCTTCGTCCTGCCCTTCGATTTGCGTTTGGATGAAATCGTTTTTCGCAGGATGCAACGGGATTTCGACGAACGCAGCGGCGGGTTCGGACTGGCAAGTGGACCCAAAGCACCCAATACCGAAGCCTTGGCCTATTTGATGGCCCGCTGGGAGAGAACCGGTGACATCGGGGCCTTGACTATGGTCGAGAAGGCTCTCGGTTCCATGCAACGAGGGGGTATTCGCGACCATGTCGAAGGCGGTTTCCATCGTTTCGGCGCAGATCCCAAATGGTATGTGCCGCATTTCGAAAAATTGCTCGTGAGCAACGCTGAACTCCTCCGCGTATACCTCCAGGCCCATCGTTCCACCGGGCGAGCCGATTTCCGGAACACCGCGGAGGAAATCGCCTCCTACCTGCGGCGCACGTTGCTGCATCCTTGTGGTCTCTTTGCAACGAGTCAGGCCGCTGGTGATGAGCCGCAGCGTCCAGGTTGGTACTACACCTTCACCCGGCAGGAGATCGAGACCGAGATCCCGCTGCAAGCAGCAAGACTCGTCAAGGATTTTTTCCAGATCCGGGAAAACCCTCGCGATTTACTCGGGCACCCCACCGGCAATGTCCTGTATTCCGAGGTCTCGAGGATGGAGTTCGCGGTGCAGAAGGGGCAGTCCCCGCAAGAGTTCGAACGGATTCTCTCCACGGGGCTCGACGCGCTCAGGAGGATCAGGGCTTCCAGAAAAGCACCTTCAGTGGAACCGCTCTTCGTTGCCGCTTACAATGCAATGGCGTGCAGCGCTTTCGGGGATCTGGCCCAGATAACACAAGCCCCGGAAGATGAGGCTCTTGCCGCGAACTTGGCAGAGCGCCTCGTCTCCACGTTTCTTGTAGAGAATGGCAAGCGGGTAACGCATGCCGCGGTGCTCGGTGCCGACAAGCGGCTCGTCCTCCTCGACGAGGTGACTTGGCTCAACGATCAGGCTGAGGTGTTGCACTGTTTCCTCGATCGTCTTGCCGTGACCGGAGATCCCCTGTGGTTGCAACGTGCCCGGAGATTGGCCGAGGGGATCCTGGCCTGGGCCTTCGATGGTACACGGTTCCGGGATGCTCAACCCCCACTCGCCGAACGTTCGCTCGCGGTGAGTACCATCGACCGCACCCCGATGCACGATTCCCTGTTACCTTCGGCAGAAGCCCGGGCTATCCTGGCCCTGATCCGGCTGGCTGACCTGACCGGCGAACAGCGATTCCGCAGCAGCGCGAAGAAGGGTCTGGAACATTTCGTCGCTTTCGCCAAGCAAATCGGCTCGTTCCACGCGTCCTTCGCCGTGGCCTTGCGCGCTGCTCTCGAGGGTACCTTCTATCGCTTGCGCCCGATCGGCCAGGGGGCCAGTTGCCATACCTGGGGCCGCTCGATGTGTTTGTCGCTCGCTCCCGAGAGGAGCAAAGACTACCTTGCCAAGCTCGCCCCTGGTTTCCGTGTTCTCGCCGGGAAGGCGCTCAGCAAGAAGCACGAAGTCCTGATTGCCGTCGAGCATGGTACACCTCGCGAGGTGGTACCTCCTGCCCGGCCGGTCAAAGCCGAGGAGGCTCAGCGAGCCACGACCGAGACGCTCACTCCGGGGAAGTAGAAGGCCAGGATCTGTCGGAAGTCCTTACCGAGCTCCGCCATTGCGCGGCCACCCCACTGGCATAACCCCACACCGTGTCCCGAGCCGCTGCCGAGGAATTGTATCTCTTCCTCGGTGTGGAAGACCTTGAACCAGGTGCTTTTGAGGTTGAAGTAGCCGAGCAAGGCCCGGAATTGGTCCCCGGGGATCATGAGTTGGTGCTTGAAGTGTGCCTTGACCTTGATGGTGCGGTTCCGATTGGCCGGGGTGCGCTCTGCGATCGAGAGGTCGTAGAGCCGCCGCAATTCAGGGAACGAGGGACGGAGCCGGGAGAGGAGTTCGGTCCGGGAGAGCCGATATTCCCAAAAGAAATCTGGGGCTTCGGCGCAGTAGGGACAGGTCACCGAGGCATAGTAGGGGAGTTCGTTCCGCCAGACATTCTGCGGCAACTCGGTCTTGCCGCCGCAACAACTATGGAAGAAGGCTTCGATCGGAGAACCGCGGTGGACGAGCACGAGGCCCTGGGTATCGGCGACGGCTTGCCGTACCGAGGTGGCAGTGGTGTGGCCGCCGTAGACTTGGTCGAGGATCGTGGCCTTGAGGTCGTAGGGACGTTGCTTGTTTTGTTGCATTCGCTGGAGCGCGAAGGTGCGGGAGAGGACGGCCTGGGCTTTGAGTATTTCCAAGGGCCACGAGGTCGGTAGTTCGTGACTGACGACGCCTTCCAGGTATCGTTCGAGGGGAAGGTGATTGATGACCACGAGCTTTCGGTCGTTAACTCGGAGCTGGAGGAAACCGGGAAAGTGCTTTTCCCCCACCTGGAGGGTTTTTCCCTTTGCGGAGGTGAGCGTGAGTTCCTCGGCTTCGCCTCCCTCCCATCGAACGAGCTTCTCCTGGACCGAGAAGTGCAACACCGATCGTCCGGGTAGCGTTCTCTTCGGTTTGGTATCGCCTTGTCCCCCGCGAGAGGTCAGGCTCATCTCCTGCCCCGTGACCGAGACCTTCGAGGCCGCTTCCTCAACGGCAACCCGGATCATCGGTTCGCTCCATGCCGGCAAGGTGAAGAGGAGGCAGAGCAGGTAAAGTCCCATCCAAGGGAGAAGTAGCATCGAGGTCGAGTGACTCACTCGGTCAGGGGTTCGAAGTCGGACTTGGAAGCCCCACAGACCGGACAAACCCAGTCCTCGGGGATGTCGGTGAACGCCGTGCCCGGGGCAATTCCTCCATCGGGATCCCCGGTTAGGGGGTCGTAGACGTAACCGCAGGGAATGCAAACATAACGGAGCACGGTCTCGGCCATGGGCTCACCTCCTCGTGGGGGGCTGTCAAAGGGGTGCGTGTCGCGAAGGCGACGACGCGAAGCAAGGGAGTGTACCAAGGGGGGTTCGGCAGTCAAGTCCTCACGCTGTCGTCCGCTAGCACGAGTCCGGCCAGCCGGGCGAGGAGTTCCGCGTGCAGAGAGGGTGGGGCGGCCACGATGGTGTTGCTCTGCAGGAGGTCGGAGCAGCCTTGGAAGTCGCTGACGAGGCCGCCTGCCTCGCGCACGAGGAGAGTACCCGCGGCGATGTCCCAGGATGAGAGGCATTGTTCCCAGAAGCAATCGAGGCGGCCTGCGGCGACAAAGCAAAGATCTAGGGCAGCGCTTCCGGCGCGTCGGAAACCATGAGTGCCGGCAAGCAGCGTGGACAGGAAATCGAGGGAGCCGCGATACGTCGGGTAGCTGCGAATGCAGGCGAAGCCGGTACCGAGCAGGGCGGTGGAGAGGGAGGAACAGGCTGAAACCCGCAGGGGGCGACCGTTCAGCTCGCTGCCCAGCCCCTCGGCCGCTGCATACAGTTCTCCGAGGGCCGGTGCGAAGACCACGCCGACCTTGGGGACGCCATGTTCGCAATAGGCGAGGGAAACACAGAAAGATGGATGTCCATGGACGAAATTGGTGGTTCCGTCCAGGGGGTCGACAACGAAACAGGGGCCTTCGGGAATCGTTCCGGCGCTGAGTTCTTCGCCCACGTAGGGTACCCCGGGGTATCGCTTTGCGAGTTCCGCGGCGATGAGGCGCTCGCAGAGAACATCCAGCTCGGTGACGAGGTCCATTGCGGTGCGCTTTGTTGTGACCTCGAGCGGAGCGCGGACCTGATGATGGTCGAGCAGGAGTCCCCCCGCGGTGCGAGCGATCAGTTGCAGGTCGAGGAGGAGTTGCTGGAGTGGTTGCATCCTGGACTCTGGAGTGGTTGTCTCGATTTTTAGGTAGAGCACGGGTACTCAGGTTCGGGCAAGCATGAAAAAGTATTTGAACAGCGAGTGGCCATTCGCTATGGTACGGTCCACACCAGAATTGTGGTGGCAACCCGAACGTCGAGGCAGCAATGAAAGCAAGGATCATGGTCGTAGTCATGGCCCTGGGACTGCTCGTCCTGGCCTGTCAGCCAATCACTCCCCAAAACCAACAAACCAAGCAACAGGCCGCTGCTCCGGCTATGGTGTCGGGGCCTGACGATGCCGTCGCGACCATTGACGGCGCCAAGATCCTGCGTTCCGAGATCGAGGAGGAGGTCAAGGCCCAAGTATTCGATCTCGAGGACGAGATCTACAAGATCAAGAAGCGCAAGGTCGACGAGTTGGTCGAAGGACGCTTGCTCAAGCTCGAGGCGGAGAAGCGGAAGATCACCGAGAAGGAACTGCTCGATGCCGAGGTGGAGAACAAATTCAGCGAGATACCCGAGCCGGAGCTGCGCAAGTTCTTCGATGAGAATAAAGACCGGATCCAGGGGACCTTCGAGGACTCCCGGGAGCGCATCCAGCGGTACCTGGGTTCCATGCGCAAGGGCGACCTGAGGGCCGAGTTCATCGAAAAGCTGCGCAAGGAGCACCAGGTCGAGATCCTCCTGCCCAAGCCGTTACGACCTGCCTACACGGTTCCCCTATACCCCGAGGATCCAGTGCGTGGACCGGCGGATGCGAAGGTCACCTTCATTGCCTTCACCGATTTCCAATGCCCGTTCTGCAAGCGCTCCGAGGATACGGTGCATGAGGTCTTGAAGGCCTATGAAGGGAAGCTCAAGTTCGTCTACAAGAGCTTCCCCCTGGGCTTCCATCCCAAAGGCCGCCGTGCCTCCGAGGCTGCCCTGTGCGCCAAGGACCAGGGCAAGTTCTGGGAGTTCCACGACTCCATCTTCGAGAATGTGCAGAGCCTTGAGGACACCGATCTCTCGGCGCGCGCAGAGAAGCTCGGTCTCGACATGACGCAGTTCAAACCCTGCTTCGAGGAACGCAAGCATCGAGCCCTCATCGACCGGGACATCGAGGACGGTTCGAAGGTCGGGGTACGCGGCACTCCAGCGTTCTTCATCAATGGCAAGAAACTCTCCGGCGCTCAGCCCTTCGCTGCGTTCAAAGAGATGATCGACGAAGAGCTGGCCGGGCGCTGAGATAGCCGGTCGACCCGTAGTCTCCCTCTCTGCTGAAACCACGACTCGGATCTCGCCTTGACAATGGTGCCGGCAGTGATTACCTCTGGGTCGGGCTGATCGTATTATAACAAATTGTAAAGATAGATATTATTGAACAGGGAGGATCGGTCATGGGAAAGATAATCGGGATAGACCTGGGCACGACGAATTCGGTCGTGGCGATTATGGAGGGCAATGAACCGAAGATCATCACCAACGAGGAAGGTGGTCGCACCACCCCGTCGGTGGTCGGTTTCACCAAAGATGGGAATAGGCTGGTCGGGCAATTGGCCAGGCGCCAGAGCGTCACGAATCCCGAGAACACCGTGTATTCCATCAAGCGCTTCATGGGCCGTCGCTATGGTGAGGTTCCCGAAGAAATCAGGCTCGTACCCTACAAGGTGATCAAGGGCCAAGGAGATGATGCCCGGGTCGAGACCGGCGGCAAGGTCTATTCCCCGCCCGAGATCTCGGCCATGATCCTGCAGAAACTGAAGAAGGCAGCGGAGGATTACCTGGGGGAAACGGTTACCGAAGCGGTCATCACCGTACCTGCGTATTTCAATGATAGTCAGCGCCAGGCGACGAAGGATGCGGGTAAGATCGCCGGTCTCGAGGTCAAGCGGATCATCAACGAACCCACCGCGGCGGCTCTGGCCTACGGCATGGACAAGAAACGCGACGAGTTGATCGCGGTCTACGATTTCGGTGGTGGCACGTTCGATATTTCTATCCTCGAGGTCGGCGACAACGTGGTCGAGGTCAAATCGACCAACGGCGATACCCACCTCGGCGGCGACAACCTGGACCAGCGAGTCATCGAATGGTTGATCGACGAATTTCGCAAGGACACCGGTTTGGACGTGAGCAAGGACAAGATGGTCCTGCAACGGCTGAAGGATGCGGCCGAGAAGGCCAAGATCGAACTCTCCTCGACCGTGGAGACCGAGGTCAACCTCCCCTTCTTGACCGCCGATGCCTCAGGCCCCAAACACCTCAACATCAAGCTGACCAGAGCGAAGTTCGAGCAACTCGTCGACGACCTGATCCAAAAAACCATCCAACCCTGCCGTCAGGCCATCAAAGATGCCAAGGTTGAGGTTAGTAAAATCAACGAAGTGGTCCTGGTCGGTGGATCGACCCGTATTCCCAGGGTTCAACAGTTGGTGAAGGAGTTCTTCGGCCGTGAACCCAATCGTTCGGTTAATCCCGACGAGGTCGTTGCAGCAGGTGCGGCGGTGCAGGCCGGCGTGCTCTCCGGGGATGTCAAAGACGTACTCCTGCTCGACGTGACCCCGCTCTCCCTCGGTATCGAGACCCTGGGAGGGGTGATGACCCGCCTGATCGAGCGCAACACCACCATCCCGACCAAGCGCAGTCAGATCTTCTCGACCGCCGCGGACAGCCAGCCGGCCGTGGACATCCACGTTCTGCAGGGCGAGCGCGAGATGGCTTCCGACAACCGCACACTCGGCAAGTTCCAGCTCGCCGGTATCCCGCCGGCTCCGCGAGGCGTACCGCAGATCGAGGTTGCCTTTGATCTCGACGCCAACGGCATCGTCAACGTCACGGCGAAGGACCTCGCTACCAACAAGGAACAGCGTATCACCATCAGCGCCAGTTCTAATCTGAACAAGGACGAAGTCCAGCGCATGGTCCAGGATGCCGAGGGACATGCCGAGGAGGACAAAGCCAAGCGCGAACGCATTGAGGCCCGTAACAGCCTCGACACCTTGATCTTCAGTACCGAACGGACCCTCTCCGAACACCGGGACAAGCTTTCCGCGGCCGATGCGGGAGCCATCGACGAGGCTCTCGGCGAGGCCAAGAAAGTACTCGAGGGTGCTTCCGAGGTCGAAAATATCAAGGCCGCCACCGAGAAACTCCAGCAGGCATCCTACAAACTCGCTGAGGTCATGTACAAGCAGGCCAATGCATCCTCGAGCGGTGGGAACGGCGCTGCTGGTGGCACCGCAGGGAGCCAGAGCGGCCCGGCGGGAGAAAAACGCGATGACGGTGTGGTCGATGCCGAGTTCGAGGATGCAAACTGAATCCCGCCGCGTCTGCATTCCTTTTCGGGGTGAGTTTCTATCTCTGCACTAACAGGATTCGACCGAGAGATCCTTTTCCGGAGAAGGGTGTGGCCTCGGCCCTCCAACTTGTGCTATAGGCCCGCGGGTGACGGACTCGAGCGAGCGAGGACATGGCCAAACGCGACTACTACGACATTCTGGGTCTGGACCGCACCTGCGACGAAGGTGAGATCAAGAAGGCCTATCGGAAGATGGCCATGCAATTTCACCCCGATCGGAATCCGGGGGACAGCGAGGCCGAGGCCCGCTTCAAAGAAGCAGCGGAAGCCTACGAGGTCCTGCGTGATACTCAGAAACGCCGCTTGTATGACCAGTATGGGCACGAGGGGCTTTCTTCCAGCGGGTTCCACGGCTTCTCCGATGTCTCAGATATTTTCTCCAGCTTCGGCGATCTGTTCGAAGATTTCTTCGGCTTTGGTGGGCGTGGTCGAAGCTCCACGCGCTCTCGGCGCGGCGCGGACCTGCGGCAAACCCTGACCATCGACTTTACTGAAGCTGCCTTCGGAACTTCGAAAGACCTCGAAGTGGAGCGGAGTGAACCCTGCGAGACTTGTTCGGGCAGTGGAGCAAAACCGGGGACTTCTGCGGCGCGTTGTACCCATTGCGGTGGCACGGGTCAGCTCCGGCACGCCCAGGGTTTCTTCACCATTGCTACGGTATGCGCCTATTGTCGCGGGACCGGCAAGGTCATTGAACAGGCCTGCAAGACCTGCAGAGGTCAGGGTGTGGTCCAGAAACGCAAACGGCTCAGTGTCAAAGTACCACGCGGTGTGGACAGTGGATTGCGCCTGCGTTTGCCCGGAGAAGGTGATCCCAGCTCCGGAGGAGGTCCTCCAGGGGATCTCTATATCGACATCGAGGTGCAACCCCATGAGCTGTTCGAACGGCAGGGGGAGGATCTCGTCCTGAGGTTGCCGATCAGCTTCGTCCAGGCTGCGCTTGGTGCCGAGGTGGAAATTCCGACCCTGGAACAGCCGACCATGCTGACCATTCCTCGGGGGACTCAGTCGGGAGAGGTTGTGCGGGTCCCGGGTCAGGGTTTCTATGGGTTGCGCGGTAACAGCCGCGGAGAACTCCTGGTGCAGCTCCTGGTCAAGACTCCGACCAGATTGACGAAACGACAAGAAGAACTACTCGTCGAATTCGCCCAAGAGGGTGGAGAAAACCCGGACAAGAAGAAATCCCTCCTCGATAAGACTCTCGATTTCTTTGAGAAAAGCATCCATTAGGGGGTTAGAGAGGTGACCGGGTTCCAGGGGGCAATGATCGACCGTCTGCTCGTTATCCTCGCGAGGGGAGGCAGCACCTCGTACATCCGGCAGAGTTCACGCATCGCGGCGGTGTGACAGCGTTTCATACACGAGGGTGGAAAAGTCTCTGCGGGTGAGATGGGATCGGATTTGATACGCCCCCTTTACAAAGTGGGCTTCGTAATTGCTGCATCAGGCTTCCTACAACGGCGAACCGGCAGGCATGCACACCGCAACAAGGGACAAATCCCGTACGTTATCCTATCGGGCATAGCAATACGTTTTCCCCATCGTCCGCAGAGACAATTGGGAGTATAGCCCAGGCCTCTCGTTTGGGCAAACACTATTTTTCCTTCGACCTGCAGAAAACCCTTGTGGCTGGCGGACTTCCCGGCACGGCTTGTGCAAAATACACACTTCAGGCCAACTCGTCGAGGGCTACGGGCTCGCCGGGGTGATAGGCCTTGCGAGCTTTGCGTCCGAGCAGGCGATCGAGGTAGGTGGCATCGAGACTGGCTTTCGTGGCTCCCCGGCGCAGGACCTGGATAGCGGACTGGTCGAACACGTCGCCGACCGCGAGCTCCCTGCTGGCGAAGAGTGCGGGACGGGCGAAGTGGTGGAGCTCACGTTCGCACTGCTCGACCTGCTTGTCCTCGAGGCCGAGAGCTTGTTCTGTCTCGCGCACGGCTTTGACCATGAGTTCGAGTTGCTGCGGTTCGAGGGCAAAGGAGTGATCCGGCCCCGGCAAGGTGCGGTCGAGGGTGAAGTGTTTCTCCAGGACGCAGGCTCCCAAGGTACGGGCGATGACAGGAGCGAGCAACGGATCGGCAGTGTGATCGGAAAGGCCGGTCAGCACCTGGTAGCGCTGGTGGAGGAACGTGATGGACCGCAAGTTGGCCTGCAGCAGCGGCGCAGGATAGGCCGCGGTGCAATGCAACAAGACCAGTTCCCGAAGTCCTGCCGATCGATACCGTGCGATCGCCGTATCGATATCGACCAGGTTCGACGCGCCGGTGGAGGCGAACACCGGTAGACCGGTCGCGGCGACTGCCTCCAACAAGGGGACATGGGTCAACTCGTAGGAGGACATCTTGAAGGCCGGGACGAAGGGGAGGAGGGTTGCAACGGCTTCGGGGTAGAACGGCGTGACGAGGAAGAGGAGTCCCTGCTCGTGGCTGTGCTGGGCCAGTCGCGGTAGCCATGTTTCCGGTAATTCCATCGATTGGATCAAGGAATAGATGTCGGTACGGCCAGCGAGGTAGTCTGCCTGACCGGCGTCGCGAGGATACAGGTTCTTGGCTCGGAAGAGCTGGAACTTCACCGCGTCGGCATGACAGGTGGCGGCGACGTCGATCAGGCGCAAGGCTTGGTCGAGCTTGCCGTCGTGATTGCTGCCCGCCTCGGCGATGAGGAAACAGGAATGCGTCCGGCCTATCGCGCGACCCCCGACCAGGAAGGTGTCGGTGAAGTTCGGCCCGCGATGTTCATAGCGGTAGATATCGACCTCGTGTCCTTGCATGGTCGTGGTGGCGATGTTCCGGTAGCCCGCCTGGAGGAAGACCCGGGCCGAACGGGGATTGCTCTGCAGGACGACTGCTTCGAGGATGGTCCCTGGGAAGTGTTCCTCGAGCCAGGCCGCGGCCGCGTGCAAGATCGTGGTGCCGAGACCTTGCCCGCGCCAAGCCGGGGCAAGGGCGATGCTGAGGGTCATGACGTTCTCTTGTCCGTCCGTGCGGTCAAGCCGGAGGTAACCGATGGGAACGGCCCGTTCTTCGGCGATGAGGACAATGGTCCTGTCGGAGGCCAGGACCCGTTGGAACCAGGCGAGATGATCGGAGAAGGGAATGGGCTCTTGGTGCAACGAGGCTGCTCGGGTCTCCTCTTCGTTGCGCACGTCGTGGAGGAAGGTCGCGTCGGACGCCGAACCTTCTGTCCGGCGCAGGGTGAGCACACAACCGTTGAGCCCGGGGGCCTTTCTCCTTGTCTGGTCCATCATCGCTCGGTACAATACTGCGTTTCAAGGGGATCCATTATCGAGCATGGTCGGGGTGAAGGCAAGAGAGGCTACCTTCCTGTGGTACGACGAGGTCGATTCCACCAACGAACTCGCCACCTCCCTCGCCGAGTCAGGAGGGCTCGAGGGCACGGTAGTTCTGGCCGGCAAGCAACGTGTGGGACGAGGACGGTATGGGCGGCGCTGGGCTTCGCCCGAGGGCAACCTGTACCTTTCGCTGATCGTGCGGCCGACCCTCTCGGCTCAGCACGGTGGACTGTTGACCCTTCTTCCAGCCCTCGCCCTGTGCGAGGTCCTGGAGGGCATGTTCCAACTCAGGCCCCAACTCAAGTGGCCGAACGATGTGCTGCTCGACGGCCGGAAACTGGCGGGTTGCCTCCTCGAGGGCAAGGTACGCGGTGAACGGTACGACTATGTGATCCTGGGCCTGGGGGTCAACACCGCATGCTCCCCCGAACCTCAGCTCGAGCCCTTCCGCCGTCCGGTAGTCAGCCTGGCCGAGGCCGGCGCGCGCGAGGTGTCCAACCGGCACTTGGCCGAAGCAGTGGTTTCCTCATTATTGACGTGGTACCAACGTTTGGAACGAGGGGATGCTTGTGACTTGCTTACTGCGGCGGAAGCTCGTTTGTACCGGCGCGGTTGTGAAGTGTCGTTGGACCTGCCGGGAGGCAAGACCCTGGGGACCATCCTCGGGCTCGACGAGAGCGGTGGACTGCTGGTCGAATTCCCCGATGGCCGTCGTCAGGTCTGCCGTGATGCCGATGTCCAGACGTGATCGATGCGCATAGGGCTGATGGTCATGTCCCTCTGCTGGGCCGCCCTTGCCGAGGCCGGCTACCTCAAGATCGTCCCGGGCCTCGGATGGTTCGGCACCTTCAACGACAACCTCTACCAGAGTGACAATGCCCAAGCCCAGGAAGATCTCCAGCTCGGCTTGACCCCGGGTTTGAAAGCGTCCTACCGGCGGCCCTTCGTCGAGGTGGAGGACCTCGTCCGACTCTCCCTCTCGCGCTATCTCTTCGATGAACTTGCCGAGCAGCCCAGCGAGCTGAGTCTCAATGCCAGTTTCGGAGGCACGCTTGCGGTGGGTCTGGTCAATGCGTTGACCTTCAGTACCACGGTCGTGCCGAAGCTCGAGTTGAGCCTGCGCGACGATCTCGTCTACCAGCCGAATAGAGTCATGCTCGATCCTTCCGGGCTGGAAGCCAACCAAGGCATCGTGATCGGTGCTCCGCTCGACGTGCCGATCATCGATATGCTGGACAATACGCTGCTGGCGACCGCCAATCGGGTTTTTGGGCATTCTGGCCGCATGACCCTCGATACCAGCTATGCGTTTCGGCACTTCGAGGCCGAAACTCCTCCCTCTGGGGAGTCCTTGGAGGCTCGAGGTTTCCAAGATACCCATCGGCTCTCCTGCCAACCTGCCGCTGAAGTGGCCGATCCCCGCCGAAAGTTGTTCTATGGACTGTCGGGCGAGGTTGCGACAGTCCAGGGGTATACAATTTCGACAATGCTCTTGAGTACCTCCGGCCGCATCACGTTCCGGCCCGGTCGCTCGATGATTGAGTTCGAAACGGGTTTGGAGCGTATCAGTGATAGTGTGAAGGACAGCACGGACTATGGTCTGAGGTTCAATCTGAGGGGCGAAATTCCGCTCGAAAGGGATCGGGGTCGCTTCCGGTACGGACTGGTGAGGGAAATGACCTTTCTTCCGGTCTTCAATGCCTACTTCCAACGCAACGCTGTCTGGGCCGAGGGGGAGGTCTTGGCCCACCGGTTCACCTCGCGAAATATCTTGTGGGTTGCCGGGGGGGTGTTGTTGTCCCGGGTCGAGGGCGACCCTCTCTATAAGGTGAGCACGGGCCAACCGTCGCTCGAGCTGCGGTTGGTCGTGTTCCCCGAATTGGAAGCCGTCCTCGGAGCTCGCTATGTGCGGCAGTGGAATCACGCCGACGAGGTCTCGGCCTTGTCGGTGCGTAGCTTCAGCAATCTGATCGTGACCTCGAGCTTGAACTACCAATTCGGCTCCCTCGGGTTCCCGTTATGATCCTCGGGATAGACGGTCGGGAGTTGGTTCCGGGGCGCGGAACCGGGATCAAGCGGTTCTTGAGCAATCTCCTGCTTGGCGTCATGCAGGAGCGGCCGGCCTGGAAGCTCAGGTTGTATTCGTCCGAACCGATGGACAGGCCCGCCGGGCTCGAGTGCGAAGAGGTCGTGATGCCTTCCGGACCTCGCTTGTACTGGGAACAGGTCGAGCTGCCGGGCCGGCTTCGCCGCGACCGGGTCGATTTCTTCTTCTCCCCTTACCTCAAGGCGCCGTTGCGGTTGCCCTGCCCGGCCGCGGTGACGGTCCATGACCTACTGTACTTGAGTCAGCCGCGATACTGGTTGCGGCCCCGAGACCTTTGCCACAACCTCTATCAGCTCGCCCAGGGGCGACTCTCGTGCCGTCGAGCTACCCGGGTTTTTACGGTCTCGCGGTATTCCCGCACTGAGCTGTTGTCCTGGTTGGGGTGTTGTCCTGAGAAGGTCGTGCTCCTGCGTTTAGGGGTCGAGCCGAGTTTCCGTCCTGGCCCCGTGCAAAATGATGCGAGCGTGTGGGAGCGGCATGGGGTGAGACCCGGGTATGTCCTCGCGGTCGCGAATGAAAAACCGCACAAGAATCTCGATCGGTTGCGCCGTTGCCATGCTTCACTCCCCCTGGCTTTGCAGCAACAACACCCGCTGGTCCTGGTCGGTACCGGCAAGACGCAGGAGGGGTGCCCCTGGCAACGTGCGCTCGGACCCTGTTCGGAGCATGCAGTACCGGCTTTGTACCGAGGAGCGGACTTGGTCGCGGTCTTGAGCCTCGCCGAAGGGTTCGGACTTCCCGTCGTGGAAGCGTATGCCAGTGGTGTGGCGGTCCTGTGCTCGGCGAACGGAGCCCTCCGTGAGGTAGGTTCGGGTGGGGCTTGGATGGTCGATCCCCGGGACGATCAAGCCATCCTCGCGGCCATGACCAGGATGCTCCTGGCGCCGACGTTGCGCGAGGAATGCGTCGCGAGAGGGTTGCAGAGCGCAGCCTCGTACTCTTGGACCGAGACGGCGAAGCTCTTCGTGCGGGCTCTCGAGGAAGCCTCGAGCCTATGAACGATCAACGGCCTCTGCTCTTCGTGAGCGGCGACTTCCCCCCGGCCAGCGGAGGCGAGGCCCGTTTCGCGTCCGGCCTGGTCCGAGCCGATCGAGACGGGCATTTGGTGGTTTTGGTCCCGCACCTGGCCGAACCACCCGGCGGGGGACATTCCCTCCTGGTGCGCCGTTACCTGCCCCTCGGTACGAAGCCGCTGAACAGGATTCTGCGGGTTCTGGTGATGACGGTCTATGTGTTGTGCGAGACGAGGGGCCGGAAGCCGGTCGCCGTGATTGCCTTCCAACCCCTGCTCGCTGGTCTTGGTGGCTTGGTGGCACGTCGACTCTTCGGCACGAGGCTGGTCGTCTTCTTCCACGGAGGGGATTTCCTCGAGTATGTGAAGCATCCCCTACTCCGTCCCTTGGTCCTGGCTCTGTTGCGACAAGCCGAGGTCGTCGTCGCGAATAGCAGCAAGACCGCGGCGCTGCTCGCGGAATGGGAACCCAGGGTAAGGGACCGACTTGCCGTGCTCAACCCTCCCTTCGTCATGCCCCGGATCAAGGCCGGAGCGCGGCCTTCGCCCGAGGTCGGAGCCCTACTCCGGCGATTGGCAGGCAAAAAAGTCTTGCTCACCGTGGGGCGTTTGATCCCGACCAAGGGCCATCGCCGGGTCTTGGACGTTCTGACCTTCCTCGACAGCAGCTTCCATTACCTCATCGTCGGTGAAGGTCCAGACCGGATTGGGCTTGAAGAGGATCTCCGACGGCGAGGCTTGCAGGAACGGGTGACTCTGACGGGCTATCTCCAGGACGAGGAACTCCCGGCGCTCTATCGCATCGCCCTGGTGTTCCTCTTGCTCAGCGAACGCAGTGAGACCTGGATCGAAGGTTTCGGCATGGTCCTGCTGGAAGCCGCAGCTCACGGGGTACCCGTGATCGCGAGTGTCGACGGAGGCAGTGGGGATGCGCTCGTGGACGGTGAGAACGGGTATCTGGTCGCGCCGACCGATGTCCCGCGTATCGTAGCGTTGGTTCGCGAACTCGACGAGTCTCCCCGGTTGCGGCAACGCTTAGGACAACGAGGGCGGCGTTTGGTCGAAGAACGCCACACCCCCGAGGCAGTTCTGGCCAGCTTGAAGGACTTGGCTCATGGAGTCTAGACCGCGCATCGCCCATGTCATCACCAGGCTCGACCTTGGAGGATCTGCCGATTGCACGGTGCTGACCGTGCTCGGCACCATGGGTCGCTTTCCCAGTCTGCTAGTCCATGGACCTACCGTGGTACCAACCCGTTATCTGGGGCGCTTGCGCGAGCAAGGGGGGGACATCGTCCTCCTCCCCGCCCTGGTCCGCAACCTCTCCCCGCGACAGGATCTGAGAGCGCTGCTGGAACTCGTGCGTTTGTTCCGGCGCGAGCAGGTGACCCTGGTCCACACGCACACCTCCAAAGCCGGGGTGCTCGGCCGCCTCGCAGCCCTGTTCGCCGGCTGTCCGGTGATCGTGCATACTCCCCATGGCCATGTTTTCACGGGCTATTTCAGCACTCCTCTGGTCGCGGTCTTCGTCGTATGCGAGCGCGTACTCGCTCCCTTCACCGACCGGATAGTGACCCTGACCAGGCAGGGGATCGAGGAACACCTCGAGCGTGGTATTGGCAGACGAGAGCAGTATACGGCCATCCATTCCGGAATCGTCCTCGAGGAGTACCGCAGGCGGGAGCAAGACGAACGTCGCGAGGCCCGAGCTGCCGCGGGTTTCGATGACGAGACCGTGGTCCTCGGGTGGGTTGGACGACTGGAACCGATCAAAGATCCTCTCACCGCGCTCCTGGCCTTTGCTCGGGTTGCCGAGTCGCAACCTGCGGTTCACCTGGTGATGGTCGGCGACGGTCCCCTCGAGGCCGAGATCCACGCCTTTCTCACCGAGCACGGTCTTGAGGAACGGGTCCACCTGTGGACCGACAGGCCCAATGCCTCGGAGGTGTTCGCTCTCCTGGACCTCTTCCTCCTGACCTCTCGCAACGAAGGGATGGGCAGGGTGCTTGTGGAGGCCATGCTCAACGCTCTCCCGGTCGTGGCCACGCGGGTAGGTGGGGTCTCCGAAGTGGTCGAACACGGTTCGACCGGGTGGCTGGTCGGTCCCGGCGACGTAGAGGGGTTGGTCGCGCGGGTACTCACATTGGTCCGCGATGTTTCCTTGCGGCGACGCTTCGGCGAAGCGGGGAGACTGAGAGCCCAGAGCTACAGTGACAAGCTCATGGTCGAAGCCCATCTCGAGCTGTATGTGGCTCTCCTGGAAGGTGTTCCGAACCGCCGGAGTCCGGTCCGGCGCTTGGCCCAATTTGTGGGATCCTGGTTGCGGCCTGCCTGAATTCCTGGGGATATCGCCTCCGCAGGTGGATCATTGACGCGAGGTCAGCATGGAGCTCGTGGTAGACCACAAAGCGGCGGAGTAGGCTCCCAAGAGTCCGAGGGTGACCGGGAGTACGGAGTTCCACGAGGCCGTGACCAGGGGTCCCGAACGCAGCCACCACGCAAGTCCGAGGATCAGGATCGAGAGGCCGACGAGACGGCGCACCGGCGGTGAGAACGGAGAGACCGAGGTTACGTGCTGGGAGTGGATATAGAGGCTCAGCCTGCTGAGGATGAGAGCCAGGGAAGAAGCCAGCGCGGCTCCGCGCAGGCCGAACTCCGGCGTGAAAAGTATACCGAGCAGCGTGATCAGGATCATCTGGAGCAGGCAATACCAGGCGAAGAGCCGCGGTAAACCATGCACGGCGAGGACTTCGCCCGCCGGCCCGGCAAGGCCGGTCAGAACCACGCTCAGACAGAGCAAGGTCATGGCTTCATACCCCTGCACGAAATCCTTTCCGTAGAGCCCGAGCAGCAGCTCACCGTGGAGTAGCAAGACTAGGAAGAAGGGTACCGAGATCAGAGTCACGAAGTACGCCATATAGGCCGCGGTGAAGCGAACTCCTTGCAGGTCGCCTTCTCGGTACTGGTGGGACAGCACCGGGACCACGATAGGGGTGTAGGAGGCCCGGATCTTGGCGAAGAACTGCGCGAGTTCGGCTGCGACGCCATAGATACCGACCACCTCGAGGGGCAAGTAGTGATTGACGATGAACAGGTCGATGCGGCGGATGAACTTCGAGCCGAGTTGCGGCAGACTCATGTCGAGCCCATACACCAAGGCTTGGCGCGAGAACCACGGCCGCGCCGTCAGGGAGAAGAGGAGCCGGAGGGAGAACATCCTATCGAAGACGAGGCCGGCCGGGAGGAGCAAGAGGGTAAGGACCAGCAAGTGGCCCGAGAGCAAACCGTGCGTGGTGGCGCCCAGCCAGAAGAGCAGCGGCACGATCGCGAGCAGGAGTAGCGGTTCTCCCATGTCATAGATGATCACCTGCCAGCGCATTTCGCGCTTGCCGCGGGTGGCGGCGAGCAAAGCCTTGAGCAGGGTCAGGCACGGCACCATCAAACCGGTGAGCAGCAAGGCCAGGGTCACATCCTCTTCCAGTGAAAGTAGAGCCGTGCAGGTTCCGGGCACCAACCACAATGGAGCGGCGAGCAGGAACGAGAGGAGGATCGGCAAGAAGATGGAACTGCGTAGGACTCGGTATTCCTCGGCCTCGTCGACGCCATCATAGCGGGAGATGAAGTTCAACAGCGCGTGTTCCATGCCGAAGATGGCGAAACCCGAGAGGATCTCGACCAGGGCGTAGAGTAGGGTATACAGCCCGAAGGCGGTATGGTCGAAGAGGTTGGCCACGAGTATGAGATACAGTGGCTTGCTGCTGCGCAGAACCAGACCGACGAGGTTGACGCCGCTGCCGACGTTGAGTTCGCGGAAGATCGTGGTCATGTCAGCCGGTGTTGGGCACTCGGCGAAGAGCAAAGAAGTTGGAGAAGACGCGCAGGGAGCCGACGGCGATATAGGCTTTGCCGAGGAGCACATCGGGGTCGCCGGGGTTGACGGCTACCAGGTAATCGCGGAGGGCGCGTTCTACCCTGAACCAAGGGTTGCGCGGGCTGCGTCCGTAATTGAGCAACAGGGCCTTGGGGTAGGCATTGTCGATGTCCTCGCGCTCTGCCGGTCGCACGGTGTAGAACCCGAAGCGGTGGGGATTCTCCTCGCAGGGTTTTGCCATCCAGCGCTCGTGGAAGGCGGTCTGAAACACCGGGACGTTGTAGCCCTCGAGTTCCTCGCTGCCGGCGAGATGTCCCTGAGGATCGAAAAAGCCCTTGCGGAACTTGCGTATACCGAGCAGGGCGGCCATTGGGGTCAGATTGTAGCCGTCGTATTCGCGATCGACGAGGGCGTTGAGTTCCGGGGCCGCGCAGGCCTGGAACACTACTTCCAATTCTTTCTTTGTCTTGATGATCAGGTCTTCGAAGGTCATGAGACTGCTCCTGGTCTTGCGGCCACGAAATCGTGGACAACCCGGTAGAAGAAATCCATGCCCCAGCGGAAACCGGCAAGGGGAATCCGTTCGTCGTGTCCGTGGAACAAGGCGGTGAAATTCAGCTCGGGCGGGAGGTCAAGCGGGGAGAAACCGAGCGGCGCAATACCGAGGCGGTTGAGGTTAGTGCTGTCGGTGAAACCGAGGGTTAGATAAGGGGCCACGGTACTATCGGGAGCCTCGCGTTCGAGCATGGCCGTGACGTGCTCGACCAGGGTCTGGTCCTTGCTTTGTTGCACGGGTTCACTGCCTTGGATGAGTGAGACCTCTGCCTCGTCATCGAAGGTGGCTCGACAGAGTTCGAGGACCTCTGCGACCGAACCACCCGGAACGATGCGGCAGTCCAGGCAGAGGATCAGGCTCGAGGGCACTACATTGACGCTCTCGTCGGTCAGCACTACCGTGGGGTTGTAAGTGTTGTGGAACATGGCGGTGAAGGTGGCTCGCCGATCGCTCGGTAGGAGCAAGGCGATGAGCCGATCGGTCAGGATCGGCTTCTGGAGCAGCCGCAGGGCCAGCGCGGTGAGGGGGTTCTGGCCTCTGGCGAGCGTGTCGACGAACGCGCAGGCTGCGTTTGAGAGTCTGACCCTGCGGTCCGCCGCGTTGAGGCGGCCGACAATTTCGGAGATCCGGAGGATGACGTTGTCCCGGGTCGGGATCGAACCATGCCCCGGCGTCCCTCGGAGGACGAGGCGGACCCACGCGAAACCCTTTTCTTCGGTGCCGAGGAGGAAGTATTTACGACCCTTGAAATAGATGGGGAAGCCACCAACTTCATTCAGGGCATAGCCGGCGGAGAGCAATTCCGGGTGGTGGTCGACGATGAAGCGTGAACCCATGGCGCAACCGGCTTCTTCGTCTGCGAAACCGGCGAAACGAACGGTGCGGCACAGAGGAATACCCTTCCGGTGCAGCAGGAGTATGGTCATCAAGCAGTATACGAGGTGGTGTTTCATGTCCACCGAGCCGCGGCCGTAGATGCACCCATCTCGTAGGTCGCCCGAGAGAGGAGGGACCGACCAAGCCCGCTCGTCGAAGGGCACGGTATCGAGATGGGCGCTGAGCAGCAACCCGGGTTCTCCGGTAGGAACCTCCAGGGCGGTGAAGATATTGCGGCGGCGCGGGTGTGGCTCGACGACGGTGCAGGCGAGGCCGTCGGCCCGGAGCACGGCTACCAGATAATCGGCGACCTCGGTCTCGAAGGCTCCGGGATTGCGTGAATCGAGCCGCAGGAGCGCTTGCAGGTGCCGCTGGGCCTCGTCGAGGATGATGGAGTCGAGCAACTGTGGGCGAAGCATGGCGCCATTCCATCGGGAGTGCTTTCAATCAAATGAACGGACCACAGCCAGAGGGGAAAAGCAACTTGAAAGCAGGAGGGGTTGAATGCTTGTCTGGACTAATGTCCCCAGACATTACCCGCGGTGTCCGTAGGCGTATAAATGATCGGGACACCTGACACGGAAGCACCACCATCCGTGGGCGTTCCCACGGGTAACAAGGGGGTCACTCTCGGTATCTGGTGCTGGTCGGTGGTGACGGTCCATCCATCGTAATTCGCGCCTATTGTGGCGCAGTCCGGCGATTGTGTCACTGCTCCGACCTGAGCCGAAGCTATACTCGAGAAGAACACCATGATCACACAGGCAGAGAGGAAGCAGGGTATGCCTACACTGCGGTGAAGAGGGGTGTGGGGTAGGGACAGCAAACGACGGGCCCTGTCACGGGTTGCCAAAAACATTCCCGACGTCCGCTGCTCTCTTGGGTTGTTCTGTCGGCAGAACCGTTGAATCTGAAGCAGCGCCCGTCGCAGGATTCGTCACGACCGTGGACGCCCCAGTGCCGGTGACATCCGGGCAATTACTGACGGTGGTTCCCTGCGCACCACCCGTAGTCTGCGCCTGCAGAGTATCAGCCATCGCCATGCCAATGGTCACAAACAACGTCAGCGCAATGATGAACAAGCCCTTCATAATGAGAACCTCCCTTGCAGGATTGATCGACCGTGTGCAACACGGGCGGATCTATGCAAAGGCAATGCCGACCGAGGGTGGTATAAACTACAAAAGGTTGGTTGATTGTCTTGGCAGAGGTTGCGCAGCTCGTCCTTGCAGTGTCGCAGCCTTTGCACCTCCAGCGTCGCAAAGAGTGTCCTAGTCTCTTGCCGGTTGTTGGGTGAAGCAGAACAAGGAGGAAGAGGTCTGACCCAGGTCTGTCTTGAAACGCAACGCACGGGCAAGCACGATCTGACCAGGCCCTCCCGCTCTGACCGGGCCCTGGAAGGTCCCTTCCCGATCGAGACTTGCGAGTATCTTGTGAAAATCCTCCCTGAGGTCTTTGTCCGGAACCACTTCATCGAGGTGCAGACCTACACCTCCATTGAAGGAGAGGGAGAGGAGCAAGGCAGCTCGTTGGTTCACCCGGAGAACGATTCCCGCGGGGTCCAGTTCCAACACGCCCTCATTGATGGTTTGCAGGAGGAATTCCAGCCGAGGTTCTGCGACAGTGCTCGCAGACTGTGCTGAACTGGCATCAAGACCTGATGCATCCCTGTTGACGGCGAATTTCTTGGCCATGATGCGGTTGATACCCTCGACAATGCCGGTCAGTTCTTGAAAAGAGGAGGTCGAGAGGGTGAGCCGGGAAATATTCTCCTTGATGAGCAGTTCGGTCTCGTCCTTGAGGCGGCGTAACGGATAGATCGTAAAAACGAAGATGCCGAAGTACAAGAATATCGAACCCAATGATAAATAGAGGAAGGTTTCCAGCCGCAAGCGAAAAATTTGGTCGGGAGGAGGAAGGATATCGGTTGGGGCATAGAGCAGTTTTGCTACCCCTATGACTTTATAGGTAACCTCCTCCTCGATCCAGACCTTGACCGGATAGGCCAAGATAAGAGGTTGTCCCTGCTCTGCCAAGGCAACGACGTCGTTGATGTTCCGATAATTGGTCGCCAAGGTGCCTTGGAACAGAGAGGTTTTCGTGATGGTATCGTGCAGGGCTTGGCCTTGTTTCGAAGTCGGCACTCGAATTCGGCCTAATTCGTCCGCGAGATAGGCTTCGACGACGCCGGGTTCGTTGAGGATGCTCTCGAGGTCGATGAGCAGATCTCGGCCCTGGTAGAGATCGTAGCGGTGTTTTTCGGCGAGCAGCGAGACCAAGAGTTCTGCCTTCTGGGCGCCGCGGGTGATGATGAAGTTGTCGGCGAACTCGAAGACCCCGACGATGATGGTCTGATAGACGATGATGGTGAAGAGGAGGACCAGTAAGACGATCTTCGTCTTCCAGTCATAGGCTAAGATGCGTTCGACGAACCCGCTGAAGACACGTCGCGGTCGGGTGGTGGTTGAAGGCAGAGCGGTTTCCCCGGGACCGAACTGTGCTGGGCCGTTCGATCCCGTTTCTTGCAGAGCGCTCTCTTCAGGGGCTTCCTCTTCGACCACGCCTACTGAAAGGTTTGATTCTTCGCGTGATTGGTGAACAGCGGCTTGGGTGGTTCCAATCCTGCCAGGAAGTTCGTGTTGATAGGTAAAGACGAACTCGCCGATGCGGATACGATCGCCGGAACGGAGTTCGGCGTCGTGTACCCGTTGTCCGTTGACCTGGACTCCGTTGGCGCTGCCGAGGTCCTCGATATGATGACCGGCTTCGGTCTGTCGGACATGGGCATGATGGCGAGAAACCGTGGCCGAGGCGAGCACCACGTTGTTGTCGGGTCCTCTCCCGATCGTGGTCAGTTCACCCAGGAGCGGGAAGGATTCTGCCGAGGCCGGTCCGGCAAGTGTCTTGAGGCGCGGACCCTTCATGGGGGTTATTCCGACCGGCTGCAAAGAAACAGGGATGAGGTATGCGGGTGCATGGTGTTCAGTCCCCCATGAGATCGAGGATGATGGGGCCGAAGATAACCAGCACGAGGGCGGGCAGAATGAAGAAGATGAGGGGGAAGAGCAGCTTTTGCGTGGCCTGGGCTCCGGCTTTCTCGGCTTTTTGGAAGCGCTGTTCGCGGATGAGGTCGGATTGGATGCGCAGCACGCCGCCGATGCTGATGCCCATTTGGCTTGCCTGGATCAGTACGGAGAGGAAGGAAGATACCTGACTCACCTGGAGGCGTTGCGAAAGACTACGCAGAGCGTCAGCGCGGGAGGTGCCGAGTTTGACCTCGCGCAGCATTTTATCGAATTCCGAGACCAAGAGGTTGTCCTTCTGCTTTTCCACGATGCGGGTGATCGCGGCCAGGAAATCGAGACCTGCTTCGACCGAGAGGGTGAGCAGGTCGATGAACAAGGGTAATTCGCGCAGGATGCGATTTTCTCGGCGTTTGGTGATCATCGACAGCCAGATATCCGGCACGAAGAAGCCGACTACGCACCAGAGCACGATACTGCTCACATCGAGCGCCTCGGTCGAGGTGAGCGCAGAAATGATCTTGAAGACGAACACGAGGAGCAGCAGGCTGCATTTCAAGGCCAGGAAATCATCGACGTCGATGATATCTCGCAAACCTGCCTTGACGAGTGCGCGTTCTTTGCGTTCGCGATACCGTGGAAGGGCGAGCGCGGTCATATGAGGGGTTAGGAAGGTATAGATTACCTTGGTGTATTTGAGGAGGAGGTATTTGTTCTCCTCGGATTCGTCGCGCACCTTGAGCGCTCGTTGCGCCTTGAGGGTTTCCTGATCGGGAAGGAGCAGCAGAGCGACCAGGACGATGCTGCCACCGGTGGTCAGGAAGAGGAAGATTTCGACGATATCGAGGTGCATTCGCTCCTTCCGCCATATTGCTTTGTGTCAAAACGAATGCTAATATTCCCAAGTGTGTTGGTCAATGATCGTACATGAACTGCGGGAGTGTTGCAAACTTTTTCCAGTTGCGTGGGGCCCGAACCGTGGGCTATATTCCAAAGTGTCGGTAGGAGATTCGTTCGAGGGGAGGCCAGCATGTTGTTCGAGAGGCTTCGTTCGAGGCGTGGTCAGACGACCACGGAGTACGCCCTGATCGTCGGGGGGGTCGCCCTCGTCGTGTTCCTGTTGTTCAAGAGCCAACTCTACACGATGATCAGCACCGGGTTGGGCTTGTTGAGCAATCAGGTCAGTACCGGTATTTCGGGTGGGAACGTCATTCCTTGAGGTATCCGGAGCAAGGTGGGGGATACTCTCCGATCTTAGCAGGCTTTCTACCTCCAACCGTGGAGGAGATGTTGGGACGGGTCCTGGGGCATGACCTACGAGGTCTTCTTCCAATCGAGGTGAGCTGATGACCCTCTTCGGCATGAAACGTTCCTCGACCGTGGCGCTCTTCGGGATCCTCCTCGTCGGTGGTCTGACCGGTTGTGGGGGGTCCGGCTACGATTCCGGCACGGGGGTGAAAGCACCGAGCCTCGATCCGGAAGATCCATCGGTCAGCTCCCTTGATGACCCGATAGCGCGCACGGCCCAATCGTTCCCCGAACCCGACGCGGACGGCGACGGCCAGGTGACGACCGAAGAGGCCAAGGCCTGGGAAGAGCAGACCGGTATCGACACCAGCCAGCTTCCCAACCTCGCCCAGGTGAATAATCCTCAGGGAGACACCGACGGGGACGGAGCGCTGAACTACCAGGATGCCGATCCTTTCAGCAGTGCCCTCCAGACCACGGATCAGGTCGCCGCGGCCCAGGGATTGAACGAAGGTGGTCCCAATCTCATGAGCATCATGCAACAGGGCATGGGTGCGATGATGATGCCCATGCAGATGATGATGATGTACTCCTATATGAAGATGATGCTCGGCGGCAGCAGGGGTGTTTCCGGAGAGACCCCCCTGGCGGTCAGTCCGGCCACGGCTGGGGTCGGGGGAGCCCCCTTGCCCGGTAATTCGCTGCCCCTTGATGCCCAGCGCTTGATCGGTGTGGCCTTCACCGATCAGAGTGGCCAGCGCATTGTTTTTGGAGAGGGATACTCCTTCTCGTGGCAGCGCGGCAACGATAGCATCCAGGGAACGTATTCCCTGCTGCCCGTCGTCGGTCAGATCGCGCTGGTACCCATGCGCAGCCGCGCCACCGAGGTCTATACCTTCAGCGTGAAGGATGCGCCCTGTGCTCAGGTTACGACGTGGGCGGCCTTCCCCGGAGTCGTCGGCGATGCGCGCAACGGCTGGTGCGATCACGTCGAAGTCCTGCCGGAAGGCACCCCTACCATGGCGGCAACGGTGCCCCTCAATGGTTACAACCCGGTTCGAGGAGCCTCGACCTGCGCCGAGATTCCCGCCACGTCGACGGCCGGCGTGGCGACCGGCGATCCCACCGGCATGGTCGAAGCCAACAAGGCGCTGCCCAATACCATTATCGAGATCGCCCTCAGCGGCATTTCCCAGAAGAAGAACGAGGGCCTCAAGCCCGTGTCCTTCTACTTCCGCCGCGCCGCTCCTACCGCGCTCACGGGTCGGAACACGTGCAACGACGTGACCATGGCGCGCGGTACTAGTCCGGTTGCGGCAACGGGCCAGGTCGCTCCCTCGACCATCGGTACGCCGGCAGGTGCGGTGGCGGCTCCCGGTCTCCCCACGGCCCCCGGTTTCCTCCCCACCGCGGCAACCCCCCTTTCCTCCTCGGCCTGGCGATGAGGCCGGGAAATAATGCTGTGGTCCGAACCCGAGCCAACCGCTCCCGCCGCCGAGCCCAGACGACCACCGAGTACGCGCTCTGCGTCTGTGTGGCCTATTTGTTGGCCATGTTCTTCCATCAGTTGGTTGCGAGGCATCAGGAGAACAACCTCCTGTGGGGCCCTATTCACCAGACCAAGCGCGTGCAGGCGGGTTTACCCGAGCAGATGGGCTTCCTGGAGCTCTTCTTCTACCAGACCGAGCAGACCATCTGCGCGCCGTTTCCCTGAGCGCCGCGGCCAGACGGTCGTCGAGTTCGCCCTGGTGCTGCCCCTCTTCCTCGGGGTGCTCTTCCTCTTCTTCGACCTGGGCATGTTCTTCGTCGAACGCACCGTGGCCCAATATGCGGCCTTCATGGCTGCCCGATCCTATCAGGTGTACGGGCGCTTCCCCGGCACCCAGGGTGCGCCCCTGTTCAAGGAGGTCGGCTACGAGATCCTACTGCGGGCGCTCCCCATGGCCAGGAATAGTCTCCTCGGCCTGTCCTCCGGGGCTGTCGTCAAGGTCGATACCGAGATGTCGGACATCGAACTGGGGGAAACCTCTCTCGAATTCCCGCGGTATCGCACCGAGATGGACTTCTACCTCCCTCCGGCCGGGCTACCCGGGCATATCGCGGTGGAACATCGAGCGACGGAGAACATCGCCTTCGGGGGCTGCAACGAAACGAGAAGGCCTCGCTACGGGCTCCTCCGGGTGGCCTATCCCTTCAGGTCACGGTCCGGTCTCGGGAACATCTTCGGGGTCCTCGCTCAGGGATTGTGGCACGAAGTCCGGGTCACCTCGCCCTATCGGCTCGAACGCGGCGTGCTCGGATATGGGAGGTTCTGTGGACCCTGACCGTCGCGCACCGTGCAGGATCCGTCCTCTGCGGCGAAGGTCTCGCCCCGGCCAGACCATGATCGCCTTCATCTTTTCCATCTTCCTCGTCCTGGTGGTGCTGCAAATGGTGTTGAACACCGCCCAGCTCGTGACCTTCAAGATCAAGGTGCAGAATATCGTCGATCTGGCCGCCATGGTCGGGGCGCATGTCCGGGCGGTCTATCTCGATTCCGGAGTAGCCGATGCCTCGCTCATCGGCACGGTGGAACGGTATGCCGGGGTGGCGGGGCACATGGGTCTCGGCGGTTCCCAACTGGCCACGGTCCAACCGTCGCTCAAATCCAACCGCTTGACCCACATCAACGAACGCATCATGGACCTGTTCCGCATCCTGGTCCATCAGACCTCGGGGGTGCAGTGCTCGATGCCGGGGTTGACCCCGCCCCCCTTCGGTATTGCAGGCACGAATTTCATCCACAACGGCACGATTACCGGTTATGTCAATTGCCGTAACGTCCTGGCCATGAGCAATGCGGTCTATGCCCCCGGCACGGCGTGGCGCAATCCGGAGTTGCAGGACCTGACCTTCGAGCGGTACATTTCGAATTGGATGTTCTACAATTCCAATGCCGCTGTCGATCCAGGTTATTATTCCAATATATTGGGCGGCAATCCCGCGGTCACCTGCTGTGACACCAACGGCTCGAACGATTGGGATTGCCTCACCACCGATCCATCCCTGCCTCCCCCGAGACCGTTACCCGTGTACCAGAAGGCCTTGCTCAATCCCTGGATCCGCGGTCTGCGCTTCATCGAACAAGAGCTCTGGGGCTATCTCACCGAGCTCGACCAGTTGGTCTCCACCGCCTGGAGGAACATCGATACCGCTGCGGCAGCTTCCGCCCGGCGCATGGCATACTCCGTGGTTGCCAGCAATCTCCGCTCCTTGCGCGACGAAGAGATCTATGTCTATGCCGAACCCATGTACCGGGGTATCGGTGGGGCCGAGGGGATCAAGGTGGAATGTGTCCCTTTCGTACCCTTCACCTTCATCGCAGAGGGTACTCCCACCTATACCTGTGACATCCTGACCGGTAACATGCGCTACATCGTGCCGTATCATCTCTACGAGATGGGCCCGGGTATGTGCAGCACCGGCAACACCGCGCAGACCTGTCAGGATCCAGGGGTTGCCAATGAAGCTTGGCGCTTGGCCAGGAAATATTGCCAAGAGGGGATGATCCCCCGCCGTATTCTCTATGATCCCACGGTCCACGGCACCCCCTCGGTCACCGTGGGGGTTGCGCACGGCTCCACCCCGCGCGGCCGCGGGCTCATCAGCTCGGAACGCTCCCCTGCGCCCCTGGAGATGATCGAGCGCCAAGAGGTTCCGTTCACCTATTCCAACTTCTCGTCCACCTTCGGCCGGAAGTGGTCGCCGGCGGTGATGGCGTGGGCGTCGGCCGCAGCGTATCGCGGCAGCGCGAACCAGGGCATGACCCAGCACAAGGACGTGCAGCATCACAGTCCGATCGTGCAAATGCACCTCACCTCGGCTCTGGTGCAGCCTTTCGAAGTGGCCTCGATCAACCTGCCGATGAGGAGCACGAGCAAGAACGATCCTCAGAATGTCGCGCTGGTGGCTGGTATGGCTTTCCCGCTGACAGCCGCGACTCCTTCCTTCCTTCCCGGGGATCCGACAGATTTCTCTCAAGGAGAATACTTCTACTCCCAACTCATCAGTCGTCGGTGGCCCTTTCCTTGGGATTACGTCGGCCTGGACCAGGCCTTGGTCAACCCGCTGATGCCGGGGTTGATCCCGCTGCGCGCCGACCTTCCCCACCTGCTCGGCGGCTCGGTGCCGGTGCTTCCCGGGACGATCATGGATACCGCCCGATATCTTCTCAATGATCACGCTTTCATCGCGTATCATGGCCGCGCCGCGACAGGGGGAGGGTTGGCGAATCCGCTCAACGATATGGGGGGTAGTACCACCTTCGACACCCTGATGAAGCTGTTTCGAGATCAGGTTTGGCTCAATAACCGTCCGGTCCCGGCCGCCGAACTCAAGCACTGAGGTTCCCATGCTCGTGAGAGGGAAGAGAGGTCAGGGTACAAGAGGTCAGGCGGTCGTCGAGATGAGTTTTGTGTTGCTGTTCGTTTGGGTCTTCTTGCTCATGATGGCGAGTTTCTATCTACGTATCATGCGGCACGAACTCCCGAAACACCTGCTCCTGAGGAATGTGGTCATGCAGGAGCTGTTCAATCGTCCCGATCACTGGTCGGCGTTCGCCCCTGAATTGGATGCCGGGCTTGTCACCCGCCCGATCGCCTACACGCAAGCGGCTACCACCACGGGGACAAGTCAGGTCGGCCATTTCGATTTCCTGCGAGCAACGGTGACCCTCGAGTATCGGCTGCCGTTCTTCCCGTCTCACTTCGATTCCAGTTTAGCCGTGAAAGTGTTGAATCACATGGGGAGATACCTCGGACCTACCTCTGGCCCCGTGTTCATCCCCCCCTATCTTTCGAGTTACCGGTCCAATATTGAGCAAATCTCTGAGAGCGAACGCAACCTCTTGCGTGGTCAGGCTGATATTGTGGATACGTACTGAAAGAACCGCCGCACGAAGGTGGTGGGCAGCAGGTCGCAACCCCTCGGCGCAATTGCTTGGCGTCGTTGACAGTCACCGGCATTCGGGGTACACTCGGTTGTTTTTCAACGGGTTGATAATAAACAGGTAAAAGTGGTGGCACAGTCATGAAGAGTCGCCGGAAGTTACTGATCGCCCTTGCCCTTGGAGGCCTTGCCGTCTTCCTCCACGCCACGTATCTCCGGAACCAGATCGACCAAGCCCTGGGCCCCTACGAACCCGTGCCCGTGGTCGTGGCCACCCAGGACATCCTGTTCAACCAGCGCATCGAACCGACCATGGTCAGGGTCGACCAGGTACCCAAGCAGTTTGTGCAACCCCAGGCCCTCTCCGACCCCAATGAAGTGGTCGGCAGCCTGACCTCCCTGACCGTCAATGCCGGTGAACAGGTTACCAAGACCAAACTCAGCCGCTTCGAGGACACCCATCTCGCCCTGCGCGTGCCCGAAGGCATGCGCGCGCTGACCCTGGGGGTTTCCGACGTCAGCGGGCTAAATGGTTTGGTGAGGCCGGGCAACTTCGTCGATATCTTCGGTACCTTCAAGTTCAAAGTACCCACCTCGGCCGATCGCCAGCAGGGCCAGATGCAGGCGTATCGACCTCCGCAACTCGACACCAAGACCTATCTGCTCTTCCAGAACATCCTGGTGCTGGCCGTGGGCAGCGATTATCGGTTCGTCGACGCTCCGTTCTCCAAGGATCCCAACGACTCGCGGAACTATCAGACCTTCGCCCGCAACGTCACCCTGTCCCTGCGTCCCGTCGAGGCCCACAAGCTGATCCATGCGCAGGATCTGGGGTCCATCAGTTTGGTCCTGCGCTCGCACTTCGACGCGGGCCGCGAGGAAACCCTGTTGCCGCAGACGCCCTATACCATCGTCAACGAGAAGGAACCCATTCATGTGCCGGACAAAGCTCCTTACCTGGACATCCGGGGTGTTCGGTGATCGCGGTACCGCAGGAGCAGTGGGCCTCGTGAAACCTTGTTTGATTATCCTCCCGGTGATCTTCTCCGTTCTCCTCGGGGCCACGGAGGTCAGAGCCGAGGAAACGGTCAAACACACCCTGGTCGTGGGTAATCCCAAGAACCTCTTCTTCGCCTATCCCCTCGGGGACATCCACATCGGTAAACCCGAGGTCTGCAACTATCTCGCGGATCGCGAGACCAAGAAGGTCACCCTGGTGCCCGTGGCCAAGGGCGATACCGTGCTGATCATTTACGACGACAAGGGTAAGCAACGCGAGGTGATCAACATCACCGTCTTCTCCCGCGACCTCGAGCGCTTCACCGAGGAATTGCGCTTGATGCTCAAAGACATCGACGGGGTCGAGGTCCGGCAAGTCGGGGGCAAGGTCGTGGTCGAGGGTGAGGTCTTCTTCCAAGACGACCTCAAGGTCATCAACCAGGTCGTGGCCGGCAGCGATGACGTGGTGCTCAAGGTCACGGTGAGCCAAGACTTCAAGCGGATCCTGGCCCAGAAGATCAAGCGGGAAATTGGCGAACCCGATATCGAGGTACAGGCCTTCCGCGATAAGCTCATCCTCAAGGGTCGGGTCTACAGCGAGAAGGCCCGGGACCGGGCCATGCGGCTGGCCAAGCTCTATTGGGACCCACCCACCAGCGTGGTGGATGCCCTCGACGTGGTCGAAGAACAGAAGCGTCCGGAGCGCGCCGACACCATCCAGATCACGGCCCACTACATCGAGCTCACCAAGATGCTCAACCAGAACTTCCTCTTCAAGTGGACGCCTTTCCCGGATGCCAAGGCCGAAATGCACGTCTTCTTCGACCCGACCTCCAATTCCAGCACCACCACCGGCGGCGTCACGGCCATGTTCTCGGACCTGATACCGCGACTCAACTATATGAAATCGCTTGGTGTCGTTCGGGTCATGGAGAACCCTACCGTGTCGGTCAAGGACGGGGGGCAGGCCATGGTCTTCGCGGGCAGCAAGATCATGATCCCGGTGGCCACCGAGGAGGGTTCGAAGATGACCACCGAGGATATCGGCGTGACCTTCATGGTCTCGCCTCGCAAGATCCTCAACGAGATCGAACTCGGGATCCAGGTCAAGGTCGCCGCCCTCGGCACCCCGACCGCGGCCGGGACCTTTGTCGTGGACCGCAACGAGGTGTCCACGCACCAGATCGTGCGCTCTGGCGAGAGCGTGGTCATTGGGGGCATCCTGCGTACCAGCACGGCCAACGTCCGCGACCGGCAACCTCCTGAGACCGAGGCCGCGCCGGGGCTCTTCACCCTGTTCAAGACGCGCGACTTCTCCATGCACCGGGCCCAGTTCATGATCTTCATCACCCCGCGCATCCTGGAGTTCGCCAAGGACGCCAACAGCGAACTGAAGGACTACTTCAACCTCCAGGAAGTCTATCCGCCCAAGGCCACCACGGAGCGGGGGCAATGAATCCGGGGGTCTTCGTCGCCATCGGCGGCTCCCGCGACGGACTGGGCAAGACCACCTTCTGTGTGAACCTGGCCATCTCGGTGCAACGTGAAGTCTCGGACCCGGTGCTCTATCTCGACCTGGACCTCGACCACTGCGGGGATGGGCAGCAGGTCTTGGGCATGGACCGGGTGGCCACGATCGCCTCGCTCATCGGCAACATGAAAGGGGCCGACCACGGCCGCATCGCCGCGGGCATCACCACGCATCCCGCCGGCCGTTGTCACGTGCTGAAACTGTACGATACTCCCCGCGAGCTGGACCAACTGGACCAGAGTCTGCTGGGGCCCTTCTTCAAGTATCTCCGTACGCGCTTCAGGTTCATCTTCCTGGACGCCGGCGCGACCTTTACGGCCTTCAACCTCAAGGCCTACGAGCTGAGTTCGCTGATCTTCTTCCTGGTCAGCCCCGAGGTCATGGTCCTCAACGAGGCACCGGCCAGGTTGGCCGATTTCCAGGCCGCCCAGCTCTCCAAGAACATCATCAACATCATCTTCAACCGCTATCAGCACGGGGGGGCGATCGATCCGGCCATTGTCGGCAAGAAACTGCAAAAAGAGGTGCTCCTGACCATTCCCTTCGAACCCGGGCCTGTGGAGAAGTCGCTCTATGATGCCAGCCCCGCCGTGCTCTCGCAGCCGCGATCGCAGTTCACGGCCTGCATCAACCAGCTCTCCGCCTTCCTGCTCAAGGATTCGGTCTTGCGCAAGTTGCGGCAACCGAACCCGGAAGACGGAATCGACCTCGCCACGCTCCGTTTGCTCAACCGTTCTCTGGCGGGTTTGGAGATGGGCGCGGGTTCCGGCAGCACGGCCGATTTATTCAAGCTCCAGAGCAAGGAAGAGTTCGACCGCGAGACCGAATTCAAGCTGCGGGTCCACCGTCGGCTGATCGAACTCATGGACCTCAAGAAGATCGAGACCGAGGCGGAAGCCGCCAAGGACGAGAAGAAGGTCGCCGAGCTGTGGGATCGCACCCGAGCCGTGATCAACCGGATCATCGATGAACTCGGCACCAGCCTCGATCTGGCCGAGCGCAAGCGCTACGCCAAGGAAGTCCTGGACGAGGCCCTCGGCCTCGGGCCGCTCGAGGACCTCATCGCCGATCCGGACATCAACGAGATCATGGTGAATCGCAAGGACCAGCTCTATGTCGAGAAGGGCGGAAAACTGCTCCTGACCAACCTGCGCTTTACCTCGGACAAGCACTTGCGCGGGGTCATCGACCGCATCGTCCAGCCCACCGGCCGGCGGATCGACGAGAAGTCCCCCTACGTGGACAGCCGACTCAAGGACGGTTCGCGGGTACACGCCATCATCCCGCCGCTGGCTCTGCGCGGCGCCGTGGTGACCATCCGTAAGTTCAAGAAAGAGCGGCTGACCTATCGCGATTTGGTCAAGTACGGCACCTTCACCGAGCAGATGGCCGACTTCCTGCGCGCGGTGATCGAGTCGAGGTTGAACTGCGTCATCTCCGGCGGCACCGGCACCGGGAAAACCACGCTGCTCAACATCGTCGCCGGGTTCATCCCCAGCACCGAACGCATCGTTACGGTCGAGGACTCGGCCGAACTGCAACTCCCCCAGGAGCACGTCGTCATCCTGGAGACCCGGCCGCCCAACCTGCAGGGCGAGGGTGAGGTCTCGATCCGCGATTTGGTCCGCAACTCGTTGCGCATGAGACCGGACCGCATCGTGGTCGGCGAATGCCGGGGGGCCGAGGCCCTGGACATGCTCCAGGCCATGAATACCGGGCACGACGGTTCCTTGACCACGCTGCACTCCAACAATCCGCGCGATTGCATCCAGCGGTTAGAAACCCTCGTCATGTTCGCTGGGTACGATCTTCCCTCCAAGGCCATCCGCGAACAGATCGCGTCGGCCGTGGACATGATCATCCAGCTCAACCGGCTCTCCGACGGTTCCCGACGGATTACCCACATCACCGAGGTCACCGGTATCGAGGCCCAGATGGTCACCTTGCAGGACATCTTCCTCTACAAACAGACCGGTGTAGATACAAAGGGGCAGGTCAAGGGGGTGTTCCAGGCCACGGGCCTCATCCCCAAGTTCGTCCAGTCGCTCAAGGAACGGGGCATCCGGCTGCCTCAGGGTATCTTCACCGGCAGCATGGAGGTCTGAGCGATGCAACAAGGATTCGCGTTCCTGATCCCGGCGCTCGCCGGGGTGGCGATTTTCTTCCTGATCCTCGATCGTTACGATGCCGTCGAGCAGCGTCTCCTCCGACGCTACCAGCACCGGCTGAAGTGGTTCGCCGCCATGCTCGACAAACTCTTCCTGCCGCACGGGCAGAACCACGTCTATCTTCTCTCCTATGGCCCCCCGATAGGGCTCGGCCTCGGTTCCTTCAGCGCGATCATTCTCCTCGGGGGTGGGCTCCTGCCGGCTGCGATTCTCGGCATGGTGCTCGGCGTGCTGGGGTGGTTCGCCCCGGTGGTGCTGCTGACCGTGCTCTACAAATTGCGGCTCAAGAAGTTCGACGAGCAGCTTACCGATGCACTCAACCTGATGGGCAGTTCGCTCAAGGCCGGTTTGAGCTTTCTCCAAGCTTTGCAGATCATGATCGACGAGATCGGAGCTCCACTCTCGCAGGAGTTCAAACTCTTGCTGGCAGAACATCGTCTCGGATCGAGTCTGGAAGAGGCCTTCAACAGCCTAGCAGCGAGAATACTCAGCCGCGATCTGACGATCATGGTCAATTCCATCGTCATCCTCCGGGAGACCGGCGGCGATCTGACCGAGACCTTCGACACGCTCTATACGACGATCATGGGGAGACGCAAAGTCGAGGGCAAGATCTCGGCCCTGACCTCCATGGGCATGGCCCAAGGGGTGACCCTCTCGACCTTGCCGATAGTCCTGGGTCTCGCCTTCTACATGATGCAACCCGAGACCATGATCAAGATGTTCACGACCTTGCCCGGCATCGGCATGACCATTCTCGCCCTGGCCTTGATCGGTGTGGGCATGTTCGCGATCATCAAGGTGACCAGGATCGACGTCTGAGCGGGCACGAGGAGAGGAGGGGGGCTGACAGCCATGGCCATGGCCACCGACCAGCGCATCCAGTTCCTCAAGGGACCCCTCGCCGGCAAGACGTTCAAGGTCCTCGGCGACAGCATTCGTATCGGCCGGGGCAAAGACAACGACATTATCATCGATGATCGCAACCTCTCCCGTAACCATGCCGAGCTGCGGCGTACGGCCGAGGGGGTCCTGCTCCGCGATCTCGGCAGCACCAATGGTCTGTATGTCGAAGACCGGCGGGTCGGTGAGATCCTCCTCGGGGAGGGGGTCGTGGTCCGGTTCGGAGATTCTCTCCTCACCCTGAAGCCGAGCGGTGCAACCCAGGCCAGCAGGGTCACCGGGCTGAACCAGGCGGCAAACCTCGGGACGATCGGCCTGTCCACCCAGACGAAGCCGAAGGTCTCCCTCCCCAAGCTCTCCCTTGGCGGGGCCAACGCTAAGCGCGTGGTCATGTACGGTGGTCTGGGAGTCCTGTTGCTCTATGCCTTGCTGCGCTCCGAGGATCCCCCCCCTGACGCGGGAACCGTACCTGCCGGCGCGGCCGTCCCCGGGGGGATGGAAGCTGCAGAGATCGATTACGAACCGCTTGAGCTCATCCGCATCACCAAGGAGGAAGAGGAGCCGACCTTCCGCCGTGCTCTCCACCTCCATGATGTGGGAAAATTGAACCAGGCGCTGGACCTCATCGAATCCCTCATCCGACTCGATCCGGGCAACAGCCTCTATAAGATCAAAAAGGTGGAATGGGTGCGCACGCGCCAGGACCACGCCATGGAGGTCTTCCGGCAGGGCATGTTGCACTTCGACACCAAGTTGTACACGGCCGCGTTGGTCGATTTCAAGCGCGTCCTGCAGATCCTCCCCGAGGATCGCAATCCGCTGCATTTGCAGGCGAAGATGCGTATCGCCCAGATAGAACAGGCCATGCGCAGGTAGAGGGAGCATGGGCAAGGACGACGACAACCCGGTAGGGCTGAATTCCTCGGTGGACCTCTTCGGCGGCGAGAGCACCGATGCGGAGGCCGTCTCGGTCGTCGAACAGACGGCGGAGCCGAAGGCCGAGCGGAGCGAAGCATCGGTCGGCGAGGACACCCTGGAACGGGCCTATCGCGGCGAGGACCTCGATTTTCTCGGTGGGGGTGGGACAGACGCTCCGCCGGCCACCTCCGAGGCCTCGGTAGCACCCCGAGTTGGTGAGAACGAAGCCCCACCCGAGAGTCCTCCCCCCTGCGAGCCCCCCGAGGAACGGGAGACGACCCGCTCCCTGCCAGGCGCATCCATCGAACCGCCGCAGACCGTGACTCCGCAGGAACCTCACGGGAGGACGAGGCGGGCCGAACGGACCGCGACCCTGGAGCCGGTGGAGGAAAAGACCGGCATCCTGCCGCCTGAACCTCCTCCGACCGAAGACGTCGAGGTCCCGGAGCGGGCCACGGTCCGGCCGAAACCCGCAACACCCGCTGCGGGAGGCAAGGCCGAGAAGGGAGAGCGGAAGGGTCAGCGGCGGGATTTCGTCCTCCACGTCGAAGACGACGACGACGACTTGACCCTCGACCCCTCCTTCTTGCGCCACATCGACCACGGCAGTGCCCGGGTGACGAAGAAACGCAGGGATTCCCTGGAGTTGGACAGCATCAAGTGGAAGGAAAAAGTGGCGGGGCCGACCAAGACCCCCGTACCTCCCGAAGATCCGTCGTTGATCGTGCTCGAGGACAAGGATGCTCCAACACCTGCGCCGGCCAAGAACAGCGGGGTTTCGATCAACAAACTGATCGATCAGGCGCTCGATGGACTCGAAGGTTCCCACCCGGGAGCCGGGGGTACGTCCGATAGTCCCGCTCCTTTGCCGAGGGCAACCGGTGCAGAAGCGGGAACAGCCAGGACCGTAGCTCTGGGAGATGATCGCGAGGATGGTACCGAGAAAGTCACGGTGGGCGAACTCGAAGCCTACACGCGCAAGATTGTCGAGGGTCCTACCTCCTCGACCGCGACGTTCGCGCCGATAGAACCGTCCTTCCCCGAGTTCCCACCGCCGAGCCCCCCGGCCCTCCCCGTCGGTGAACCCGCAGAAGTACCGGACGATCGCGCGGCAACCCAGGTCGTGGCGCTCGCGGCCGAAGCCTATCTGGAATGCCTCGATGGGAAGCTGCCCTGGAAACGCCACAGCATCATCAAGGAGAAGACGGTGTTGGGCCGTTCCAGCCAGAACGACGTCGTCATCCCCCATACGAGTTGTTCGCGCCAACACGCGGCGATTCTCCACGCGGGCGGGGCATTCCACATCGTCGATATGGGCAGTACCAACGGTATCCAGATCAACAAGCAGAAGGTCCGTAAAGCGTTGCTCGGAGACGGGGACGAGGTCCAGGTCGGGGACTTTCTTTTCCGCTTCGTCCGCGTGCTCGAGGTCGGGACCGATGGTTCCACCCGAGTCGCACCAACGGCAGCTCCCGACGAGGAGCGCACGCTGGCCCAGGCGCCTCCGACCGCTTTTCCGTTGGAAACGAACCCGCTGGGGAACAACCCCTTGGGAAAACTCAAGGGATTGTTGGGCGGCTCCAAGACCTTATCGCCCTCTCCCGCGAAAGCAGCACAGAGCAAGGGGATGCTCAGTCCCAAGGCTCGGCGGCTGCTCTTCATCCTGCTGGGGTTGGGCTTCCTCTATGCCATACTCGATACCTTCGTCGGAGCGCCCCCGGGCCAGGGTCAGGGAGAAACTGGAGCAGGGCCCGGGGCTTCCACGGCGCAAGGAGCGACCTCCTTGCAGGGGGAGTTGCGGACCCGTTTCGATCTGTATTACCAGCACGGCCTGGAGAAGTTCGAGATCGGCAACTATCTCGATGCCAGGACCGAGTTCGAGAAAGCGCAAAAACTCGATCCCGCAAGCGTCATCGTCAAGGACTATCTTTCCAGGGCGAACTGCGGAGTGTTGCTGGAGAATGAGATTGCCGAGAAGCAACGGCTGCTCAAGGACGAGCTGACCCAGAAGCAGGAGATCAAAGACCTCCTGACCCGGGGAGAACAGCAATTCCGCCAGGCCGATTATGTCGGGGCGCTGGAAATGTTCCAACGGGTCCTCGAACTCGAACCCGAGAACCGCGATGCCCGGGAATGGGTCGAGAAGGTCCAGTACGAATTGACCGATGGAGAACGGAATCGTTCGCTCGAGGAATCGAAAAAGGTCTTCAGCGACTTCTTCGCCAAGGCCCAAGAAGCGGCGGAGAGCGGCGACCTGCACGCGGCCATCACCTATTCGCGGAAGCTGCTCGACAACGAGTATGCCCGGGAGAACAGCTTCATCCCCACCATCACCAAGAACATCGAATTGTGGGAGTCCTCGATCAACGACCTGCTCAAGCGCGAGATCAACCAGGCCGAGGCGATGTGGCAGGGCGGGGATTTCGTGCAGGCGCGCAAGTTGCTCGCCGATCTGCGCCAGAAGTATCCGGATAACCAGGATCTGGAAAAACGTTTCAATGAGTACGATGGGTTGCTCTTGGACAAGGCCAACGGTTTCTACCGCAACGGCCGATTGAAGGAAGAGTTCCTGAACGATTACGAGGCAGCAAAACAAGACTATCGCGAAGCCCTCAAACTGCTCGAACCCACGGCCGAGCTGTACAAGAAGGTGAGCGAACGTCTGGCCAAGCTGGAATGAACGATGCTTGAACGGCGTTCCCATGGACTCAGCGATCGCGGTTTGAAGCGTGCGGCCAATGAGGACTGCATCTTCCACGACGATCTGCTCGGGTTGTACCTCGTGGCCGATGGTATGGGCGGGCATGCCGGAGGAGCCTTGGCCAGCCGCGTGGCGGTGGAGACGGTGGTCGAGTTCTGGCGTTTGACGGCCGGGGATCGGGAGATCACGTGGCCCCTCCCGAAACAAACGGGGCTTTCCCACCGTCAGAACCAACTTTTCGTCGGCTATCATCTTGCCAATAGTGCCATTGTCGCGCAGGCTGAACGCAGGGGGCTGCAGGGCATGGGAACGACCATTGTCGCCCTGGCGCTCGACCCCACGACTGCCGTGATCGCCCACCTCGGAGACAGCAGGGTCTATCGGGTGCGGGACCGGCGCATCGAAGTGCTCACCGAGGACCACTCCCTGCTCAACGACGAGCGCAAACGCAGGATGATGACCCAGGCAGAGCTCGACGAGTTCCCGGACAAGAGCGTGATCACGAGAGCCCTGGGGGTCGAGGAGCACCTCGACATCCCCTTCCGCGAAGAGCCGTGGTTGCCCGGCGATCGCTATCTGTTGTGTTCCGATGGACTCACCAATCAGGTCGATGCCGAGGTCCTGCTGCGGATGATGCTGGAGGGAGAAACTCCGGCTAGTATCACCGAGTCCCTGGTGCTGGCTGCGAACGCCGGGGGTGGTGACGACAACGTCAGCGCGATCGTCGTGTTCTGCTGAACCACGGTTCCATTTTTCCTACCAGGGCACTCGAGATCCTCTCGCAGCCAAGGGCCAGAGGTATGCCGATCACGCCGTCGAGAAGGTAGTGCCACCCCAGCAGGATCGTCGAAGTCCAGACCAGTCCAAGGAGGGGCACGGTGACGTAGAGGGTTTTCCGGGACAGCCGGGCCAACCAGAGCGTGAACAACGCAAGCATGCCCATGTGGAGGGAGGGCATGGCCGAGATGCCTCCGACGAGCACCCCGCTGACCTGGGGCGTGAGAGTGCCGAAGAGTTGTTCGGAAATCCATTGCATAGTCTGCTCGGTCAGAGAACCTCGGAGATGGAGGAAGGCTTCCGGTCGATGAAAGGCCGGACCTCTCACAGGGAAGACCAGGTCGGCATAACGGCCTAACTGGTAGAAAAAGAGATAACTGGCAAGGTGACGCGTGGCTAAGGGCAGGGATCTGGTGACGACGACGGAGAGGAGATAGCCACCGATGAACAGGGACCAGGCAAGGGAGTAGAAGAATTCCCAGAAAACGGGGCGTGGGGCCCAGGCGAGGACGTACTCGAACAAGCCGGTCTCGAGCGCGTAGAGCAGCGCATCGTAGGGACCATGCCCGAGCCGGTGCAATTGCAGGCCGAGCAGAGCGATGTTGGACGTGTACAAGACGAGCACGGCGAGCACCCCGAGCAGCCAGAAAGGCCACCAGCCCAGACCGGAAAAACCATACGGCCGTGTTCCCGGTCGCTGATAATCCTGTGACCGACGGAGGCGCTTCGCGAGGAACAAAGCGAATTGCATGCTCCCACCCAGGGTCAGGGTGATCAGCGCCACGCCGAGCAGGAGGTAGGGTAGGTCGGGGAACCACCAGGCATAGCGAGCCCCGGTTAGGAGGGAGAGCGAGTAGGTCAGGATCTGGATCGGCGCGGCGAGGAGGAAAAGTATCAGCGCGGCCGATACCGGGGTCGTGGGCAGGGGTTCAAGAACTGTCGGAGTGGGTGCGGGTCTCATCGCGTGTGAATAGTAAGAGACGGTGGGGAGTCTGTCAATTCGCGCATCCGCGTCGGCAACTTGACGCAACGCGAAATCCATGGTAGGGGTGCATCCTCCATGATCTTGGGAACAATGGGGGAGTCGCTATGCGTGGCCGTCGTCTGTTTCGGTCGATCCTTACAGTGCCCCTCGCTCTTGCCGCTCTCGCCGGTTGCGGAG